>MEEF01000105.1 GCA_001724355.1 Mesorhizobium sp. SCN 65-20 | reverse complement strand
TCGTCAATGTCTGCGATTGGCAGAAATGCCCAGTTTTCCCGATTTATCAGCCAGATGCTCTGGCATTCCCTGCCAAACCCGACTTTCGGGGTTGGCGGGAAGCCCAGTCCCCTCGTCATCCTCGGGCGGAGCAAGGAGCGAAGCGACGTGCGGAGACCCGGGGATCCATGCCGCGACGTCTCGGCCAAAAGGCGGCGCAACAGGTAGCGTATGGCGCTCGTTCCAACCCCGGTTCGACACCAAAACCACCGCACCCTCAGGCCTACCGGCATGGGGGGCGTGGTCCGTTCACCGACCCTAGCTCACCCTACACCTTCACCAGATGCTCCACCCGGTCCTTCTCGCCGAAGATGCGCAAATAGCGGGCGATTTCCTGTTTGTCGCCGGTGGCCTTGGCCGGGTTGTCGGCGAGCTTCACCACCGGGCGACCATTGGCCTCGGTGACCTTGCAGACCAGCGATATGGCATTCAGCCGGTCGGTCTCCTTGGGCGCGCAGCCCTCGAAATCGTTGGTGAGGTTGGTGCCCCAGCCAAAGGACATGCGCACCTTGCCGTCGAAATGGCGATAGGTGTCGATGATGGTGTCGACGTCGAGCCCATCCGAGAAGATCAGGAGCTTGGACCTGGGATCCTGCCCCCTCTCGCGCCACCAGTCGATGATGCGTTCGCCACCCTCGATCGGCGGGGCGCTGTCGGGACGGAAGCCAGTCCAGTCGGCCACCCAGTCCGGCGCATCGCGCAGGAAGGACGCCGTGCCGAAGGCGTCGGGCAGGACGATCAGCAGGTTGCCGCCATAGTAGCGCTGCCAGTCGCGCAGCACCTTGTAGGGCGACTGCTTGAGTTCGTCTTCGCCATTCGCCAGCGCTGCATAGACCATCGGCAGTTCGTGCGCGTTGGTGCCGAGTGCCTCGAGGTCGGTGTCCATGGCGAGCAGCACGTTGGAGGTGCCGGTGAAGGCTTTGCCGATGCCTTCCTTCAACGCCTCGACGCACCAGCGCTGCCATAGGAAGGAGTGGCGGCGGCGCGTGCCGAAATCGGAGATCTTGATGCCAGGCAGCTTCTTCAGCCGCTCGGTCTTGTCCCACATCTTGGCCTTGGCACGCGCATAGAGCACGTCGAGTGCGAAGGGTCCGAAGGCCTTCATCGCCGAGCGCGACCGCATCTCGTTGATGATGGCGAGCGCCGGGATCTCCCACATGGTTGTGTACATCCATGGCCCGGCGAAGGTGAGCTCGTATTGCCCGTCGCGCTTTTCCAGGTGGTATTCGGGCAGCTGGAAGTCCTCCAGCCACGCCAGGAACTCTGGCTCGAATATCTGTTTGCGTCCATAGAAGTTGTTGCCGCCCAGCCAGATCATCTCTTTCTTGGAGAAGCGCAGCGTACGCGCATGGTCGAGCTGCTCGCGCAGTTCGCCCTCGTCGATCTCCTGCGCCAGCTTGACCGAGGTGGCGCGATTGATCAGCGAGAAGGTGGCGTCGACCTTGGGGTGCATGCCCCAGATCATCTGCAGCATCAAAAGCTTGTAGAAATCCGTATCGAGCAGGCTGCGCACGATCGGATCGAGCTTCCAGGTGTGGTTGTACACCCGCCTTGCGATGTCGGTCCTTGGCATGCTGCCCTGTCCTCCTTGGCGCGGCCGCCCGAAATCGTCGGGTGGGGTCGCGCCTTCGCCGCTAGCTTTGGGATATAGCGCAGTGGCGATCAAGCGTCTGGCGATAAAAAAGCGCCGCCTGGCCCCATCCCGAATTCGGCTGGAGAGTCAATGCCATCGGACCTCGGACCGGGATGCGTGCCGGGCGGGAGTGCCCTACGCCATCGCCTTGCCAGCGGCGTCGAACCTGTAGGTCCGAGCGGGATCCGGCGTGGCGAAGAGCGTCTCGCCCGGTCCGGTCTTGTATTCGCCGAACAGGCGGATCGTCACGAGCCCGGCCTTTTCGGTCTCCAGGAACACGTTGGTGTCTGCGCCCAAGTGCTCGGCGTGCACCACGGTACCCTTCCAGTCGCCCGCGGTCTGGCTGACCGAGATATGTTCCGGCCGTACGCCGACGGTCTTGGCCGTCTGGCCGAGGCGTGCGCCGTCGATGAAGTTCATCTTGGGCGAGCCGATGAAGCCGGCGACGAAGAGATTGGCCGGCCTGTTGTAGAGCTCCATCGGCGCCCCGACCTGTTCGACGCGGCCGGCGTTGAGCACCACGATGCGGTCGGCCAGCGTCATGGCCTCAACCTGGTCGTGGGTGACGTAGATCATCGTCGACTTCAGCCGGTTGTGCAGCTGGGCGATCTCAAGGCGGGTGTTGACGCGTAGTGCGGCGTCCAGGTTCGACAGCGGCTCGTCGAAGAGGAACAGCTTGGGTTCACGCACCAAGGCGCGGCCGATGGCGACGCGCTGGCGCTGGCCGCCGGAAAGCTCGGCCGGTCGGCGCTTGAGATAGGGTTCGAGCGACAGCATGGCCGAGGAGGCGGCGATGCGCTTGTCGATCTCGGCCGCAGGCGCGCCGGCCTGCTTGAGGCCAAGCCCCATGTTGTCGCGCACGGTCAGGTGGGGATAGAGCGCGTAGGTCTGGAACACCATGGCGATGCCGCGCTTTGCCGGCGGCACCGCGTTCACCCGCTGGCCGTCGATCATGAGGTTGCCGGAGGTCGCATCCTCGAGGCCCGCGATGATGCGCAGCAGCGTGGACTTGCCGCAGCCCGAGGGGCCGACGAAGACGACGAATTCGCCGTCCTTGACGTCGAGGTCGATACCCTTGAGCACGTCGACCGGGCCAAAGGACTTCTTGACGTTTTCGATCTGGAGAGAACCCACAGGCTCGTCCTTCCTGTTAGAGCTTCACGGGGCGGCCGGTGCGGACGCTCTCGTCCGCGGCAAGGCAGACGCGCAGCGACTTGACCGCATCGGCCATGTGGCGGGTAAGGTCGATGTCCTCGCGAATGGCCTTGAGCACGAAGGCCTGCTCGCGGTCGCAGAGTCCCTGGTGGCCCGGCTCGTCCTTCATCGACAGTTTCTCGTCGGCGTGCAGGAAGCTGCCGTCCGGGCCGAGCTCGGCGCGATGGACGCGGATCATGTTGGTCTTGGTGTGGGAATCGACGTCGTCGGACTTGGTGGCCGCCTCGTTGACGACGATCGACACGCAGCCCTTGGGCGAGATGACGTCCTTCACGAAGAAGGCCGTCTCCGACATCATCGGGCCCCAGCCGGCCTCGTACCAGCCCACCGAGCCGTCGGCGAACAGCACCTGCAGGTGGCCGTAATTGTACATGTCGGGCGCGATCTCGTCGGTCATGCGCAGGCCCATGCCGCGCACCTCGACCGGCTCGGCGTCGGTGATCTGGCACATGACGTCGAGATAATGCACGCCGCAGTCGACGATCGGCGAGGTCGTCTTCATCAGTTGCTTGTGGGTGTCCCACTTGTGAGCGGATGACTGCTGGTTGAGGTTCATGCGGAAGACATAGGGGCCGCCCAGGCCGCGCGCCTCAGCGATCATCCTGATCCAGGAGGGATGGTGGCGCAGGATGTATCCGATCACCAGCTTGCGGCCGTTGGCCTTGGCGCAGGCGACCACCCGCTCGGCATCCGCCACGGTCGTGGCCAGCGGCTTCTCGAGGAAGACGTGGCAGCCCGCCTCCATCGCCATCACCGCATAGTCGGCGTGGCTGTCGGAGTAGGTGTTGATCGAGGCGACGTCGGGCTTGAGCTCCCGGATCGCGCCTTCGAAGGAACGCTGGATGCCGTAGCTTTCCATGCCCGCCGGCAGCGGCACATCCGAACGGTTGACCAGCGCCGCGATCTCGAAGCCGGGATTGTTGTGATAGGCGAGCGCATGGCTCCGGCCCATGTTGCCGAGGCCGGCGACGACGACGCGAAGGGGCTTTTCAGTGGTCACTTGACTGCTCCTGAAGTGATGCCGCGGATGAGCTGCCGCGAGAAGATGAAGTAGAGGATGAGCACCGGCAGGATGGCCAGCGACAGCGCCGCCAGCACGGCGTTCCAGTTGGTGACGAACTGGCCGATGAACACCTGGGCGCCGAGCGTCACCGTCTTGGTCGCCTCCGACGGCGCCAGGATCAACGGGAACCACAGGTCGTTCCAGATCGGGATCATGGTGAAGACCGCGACGGTTGCCATCGCCGGGCGCACCAGCGGCAGGACGAGGCGGAAGAAGATGCGGTATTCCGAGAGCCCGTCGATGCGGCCGGCGTTCTTCAGGTCGTCCGACACCTGCTTCATGAATTCGGACAGGATGAAGATGGCGAGCGGCAGGCCCTGCGCCGTGTACACCAGGACCAGTGCCGTCAGTGTGTTGACCAGGCCCGAGGCCACCATCAGCTGCAGGATCGCGACCGTGCCGAGGCGGATCGGAATCATGATGCCGAGGGCCAGATAGAGGCCCATCATGGTGTTGCCCTTGAAGCGGTATTCCGACAGCGCGAAGGCCGCCATGGCGCCGAACAAGAGCACCAGAAACAGCGACATGACCGTTACGATCAGGCTGTTCTGGAAGTAGAGGAAGAAGTCGCCCTGGGCCATCACCGTCTTGTAGCCGATCAGGTCGAAGGTCTCGGCCGTTGGCGGCGACAGCGGCGAGCGGAAGATGGCGTTGCGCGACTTGAACGAATTGATGACGATGACGATCACCGGGAACAGCGCGATCGCGGTGTAGGCGAGAAGCACCGCATGTGCGCCGATGGTGCGCGGCAGGGAAGAGGCAGCCTTGCTCATGACACCCTCAGAACTGGTAGCGGCGCAGCCGCGTCTGGATGAGGAACAGGTACAGGCAGACGCCCGCGAGGATGATGAAGAACATCATCGAGGCGATGGTGGCGCCCATGTTCTTGTCGCCGATCTGCAGCTGGAAGCCGAAGAAAGTACGGTAGAGGAACGTGCCCAGGATGTCGGTGGCGTAGTTCGGGCCGGCAAGCGCACCCTGCGCCGAGTAGATCAGGTCGAAGGCGTTGAAGTTGCCGACGAAGGTGAGGATCGAGATGATGCCGATGGAGGGCAGGATCAGTGGCAGCTTGATCTTCCAGAACTGCGACATTCCGGTGATGCCGTCGCATTCGGCGGCCTCGATCACCTCTTCGGGGATCGACAGCATGGCGGCGTAGATCAGCATCATCGGGATGCCGACGAACTGCCAGACCGAGATCAGGCTGAGTGCGGTCAGCGCGTATTCTTCCTTGCCGAGCCACGGCACGAACAGGCTCTTGAGCCCGACGAGGTCGAGCACGTTTGGCGCAACCCCCCAGAGTGGGCTCAGGATCAGCTTCCAGGCGAAGCCGACGATGACGAAGGACAGTAGCGTCGGAATGAAGATGGCGGTGCGGTAAAAGGCCGAGAAGCGCAGCTTCGGGCTCGACAGCAGTGCTGCCAGCACGACACCGATGGGGTTCTGCACCAGCATATGGATGATGAAGAACCAGGTGTTGTTGCCCAGCGCGTTCCAGAACGACTGCGACCAGCGCGGGTCGCCGAACAGCGTGCGGAAGTTGTCGAGGCCGACGAAGACCTGGCTGTTCTCGACATTGCCGAAGAGCGACAGCTGCAGCGTGCCGAACAGCGGCAGGATCATGACGACGGTGTAGATCAGCACGGCAGGCGCCAGGAAGACGGCGATGTGCCAGCGCCTCGGTCGTCTGTCTTGGCTATGCACTAGGCTTTGCTCCGACATCTCAATGAGTCCTTGGTCCGGCCCTGCGAGGGTCGTTGAAGTTGTTTGCGAGGAAGTGTCCCCGACGACGCTTCCGGCCATCAAGGCCATGGAAGCAGTAGCGCACCTTCGGTTGCGCTAATTCAAGCCCCAATCGAGCCCGCGGGTCCGAATTCGAGTGGGTTGGGAGGGCGCAGGAGCGCCCTCCCTGCGAGCATCAAGCCCGCCGCATTACTTTGCCGGCTTGAACCAGCTGTCGAGGCCCTTCTGCAACTCGGCAGCAGCGGCTTCCGGGGTTTCGGTGCCGTTGATGACGTTGGCCGACTTGACCCAGGTCTCGTTCTCGAGGTTCGGGGTGCCGCGCGACAGGATCTGGTAGGTCGAGCGGATGGTCGGCTTGCACTTCTCGCGCCAGGAGACGAATTCCTGGGCCAGCGGGTCTTCCATCTTCACCGGAGCCGAATTCAGGCTGAAGAAGCCCGGCAAGGCGTTGGCGTAGATGGTCGCGAACTCAGGCGAAGCAATCCAGGAGAGCAGCTTCTTGGCGGCTTCCGGGTTTTTGCTCTTGGGGTTCAGGCCGACACCGATGTCGTTGTGGTCCGAGATGTAGCAGGTGTCGCCAGCCTTGCGGACCGGCGGCGGGAAGGCGCCCATCTTGAACTGCGCCTGCGTGTTGAAGGTGGCGATCTCCCACGAGCCGGCCGGATAGATGGCGGCGCGGCCAAGCGTGAACAGGTTCTGGCTGTCCGGATAGGTCTGGGCTTCGAAGCCGTCGCCGAGATAGGGCTTCCACTTGGCCAGCGTCGCGAAGGGCTCGACCCACTGCGGATCGGTCAGCTTCTGCTCGCCCTTGATCAGCGCCAGGCGGCCTTCCTCGCCCTTCCAGTAGGTCGGGCCGATGTTCTGGTAGCCCATGGTCGCGGCTTCCCAGAGATCCTTGGTGCCCATCGCCATCGGGATGTAGGTGCCGTCGGCCTTGATCTTGTCGAGGGCGGCGAAGAACTCTTCCTCGGTCGCCGGTACGGCGATGCCGAGCTTTTCGAAGGCCTCCTGGTTGTAGATGAAGCCGTGGATGACGGAGGCCATCGGCACGCAGAAGGAGGCCTTGCCGTCGTCGGTCTGCCAGGCGGACTTTGCAACGTCGGAGAAGTTCTCCATGCCGGGCAGCGAGGTCAGGTCAGCCAGGTGACCCTTGTTGTAGAGCTCGAGCGAGGCGTCGAACGGGCGGCAGGTGATCAGGTCGCCGGCCGAGCCAGCGTCGAGCTTGGCGTTGAGGGCGGCGTTGTACTCGGTCGGAGCCGACGGCGCGAAGGTGACCTTGATGCCCGGATTGGCCTTTTCGAACGCCGGGATCAGCTTTTCCTGCCAGATGGCGAGGTCGTCGTTGCGCCAGCTCTCGATGGTGAGCGCGGCATCCTGGGCGAGCGCAACCCCGGCGGAGCCGAGGATGCTGGACGCCATCAGCAGTCCAGTAAGCAGACGATGTTTCATTTCAGTTCTCCCTGTTAACCTTCCAAGGCCTCTACTGATGAGAGCCTCTGCTCCCCTCGAGCTTCGACAGGGCGGACCTGAGTTTCTGGTCAGCCCCGTCCAGAAGTTGGTTTGCCGCCTCCAGGCTCGCTGCCCCCGCAGCCAGCAGGATCGCAATCTTGACCGAGCCGCCGCTCCTTTCGAGCAGCGCCTGCGCTTCGGCGGTGTCGCAGCCTGCAATCGCCGCGACGATGCGGGCCGCGCGTTCGTGCAGCTTGATGTTGTCGGCGTGCAGGTTGACCATGTAGCCGTCATGGACGTGGCCGAGATGGATCGCGGCCATGGTCGACATCATGTTGAGCGCGATCTTCTGCGCAGTGCCCGCGCCCATGCGCGTCGAACCGGCAACGACCTCAGGCGGCGTCGGCAGCAACACCGAGGTCTCGGCGACGTCGAACATCGGCGCGCCGGCATTGTTGGCGAAAGCGATGGTGGATGCGCCGCGGCGCCTGGCCTCTTCGAGCGCGCCGATCGCATAGGGCGTCGAACCGCTGGCCGACAGTGCGATCAGGCAATCGCCCTCGGAAAGGCCGGTCGAAGCGACATCGAGCTCGGCCTGGCCGGCATCGTCCTCCGGACCGCCGGCGAGATTGATCAGCGCCTCGCGGCCGCCGGCAAGCAGGATGAAGACGCGCTCGCGCGGAATTCCGAAGGTGCCGGGCAGTTCGAGCGCATCGGCCAGCGCCATAAGACCGGAGCTGCCGGCGGCGGCATAGACGAGACGGCCGCCTGCGGCGAGGCTGGTTGCGATCTTCTCGGCGGCTTCGGCGATTTCGGGGATTGCGGCGCGGACCGCTCCGGCGGCCTCGATCTGAGCATCGGCAAGCAGGCGAAGCACGGATTCGGGGGTCCGGGCATCAATGCCCGATGCATCCTTGTGTACCGATTCCGTACGCCTTGGCGCCATTCCGTCTCTCCCTTGTTACGACAATACCAAAAAAATACCACTTGTCCAGCGCCGTTAACAAAATCCTTTGCCGCAGCGCAAGATGGAAAGGAAAATCCATAAAATTCAACCAAATGAGCCTCGGCATCCGGCTGCGGGAAATTTAAGCTTGGCTATTGGTATTTTATTGGTATTATCTTTCCTGAGGAGAAAACGCCGTGGATCTAGTGCTCGGGATAGATGGTGGCGGCACCGGCTGCCGGGCGGCCTTGGCCACCGCCAAGGGCGAGATTTTGGGCCGCGGCCGCAGCGGGCCGGCGAACATCCGCACCGACCTCGATGGCGCGCGCGAGAACATCGTCGAGGCGGCGCGCCTGGCCTTCAGCGATGCAGGCATCGACCCTGCGCTGTTCAACTCGACCGACGCCGTGCTCGGCCTCGCTGGCGCCAATGTTGGCGACTACAAGCAGCGTCTCGAAGCCATCCTGCCCTTCCGCAACAGCGAGGTCGAGAACGACTCGCTGATCTCGCTCGAGGGCGCGCTCGGCGAAAACGACGGCGCCATCGCGGCACTCGGAACCGGCACCGTCTATCTGGCGCGCCGGGCGGGCAAGCTGCATCCCCTCGGCGGCTGGGGCTTCCAGGTCGGCGACCTCGGCAGCGGGGCGCGCATCGGCCGCGACCTCCTGCAGGAGACGCTGCTCGTCCATGACGGCATCCGCCCCGGCTCGCCGCTGACCGATTTCATGCTCGACCGCTTCAAGGGCGACCCCAGCGAGATCGTCGAGTTCACCACCACGGCCAAGCCCGGCGATTACGGGCTGTTTGCACCGATGGTCTTCGAGCATGCGGCCAAGGGCGACGCCATCGCCGCGCGGATCGTAGAGAGCGCCGTGGCCGACGTCGAGGAAACGCTTGCCGTATTCGACCTGGCGGCTCCCGAGCGCCTGTGCCTGCTGGGCGGGCTCGCCGGGCTCTACGCGCCGCTGCTTTCCGAACGCTACCGGGCGATCATGCATCCACCGCTCGGCGATGCGATCTCCGGTGCGGTGGCGATGGCGATCAGGAAGTTCGGCAAGTCAGGAGGCGGCAATGGATGAGGCCGCCGAGCGTATCTTCGAAACGCTGCGCGAGGGCGGCCAGAGCGGAGCCCCGCTCTACCTGCAGCTCAAGCGCAACATCGAGGATGCGATCCGCCGCGGCCTGATCGGCCCGGGCGACGCCCTCCCGTCCGAGCGCGATATCGCCGCCAAGGCCGACATATCGCGCGTGACCGTGCGCAAGGCGGTCCAGGACCTGGTCAAGAGCGGCATGCTGGTACAGCGGCACGGCTCGGGCACCTTCGTCGCCCCGCGCATGGAGCGCGTCGAGCAGTCGCTGTCGCGGCTGACCTCGTTCACCGAAGACATGGCGCGGCGTGGCATGACAGCACGCTCGCAATGGCTCGACCGTGGCATCTACACCGCGTCGCCCGACGAGATGATGGTGCTCGGCCTGTCGGCCAGCGAACTGGTGTCGCGGCTCAGCCGCCTGCGCATCGCCGACGAGACGCCGCTCGCCATCGAGCGCGCGGCAATCTCGGCTTCCGTGCTGCCGGACCCTCGCGAAGTCACATCGTCGCTCTATATGGCACTTGGCAAGACCGGCCATCGCCCGGTGCGCGCCGTGCAGCGCATTTCGGCCGTCAATCTGGGCGAGGCGGACGCAAAACTGCTCGATGTACCTGCGGGCTCGGCATGCCTGCAGATCGAGCGTATATCCTACCTCGCCACCGGCAAGGTGATCGAGTTCACCAAGTCGGTCTATAGGGGCGACGCCTACGATTTCGTCGCCGAACTGAGACTGCCCGGGGCGGATGGGCAAGAAGGAGAAAGTACTTGAACGCGACTACCCATATGCGGCGCGAAATCGCCGAAATCCCCGAGGCCACCGCGCGCCTGCTCGAAGGTTCGGCAAAGGAACTGGCCGAGACCGGCCTGCACCTGAAGCGCGCCCAGCCCCGCTTCGTCACCACCGTCGCCCGCGGCTCCTCCGACCACGCCGCCTCCTTCCTCAAATATGCCATCGAGCTGACCGCCGGCCTGCCGGTTGCTTCGATCGGCCCGTCGATCTCTTCGATCTACGGCGCCAAGCTGAAGCTCGCCGATTCCGCCTGCCTCGCCATCTCGCAGTCGGGCAAGAGCCCCGACATCGTCGCCATGGCCGAGGGCGC
>MEEF01000104.1 GCA_001724355.1 Mesorhizobium sp. SCN 65-20 | reverse complement strand
TGCTCGTACCCAAGAAAGACACGGATCAGCTTCAGTCGTTTGTCATCGAGGATCACAGGCGTTGGTATCGTGATGTGAAACCATCGCGAGAATCCGGGGCGCATCGTTATCTGCGTGCCCCAGCCGAAGTGATTGAAGCCGAAGAGACCGCCGTCTTCCGCCGGCGGGTTTTCCATTACCACTGCGTTGCCGTGTATCCAGCTAGCCGTAAACCCAACCATTTCGCTCCTCCTTCTGGAAAAAGCCTGACTGGAAAAGACGTAGCTGCAATTCGATAGCAGAATTGCGGATGGGTGAAAACGTTGGCGAGGGTCTAGCTCTAAAGAGCCGGAGCCGAGGCTGTGGGACCCGGCAGGCCGTCGAAGAGATCGTTCGCTCGGAGACCAAACCTGAGTTGTCGCCGTGCACGGTAACTGCCGAATGCGGTGGACGCCTTTCAGACGAGATGGCGTTCCAAAAGCAAATGCCGCCCGGGAAGGGGCGGCATCGCTGATTGTGCGGATGGTTGCGGTGGACCGAGCCTTACTCCGCCGCGACGGGAGTGGCGGTGCGCAGGTAGGACTCCAGCGAGTCGTCGAGCGCGTCCTTCCAGGGCGTATGGTGTGCGGGCGCCATCGTGCCGGTAATGACCGACCGGTAGGAGTGGTTGCGGAACTCCATGATGCCCTTCTTCTTGTGTTCCTTCCACTCGAAGAAGGCCGCGTTGGCGCCGTCCACGTCAAAGCTCGGGTAGTCGGTTTCGGCGATCAGTTCCTTGACGTACTCGCCTTGGTACTCGATCGCGTCGTGGGAGTCCTTACCGGCATCCTCGCGGGCAACACGGTCCTCGACGTCGGCGACCATCTCGGCCTTGGTCGCGGGCAGCTTGATGCGGCCGAGGATCACGTCGCGCGTCCACCAGGCCTGGGCGTCGAACATGTTGAAGGTAAACCACTGGTCCTGCATGCCGATGTAGAACATCGCCGGGTTGTTGACGTAGGCGACGCCCTTGTAGAGGTCGGCGGTGGCCAACCGGTTGGCGGTCCTCAGGCGCAGGTCGTCCGGCAGGAACGGGAAGTGGTGCTTGTAGCCGGTGCACAGGATGATCGCGTCGATGCGCTTGGTCGATCCGTCCTTGAAGGTGGCGGTGTTGACGTCGACCTTCTCGAGCAGCGGGCGCTCTTCCCAGTTGTCGGGCCATTTGAAGCCCATCGGCGCCGTGCGGTAACAGTTGGTGATCGACTTAGCGCCGTACTTCCAGCACTGCGAGCCGATGTCCTCGGCAGAGTAGCTGGTGCCGACGATCAGGATGTCCTTGCCAATGAACTCGCGGGCGTCGCGGAAATCATGGGCATGCAGGATGCGGCCGTTGAAGCGGTCGAAACCGGGGAATTCCGGAACGTTCGGGGTCGAGAAGTGGCCCGAGGCGACGATGACGTTGTCGAATTCCTCGGAATAGCAGTGATCCTTGGGCAGATCCTGCACGGTAACGGTGAATCTCTTGGTCTGCTCGTTCCAGGTCACCATGCGCACGACGGTCTCGAAGCGGATCCACTTGCGCACGCCGGCCTTGTTCACCCGGCCTTCGATATAGTCGAATAGGACGGCGCGGGGCGGATAGGAAGCGATCTGCTTGCCGAAGTGCTCCTCGAAGGAATAGTCGGCGAACTCCAGGCCTTCCTTGGGGCCGTTCGACCAGAGGTAGCGGTACATCGAGCCATGGACGGGTTCGCCGTACTGGTCGAGGCCCGTGCGCCAGGTGTAGTTCCACAGGCCGCCCCAGTTTGCCTGCTTCTCGAAGCAGACGATTTCCGGGATTTCTGCGCCCTTCTCCGCGGCGGACTGGAATGCCCTCAGCTGCGCCAGACCCGACGGTCCAGCTCCAATCACGGCTACACGCTTGGCTGTCATGGGTTCTCCTCCTACTGGTATAGACCAAATTTCGTTATTGGTTCCTCTGGTTCAGTTATGTTGCCTGCCGTTATACCAATTTGTCAATGAAGTTTCCTGTGAGGAAGAAAATTTTCGCCCCACATGGATGAAGCTCCCGGCCTTTGATGGTAGACACGGACCATGCAGAACTCCAGCTTTGCCCATCAACTCGCGGTTTCCAGTCTGCTGCCCCGGTTGTCGGTCGGCATGCCGAACGCGGTCAACATCGGATTCCTGGCGCCGCTGAGCGGCCAGGCGGAGTCATGGGGCTTGCCCGGGTTGCATGGCTGCCGGATCTGGGAGGACTGGCTGAACAAGACCGGCGGCTTGCTGATCAACGGGCGCCGCTATCCGATAAAGATCATAGAGTATGATTGCGACTACGATGCCGGGCGGGCCGCGGAGGGTGCGCGCCATCTGGTGGAACGGCATGACGTCAAGCTGCTGATGATGCTGGGCGGCGATACCGTTTCACAGATACGGGATTACCTGACCGACCGCAAAGTCCTGACCTCGACCCTGCTGCCGAGCGACCTGTCGCCAGACACGCGCTATCTGATCGCTCCCAGTGAAACGCATCCGATCTACAACGTGACGGGGGTGGACTGGCTGGCACACGCAAGGCCGGAGCTCCGCACCGTCGCGATCTGCAGCCAGTCCGACGCGCTCGGCCTGCCCTCGCTGGCGACTTATCGCGCGGCCTTCAAGGCGGCCAACGTGGGGATCGCCAAGGAAATCCAGTATGATCCCGGCTCCACCGATGCTGCCGCAATCGTGCAGCCTATGCTGGATGCGAACCCTGACATCCTCTGCTGGTGCACCAGCTATACGCCAATGGTCCATGCCATGACCGAATATGCTCATGCGCAGGGCTTCAAGGGACAGATCATATCCTGCACGCTGGACTACTACGACCAGCTCGTTGCCCGTACGTCGGTCGAATTCATGGAAGGTTTCGTCTTCCAGTTTCCGGACTTCGACGACGAGAAGCTGACCGATAAGACGTTCTTCTTCAACCAGCCGAAGGGCTTTTTCGACGAGTATAACCGCCGCTTCCCCGGCACCTGGACAGCGGTGAGCTGGGAGTATGTCGCCATCCTGGATATCTGGCATGCGGCGGTCGAAAAATGCGACAGCGTCAACCCCTTGCCCGTATTGGCGGCGATGAAGCAGCTCGGGCATGTCACTCACGCCTTCGGTCCGGCGCATTGGTGGGGCGAGAGCATGTTCGGGATCGACAACGCGCTGGTCGGAGACTGGCCCGTCGTTACGCTGAGAAACGGCAAGGCGAAGATCGCGGCCTTCGGCTCAATCCCCCGCTGGCTGGAACGCCATGGCGGCCTGCTCAAGCAGGAAATGTCGGATCTGGGGCAGCTTTGGGAGCAGCGCCTGCGCTCGAGCGGGGCCGGAACCGCCCTGAAGGCGCGAACGCCGGAACTAGTCCTGCAGAAATAGCTTCTGCTCCTCGATCAGGTGCAGCTTGATGAACTCGACGGCCCGCTCCACGTCGCGCGAGGCGATCGCATTGAACAGCGCATTGTAACGCTGTTGGTATTCGAGGATGCGCTTCGGGGACAGGTGCCGGCGCAGCAGCGTGGTGCGGAAGCTCACCCTGCAGGCCTCGATCGCCAGATTGTAGCAGGATGCCAGGAGGGGATTGTGCGTTCCCTCGGCGATCTTGCGGTAGATTTCCTCCTCGCATTTCACGAAAGCGGCAACGTCGGTGTGCACGCTTTCGATCTTCGACATGAGTTGCTCGAGGTCCCACACCTCGCGCGGGGTCATATTGATGACGGCAAGCCGGATCATTTCGGGTTCGAGGATGCCGCGCACGACAAGGTGGTCCAATGGGCTGGTTTCCATTGCGACCGAACTGTCTCCCCGCTCCGGCACGTCTTCCGAGCGATAGGTGACGAAGCTGCCGCTGCCTGGGCGCCGCGTGATGACATTGCGGGATTCCAGCACATCCAGCGCCTCGCGCACCGTATTGCGGGCCACCCCCATCTCCGAAGCCAGTGCCCGTTCCGAAGGAAGCCGCGCATTCAGCGGATATTCCTCCGACCTTATCTTCGCGAACAATCGGTCCAGGACCGTCTGCACCGTCGCTCCCAGCGTGTAGGTGGAGATGATCTGCGATGCGAGTTCGGGTTCAGGCTTCATTTCACGGCCTTGCATGTCAGTTCTGCCTCACGGCCACGAGACGAATCCTACCGCAGCACAGTCCAAGTTTGAAATATTTGTCGAATCTGATTCAGTAAAGATGGCTGAGCGGGCCGGGGCAATCGCCCGGCAAGTCGAGGCGCCGCCGAATGGTCCCGGATTTTACCGGAGAGGCTGCCCGGCAGACGGTCACCGCGCCTCATTTTTCGGCATTGCGACGAAACGAAGCCTTGCTAGGACGAGAAAAGTCGGTATTCTCTAGATTGAAATTATTTTACACACAGGCAAATTTTTGACGAGGTGGTGATGACGATCGCAGACTACCCCGCCGTGACGGCAGGTCCGCCGAAGCCCAGTCTCATTCTTCAGCCCGGGCTGCTCGTTCCCGGCATGGAACGCTACCATGTTCCCGGGGCCGGTGCGGCACTGATCGACGTCGAGGCAGGCGACCGCGTGACGGTCCGCAACCTCGAGGGTGGCCAGCCCTGCGAACTCGTCGCCTTCGACGCGCAGGGGCGCGCCGATCCCGGCATCCTGGGGACGCGCACCAACAGCGACGCCTCGGGCCTGAAGGCGCTTCTGGCCGACGGCGACGACAGCCTGCAGAAGTTTCGCCTCGGCCTTGCCCGCCGCAAGCTCGAACTCGGCCGCGTTGAGGCCGTGCGCTTCTTCGATGCCGGCACCCCGGCGGGTGAGGAGCAGAGCTTCGTCGTCACGCGCCCCGGCTCGCTCGTGGTCGCGGCCCCCGGCGGTCCGATGGCGGTCGACACCCACGACACCACGACGCCGCTGGTGGTGATGGTCAAGCGGGCCAAGGTCCGCACCACGCCCGGCGGTTTCGACCTGCCCGATCCGCTCGCCGATCCCGTGATCGACCTGCGCATCAAGTCGCGCACGGCGGAGGCCTATTTCGTCAAGGCCGGCGACTACATCCAGATCATCGACGTCGACGGCCGCCAGTGCACCGACTTCCAGTGCTTCTCGGCGCGCAAGCTCGACAAGGGCCGCGACCTCGCGCTCGATGTCACCGCCACCCGCTCGGTGATGGGCCATGCCTATCCGATGCCTGGCCTGCATGCGAAATATTTCGACCAGGATTTCGAGCCGTTGGTCGAAGTCGTGCAGGACACCTGCGGCCGGCACGACGCGTTTGCGCTCGCCTGCTACGCCAAGTATTACGACGACATCGGCTACCCTGGGCACATCAACTGCTCGGAGAACTTCAACGGCGCACTGGCCTCGCATGGGGTGACCCCGCGCGCCGGCTGGATGGCTGCCAACTTCTTCTTCAACACCGGCATCGACGCCCATGGCGTGATGTATTCGGACGAACCCTGGTCACGGCCGGGCGACTATGTGCTGCTGCGCGCGCTGACCGACATCGTCTGCGTGTCCTCCGCCTGCCCAGATGACACCACGCCATCCAATGGCTGGAACCTCACCGACATCCACGTCCGGACCTATTCCGGGCAGAACAAGTTCCAGCGCGCGATCGCCCGACGCACGACCCCGGAGGCCGAACCCAAGATGACCCGCGAGACCGCCTTCCACTCAAGCTTCTCCAAGCACACCCGCAACTTCATCGAATACAAGGGCTACTGGCTGCCGCAGGAATTCGCCAAGGAAGGTCCGATCGAGGAATACTGGGCCTGCCGCGAGAAGGCGGTGGTGATGGACCTCTCGGCGCTGCGCAAGTTCGAGGTCACCGGCCCGGACTCCGAAGCGCTGATGCAGTACACGCTGACCCGTGACGTCAAGAAGCTGGGCGTCGGCCAGGTGGTCTACACCGCCATGTGCTACGAGCACGGCGGCATGATCGACGACGGCACGCTGCTGCGCCTCGGCAAGGACAATTTCCGCTGGATCTGCGGCGACGACTATTCCGGCGTCTGGCTGCGCGAAGTGGCCGAGAAGCTCGGCCTCAAGGTGCTCGTCCGCTCCTCGACCGACCAGATGCACAACATCGCCGTCCAGGGCCCCAAGAGCCGCGACATCCTCAAGGACATCGTCTGGACGCCGCCGCACCAGCCGGCGCTCTCCGAGCTCGAATGGTTCCGCTTCACCATCGGCCGCATCGGCGATTCCACCGGCGTGCCGATCGTGGTGTCGCGCACGGGCTACACCGGCGAGCTCGGCTACGAGGTATGGTGCCATCCGCGCGACGCCGAAAAGGTCTTCGACGCGGTGTGGGAGGCGGGCCAGCCGCACGGCCTCAAGCCGATGGGCTTTGCCGCCCTCGACATGGTGCGCATCGAAGCCGGACTGATCTTCGCCAACTACGAGTTCTCCGACCAGACCGATCCGTTCGAGGCTGGCATCGGCTTCACCGTGCCGCTCAAGACCAAGACCGACGACTTCATCGGCCGCGAGGCGCTGATCCGGCGCAAGGAGAACCCGATCCACAAGCTGGTCGGCCTCGACATCGACGGCAACGTCGCCGTCGGCCATGGCGACTGCGTGCATATCGGCCGCGCCCAGATCGGCGTCGTTACCTCGTCGGTGCGCTCGCCGGTGCTGAAGAAGAACATCGCGCTCGCCCGCGTCGACGCCACCCATGCCAATGTCGGCACCGAGGTCGAGGTCGGCAAGCTGGACGGACACCAGAAGCGCCTTCCGGCCAGGATCGTGCCCTTCGCCCACTACGACCCGCAGAAGACCAGGCCGAGGTCGTAAGGCGATGCGGAGTGGTCGCCACGATAGGGGTCTTCGGACATGAACCCAGGCCGGCGCGCAACGAACCGATTGCCCGCGCCGGCCCGAACACCTCCGCGCGGCGCAAGGACGGCATCGTTCCTGGAAGGCCGTTCGAAGTATTCAGCTCTGCTCATGTTGTCCCGGCGCGATCGGCCGCGCGCCGTCGGAGCTTTGTCGCGTCTACCCACAGTAGTTCTCATACAACTGCCGTGATATCTCTTGAAATGTATGGCATTGAAATTTACCAGAAGTGAAAATGTTGGAAATGTGACTCGACCAATGAGGGTGCCTTGATCGTGGAAGACGACCAGATTGCTGTTGCGATGCCCCAAGGCAGGAGAGCGGCCGCGGCCGCCAAGGCGCAAGCCGTACCGCTCAAGCAAGACCCTCATGCCATCCGCGACACGCCGGAGAAGGTGCTCGAAGTGGCCCTAGGCCACGAGGTGAGAGCATTCCGCAAGAAGCTCGGCATCACCGTCGCCGATCTCGCGGCCATGACCAACATCTCTCTCGGCATGTTGTCCAAGATCGAGAACGGCATCACCTCGCCGTCGCTGACGACGCTGCAGGCGCTGTCGCGCGCGCTCGGCGTGCCGCTGACCGCGTTCTTCCGCCGCTTCGAGGAGGAGCGCAACGCCGTCTTCGTCAAGGCGAACGAAGGCGTCGACGTCGAGCGCCGCGGCACTCGCGCCGGCCACCAGTACACGCTGCTCGGCCATATCGGCTCGAACACCGCGGGCGTGGTGGTGGAACCCTATCTCATCACACTTTCCGAGGATTCGGACGTCTTCCCGATGTTCCAGCACGAGGGCATGGAGTTCCTCTACATGCTGGAAGGCGAGGTGGTTTACCGCCACAGCAACAACCTCTACCGGATGACACCCGGCGACAGCCTGTTCTTCGACGCCGACGCGCCGCACGGCCCGGAAGAGCTGACCACGCGGCCGATCAAGTACCTGTCGATCATCTCCTACCCGCAGGGCACCGGCAGCGAATAGGCTGCCCGCTGCCGCAAGCAGGGGCGCGTTCCGGTGGCAGCATCCGTTTAGCTATTGGGGCGGGTGTACGGCGGCTCTTCCGACAACACTGGCCGCAGCACCACGAGATACGCGTCAATCCATGTTCCTGGCGGTCTCGGCCGCGAAGCCGAAGTGGCGCATGACCAGTTCGTGGCGTTCCTGCGGGATGTCGGCCTTGTCGATCGCCTTGCGCATGCAATTCAGCCACATGTCGCGCAGTTCGGGGCCGATCTCGACATGCTCGTGGATCTCCTTGAGCCGCGAGTGGCCGTGCTTCTGGACATAGTAGCTCGGCCCGCCGAAGAAGCCGCAGAGATAGTTGAACTGTTCCTCGCGCGAGTGGGCGACGCCGTGGCCGCGCAGGTGGAGCACATGCAGCGGCTTGGCCTCCTCGTCGTGCTCGACGATGTCGTAGAAGGTCTCGACGAGTCGGCGGATCGTCTCCTCGCCGCCGAGTTCCACGAACAGGGAGTTTCTCCGGGGCTGCAACGCTTCGCTCATCTAGATCCCACTCCGATGCTGCGGCCGGCGAAGGCCGTTTCCCAAAAGCGAACGGCCCCGAAACGAAGTTCCGGGACCGAAGATTGTTGTGAATGGCTCAATCCGGGCTGAAGCCGGGCGAGGTCGGGGCGCCGTCGTCGTACTTCGACAGCCACTCGACAACAGTCGGCCGATAGCGCGTCAGGCCCTTGTAATCGGCGAGTTCGTCCGGCAGGTCGCGCAGCACGCGGTGGAAGCGGCGTGCCCATTTCGGCTGCGCCACCAGTTCATCCATCTTGATCAGGTAGCAGCGGATCGGGAACACCAGCGCGTTCGAGCGCGGCAGGCGCCAGAAGCTCTGCAGCTCGACGCGCAGATGAACCTTGTTGCCGACGTTCTCGGGCGTGACCGTCAGGCGATCAGTGCCCCATTTGTGGAAATTCTCCGGGCTGGTGTCGAGCCGCGGGTTGATGGTCATGGTCCAGTTGAGGCGCCGGGCCGGCTGGCCCTGCTGGATGTTGGTCAGGAATTTTAGCGCACGCGTGAAGATGCCCTTCTCATGTGCCAGCGGCACCGGCGCGTGCCACTCGAAGAAGTTCATGCCGATGTCGAAGTCGAGCGACCAGTCGGCCTGCGTGGTGACCATGCCGGCGTCCATCCACAGATTGCCGTCGCGCTGGTCGAGGACTGCGAAATCGCCCTGGCTCTGGCGGGTGATGTACTCCATCGGCCCGTAGGGAAGGGTGGAGACATCGCCGAAGGTGAAGGTGTCGTCGATGCCGAGCGGCCGGTTTACCCAGCGCCAGCGATCGCCTTCCCGGGTCAGCTCGAAATGCTCGGGGTAGCTCTTCGCCTTCTCGACCATCAAGAGTTCGAGCAGGTCCCAGCCGGCCAGCGTCATGTGCGGCAGCGACTGGCAGCGCAGCGGGTCCTCCGCCAGCACCATGGCCCGGTCCTGCATCTCCGAGACGTAGTGCTCGTCGACGTCGATGAGATGCTCGAAGACCGAGTTCTTCGGGCCGGGGACATGCGGCTCAATGTTGACCGCATACATGTAGGCGTCTTCGTTGAACGGGAACGGAAACCGCCTGACCTGCTCCGGACTGTTCTTGAAGGTGAAGTCGTCTCGGAACGTCTCTTTCCTGAAGTTGATGCCCATGAATTCCTCCCAGTTGCCGGGGCCGGCGATCAGCGCTCGAGGACCAGTGAACGTCCTTCGAAGCGCGACACGCACGGCATGATCTTCTTGCCCGAGCAGTGCTCCTCTTTGCTCAGCCAATGGTCGTTGTGCTTGAACGTGCCGTCATGTGAGATGACGTTCGTTTCGCACTGGCCGCAGACGCCGCCGCGGCACAGATATGGCGGGTCGATGCCAGCCGCTTCCATGGCCTCGAGCAGGCTCTGATCTTCGCCGACCCTGATCTCCTTCTTGGAGAGCGCCAGCGTGACGTCGAAGGGCTTGCCCGGCTGCGGTGCCGCGAAATGCTCGTAGTGCACCATCTCGTTCGGCCAGCCATGCTGGGCGGCGGTGTCGCGTACCCAGCGGATCATGCCTTCCGGGCCGCAGACATAGATGTGCGTGCCGAGCGGCTGCGTGGCGAACAGGCGGTCGAGCGGGATGCGCTCGTTGCGATCGTCGTAATAGAGGTGGACGCGGTTGCCGTAGCGCTCGCGCAGCGCCTCCGTATAGCTGCCCAGAGCCTCCGTGCGGCAGGTATAGTGCAGCTCGAAGCTGCCGCTCGAGGCGGCCAGCTGCGCGGTCTGCGCCAGGAACGGCGTGATGCCGATGCCGCCCGCGATCATCAGGTGCTTCTTGGCGCGCAGATCCAGCGAGAACAGGTTCACCGGATAGCTGATCACCATCTCCATGCCGCGCTTGACGTGGTTGTGCATGAAAAGCGAGCCGCCGCGGCCGGAATCGTCGCGGCGCACGCTGATGGTGTAGTCGCGCGTGTTGAGCGGCGAACTCATCAGCGAATAGGGGTTGAGCCTGGTCCTGTCGTTGTCGCGCATCTCGACGACGACATGGGCGCCGCCCGAGAAGGTCGGCAGGTATTCGCCGTCGGTGCGCTCGAAATGAAAGCGCTTGACCAGTTCGTTGACCGCGACGACGTCCGTCACGGTGACGTTGAGTTTTGTCGTTCCCGCACTCACCGGAAAATCTCCTCCTTGTGAGGGACCTCGGTCGGGTCCTCCGCGTTGATGCAGACGCCCTGGAATGCAGCGATGCGGCGCGAATAGTGATCGC
>MEEF01000103.1 GCA_001724355.1 Mesorhizobium sp. SCN 65-20 | reverse complement strand
TTCGATCTACGGCGCCAAGCTGAAGCTCGCCGATTCCGCCTGCCTCGCCATCTCGCAGTCGGGCAAGAGCCCCGACATCGTCGCCATGGCCGAGGGCGCCCGCGCCGGCGGCGCACTCACGGTCGCGCTGACGAACACCGCCGGCTCGCCGCTGGCCGAGGCTTCCGACCACGCCATCGACATCCGCGCCGGTGTCGAAAAGAGCGTCGCGGCCACCAAGACCTTCGTCAACTCGGCGGTCGCCGGCCTCGCCGTGCTCGGCCACTGGACCGGCGACGACAAGTTGCTCGCGGCGCTTTCGGCTCTGCCCGAGCATTTCGCCAAGGCGGTCGACTGCGACTGGATGGGCATTGCCGGCGAACTCAACGACGGCAACTCGCTCTTCATCCTCGGCCGCGGCCCGTCCTTTGCCATCGCCAACGAGGCGGCGCTGAAGTTCAAGGAAACCTGCGCCATGCACGCCGAGTCCTACAGTGCGGCGGAAGTGATGCACGGCCCGCTGGCACTGGTGCGCCCCGGCTTCCCGGTGCTGGCGCTTGCCG
This sequence comes from Mesorhizobium sp. SCN 65-20, assembly GCA_001724355.1. Classification (GTDB taxonomy): domain Bacteria; phylum Pseudomonadota; class Alphaproteobacteria; order Rhizobiales; family Rhizobiaceae; genus Aminobacter. The sequence continues at coordinate 10,145 of MEEF01000103.1, read as the reverse complement.
CCCGCGACGCCTCCGAACCATCGATCGCCGAGGCCGCCGACGGGCTCGCCGACCGTGGTGCTGCGATCCACATCACCTCGTCGCTCGCCAAGAAGGCGAAGGTGCTGCCGCACGTCGCCACCGGCCACCCGCTCACCGATCCGCTGATGCTGATCGCCTCGTTCTACGGCTTCGTCGAGGCCTTCGCCCGCCACCGCGGGCTCAACCCCGACAGCCCGCCCAACCTGCGCAAAGTGACCGAAACGATATGAGCGAACGTCTTGCGATTGCTGCCGGGCGCATCTTCGATGGTGACGCCTGGCACGAGGATGGCGCTCTGCTGGTCACGGACGGCGTCATCGAGGGCATCGTCGCACGCGGCGACATTCCCTCGGGCGTGAAGGTGATGGAGGCGGGCGCCATGCTCGTCCCCGGTTTCATCGACCTGCAGGTCAATGGCGGCGGCGGGCTGATGCTCAACGACAAGCCGGACGTCGACACGCTGGAGACGATCTGCAAGGCGCAGATGCCCTTCGGCACGACGGCGGTGCTGCCGACGCTGATCACCGACACGCGCGAGATCACCCGCGCGACCATCGCCGCCGGCATCGAGGCCGCCAGGCGCAAGGTGCCGGGCTTCCTCGGCCTGCACCTCGAGGGCCCGCATCTGTCGCTCGCCCGCAAGGGCGCGCACGATCCCAAGCTGATCCGGCCGATGGACGAGCAGGACCAGGCAGCACTGATCGCGGCGCGTCCGTCGATGCCGGTGCTGCTGACGACTGTTGCGACCGAGTCGGTCACGGCCGAGCAGGTGAAGGCCCTGGCGGATGCCGGCGTCGTGGTGAGCCTCGGCCACACCGACACCAACTACCGCACGGCACGCGCCTATGCCGAGGCCGGCGCTTCCATGGCGACACACCTGTTCAACGCCATGAGCCAGATCGGCAACCGCGAGCCGGGGCTGGCGGGTGCCGCCATCGAGACGCCGACGCTGTCGGCCGGCCTGATCGCCGACGGCGTCCATGTCGACCCGGCGACGATGCAGATCGCGCTCAAGGCCAAGAACGGCCCGGCGCGCATCTTCCTCGTCACCGACGCCATGGCGACCATCGGTACCGACCTCAAGTCGTTCCAGCTCAACGGCCGCACCATCAAGCGCGAGAACGGGCGGCTGACGCTGGAAGACGGCACGCTCGCCGGCGCCGACCTCGACATGATCTCGGCCATCCGCTTCATGCACGAGAAGATCGGCTACGACCTCGGCGAGGCGATCCGCATGGCCTCGCTCTATCCGGCGGAATCGGTGAAGCAGGACCACCGCCTCGGACGGCTGGCCAAGGGTTTTGCGGCGAATGCCGTGCAGTTGACCGATGCGCTCGACGTGTCGGGCACTTGGATCGACGGCAACAAGGTGTTTGAGGCCTAGTCAGGGAGCGGGGGGCCTCACTGGTGAGGAAAGGCCCCCTCACCGTCACGGCTTCGCCGTGCCACCTCTCCCCCACTGCGTGGGGGCGAGGAAACGCCAATCGCGAGGCGCTGGCTTTGCAAACTCGTCGAATGAAGAGTGGCGGACTAGCAGGATCTAGGTTCCTCTCCCTCACGAAGTGGGGGAGAGGTGGCACGGCGAAGCCGTGACGGTGAGGGGGGCTTATCCCCAAACTCTACACTTCAGATCGCAGCCTTATCAGCCGCTGCCCGGATCGCCTCGATGTTTGCGGCATAGGCCGACGGCCCGCCCTTGAACACGGCGTTGCCGGCGACCAGTACATTGGCGCCAGCGGCGGTGACCAGCGGGGCGGTCTCGGGTGTCACACCACCGTCGATCTCGATGTCGATCGGGCGATTGCCGATCATCGCCTTGACGCGCTTCACCTTGTCGATGACCGCCGGAATGAAGGCCTGGCCGCCGAAGCCCGGGTTGACCGTCATCAGGAGCACCAGGTCGAGGCGGTCGAGCACGTATTCGATCACCGATTCCGGCGTCGACGGGTTGAGCGACACGCCTGCCTTCTTGCCGAGATTGCGGATCGTCTGCAGCGAGCGGTCGAGATGCGGGCCGGCCTCGGCATGGACCGTGATGATGTCGCAGCCGGCGTCGGCGAAGGCCGCGAGATACGGGTCGGCAGGCTGGATCATCAGGTGGCAGTCGAACACCTTGTCGGTGCGGTTGCGGATCGCCTTGATGACCGGCGGGCCGAAGGTGATGTTGGGGACGAAGTGACCGTCCATGACGTCGAGATGGATCCAGTCGGCGCCGGCGGCGACGATCGCCTCGACCTCGTCGCCGAGCTTGGAGAAATCGGATGACAGCACCGAGGGCGCGATCAGGGTTTTGTTGCTCACGTTCAGGCCTTTCCGGAAGGGCGCGATGTTCCGGACTGCCTAATATCAGCGGCCGCCCTTGTCGAGCCGAGAATCCCGCCAGATCGCCGCAGCGCCGGCGCTTCGTCCACCTGACTCGCTTCTCACTAAGGTCGGCTCGGCCCTCCCGGGGTTCCGCCACCCGTGGAACTGCCGCCCTGCGTGCTGCCACCGGAGTTACTGCCACCCGACGAACTGCCACCGGGAGTGCTGCCGCCACCGCCTGAGGGGTCGCGGCCCGGGCGATCCGGGCGGTCGGGACGGTCCGAGCGATCGGACGGCACATGCAGCAAGCGGGGAATCGGCCGGCAGTTGGGATACTTGCCCGCCGTGCCGCGCGGGCACGAGGGTTCGACGATCATGCATTGGCCGTTGACAAAAATCTCGCCGGCAATGCAGCCGCCCCGGGGCGCACAGCGGCCGCCGACCAAGGCCGTACCTGCCGGGCACGCCTGCGGCGGCTTGCGGCAGGCGCCCCTGACGGCCTGCGTTCCACGCGGGCAGGCGCAGACGCCGTTCTTGCCGCGAACCTGGCCCGCAATCTTGCAGGCTGGCTGCTTTACCTGCACGCACTTGCCGCCGGCAAGCGAGGTCCCGCGCGGGCAGATGCAGCGGCCTGCCTTGGTCCTGATCTGACCCGGCAGCAGCTTGCACTGGCCGCCGCCCTTGGGGATTTCGATGGTGAAGCGGTGGCAGGCGTAGGGGCCGGCGCCACCCGGACCGCCCGGTGCCGACGCACCGCCACCGAGGCCCGCGACCGTCGTATCGGGCGGCACGGCCGCAAAACAGTTCTGGGCAGCGATGGGCGATGCCGCACCGCCGAGCGCGGACGCCGCGATGACGACGGTCATCTTGTGCGTGCTGCTGCCGCCCCCGCCCAGGCCGCCCCCACCCGCGCAGGACAGGGGCAGCTTCGACGGCACCGGCTTGCAGCCTAGCGGCGGATCGATCGACGTGACGGAAATGCCCTCCAGCCGCCCGATGCCCTCGACGGCGATGGCGTCGCCGAAGCGGATCGGGCCCTCGACAGGTTCCGGGCCGGGATTGGTGATCTCAATGACGAAGGTGCAGGGCTGGCCGGTCCGGCAGCGCGTGTCGCCGGTCTGCTCGACCTGGAGAAGCCGGGGGCCTGCCTCAGCCGCCGGGGCGGCAGCCGAACCGCCACCCGTGGGAGCGGCACTCGCCGCGCCACTTTCTGGCTGCGGCGCCGCAGCGGCCATGGCTGAGACTTCGCAAGGGTTCCAGGCCTCGACGTCGCCCATCTGCCCCGCGCCGCCGAAGCGGACGAACCGCGCGCCGGAAGCTTCGCCCCCCTCCCCGGATGCCGCCATACGGACGCCCGCGAAGGCCGGCCCTGCCACGCCCGCACTCTTCAACTGGTCGCTCGAGGCAACCACCGTGCCGGAACAGGCGGCCCGGTCGATACGGCCCGCAGCGTCGAAGCCATATTGCAGGGCGACACCGCCGGCCGTCGGCACGCCATCGACGTCGGTACTCGCCGATGCGGATCGTGGCACTTGCGCCCAAGGGCCGCCGGAGTTTTCGCGCCGGTAGCGCAGCACCTCCGCCTTGTCCCTTGCCGCATTACCTATCCTGGCGCGCTGGGCGAGATACATGTCGCCCCCGCCGGCGAAGGCAATGTCGGTGACCGGGGTGCCAGCCCCGACGACGAATTCGCGGCGCACGTCGCCGGTGAAGTTGCCCTTGTCGCCGATGCCGACCGACCAGATTTCGCCCCTGTCGCCCACCGCGTAGTAGATGCGGCCGCCTTGCACGGCGACTGCCCAGACGCGCCTCTCATCTTGCGTATACCCCCAGCTAGCGGGGTTCCCGGTGTCGAAGGCCGCGTCTTGTATGTCCATCCGCGAACCGTCGTCGGCAAGGGCGGCAAGGCCGCCGGCGGGCCTGCCGGCAACGCCGTGGTCGAAGCTGTCCAGGACTGTGCCCGAAGCGTCGATGCGCCGGATCAGGCCATCGTCCAGGTCGGCGGCGAAGAACTGGCGGTGCGCCGCGTCGAAGGCGACGTCGCCGATGCCGGGACCGCTGTTGGTGTCGATGTCGGCGAATTTCGACACCGCGCCACTGACACCGTCGATGCGCCAGATCGTGCCCGGTCCGCCGCCATTCTCTTCGCCGAACTGGCCAGGCATGAAGGTGGCGCCGGGTACACCGCGGCGCTGCGGCTCCGGCTTACCATCGCCGTTGGCGTCGGGCGTGACGATGCGGATGCCATAGACGGAAGTCGCCCCGGCATAGAGGTCGGGCAGGCCCGGCGGCGTGCGGCCGCTGGCGCCATCGCCGAAGGTGATCGCGAAAACCTGGCCGATCTGGCCGGAGAGAACCTCGAAGGGCTGCGGCGTCTCGATGAGTTTGCCCGCGTCCTGGCCGCCGGGGGCCGACAGGTCGAACATGCGCAAGCTGGCGCGCCCGGTGTCGATGAACGCCCCGTCTGCCGGATCGACGCCGGAGAAGCCGGTGACGGCCATCGCGCCGGGATTGATGAGCTGCGTTTCCTGGGCGCTGGATGGCGGAGCGAGCCAAAAGATCGAGCACAGCGCAAGCAGCGCGGCAGCGGCGAAGGCCGTCAGGGATCTGGCTTGGAAGGGCCGCCGATCGAATGCGCACGTATCGGCGCGATTGCGCGGCATGTCTCCCCTCCCAAATGTTAGGAAAGGTGCCGGCGCGCAGGCAGGGGCCAGGCGCTGGTACTCGGCACTTGCTTCCCCTGCAGTCGTGCTATGACCCCTTGCGGCAACGATACTTCGGGGCTTACCCAGGGTCAACGTAACGGGATTTCGGCCCGGCGCCGATACTTGCCCGTAGCGTGGGTTGCTTCTGGCCATGGGTTTCCCTGGATTGCATGACTTTCGCGGCACCAAGTGCCGCCCGAGGCGTTGGTCGGCCGAAGATGCGAAAAGGTTCATCCAACCCACGCAAAACTCAGCTTTCGGGCCCTCAGGCACCAGAAAAATGCAGATTGAAATCGATTACATAATCAGCCTATGATCGAGTGCAGCAGTTTTTGCATCGGGAGGAATTCATGAGGAAATTTGCAGCACTGGCGCTCACTTCGGTGGCCGCCTTGGCGGTGTCGGCGTTCTCGGTCCAGGCCGAGAGCTTCAAGATCGGCCTCAGCAACGGCTGGGTCGGCAGCGAGTGGCGCACGCAGATGATCGAGGAGGCTCAGGCCGCCGCGGCTGCGTGGAAGGACAAGGGCGTCGACGTCGAGGTCGTCGTGCAGAGCGCCAATGTCGACGTGCCCGGCCAGATCGCGCATGTGCGCAACTTCATCAACGAAGGCGTCAACGCCATCATCATCAATCCGAACAGCCCGACGGCGTTCGATCCGGTCTTCGCGCAGGCCAAGGAAGCCGGCATCCTGGTGATCTCCACCGATGCCGAGGTGTCCTCGCCCGACGCGCTCTATGTCGGCATCGACCAGAAGGCCTGGGGGGCTGCCGGCGCCAAGTGGCTGGCCGAGACCCTCGGCGGCAAGGGCAACGTCGTCGCCATCAACGGCGTCGCCGGCCACCCGGCCAACGAGATGCGCGTCGCCGGCTACAAGGAAGTCTTTGGCCAGTATCCGGACATCAAGATCGTCAACGAAGTGAACGCCAACTGGGATCAGGCGCAGGGCCAGCAGGCGATGCAGAACCTGCTCGCCACCAACCCCGACATCACCGGCGTATGGGTGCAGGACGGCATGGCCGCGGGTGCGTGGAAGTCGATCATCGACGCCGGCAAGCAGTCGTCTATCGCCGCCACAGGCGAGATCCGCAAGGACTTCATCGACCTCTGGACCAAGGACAAGCTCAACTCCGGCGCTTCGGTGAACCCGCCCGGCGTGATGGCTTCGGCGCTCAATGTCGCGGTGCTGATGCTGCAGGGCAAGGAGCTCAAGGAGCCGGCGACCGCAGGTCAGTACAAGAACGCGATGTACCTGCCGATCCCGTTCATCGACGGCAAGAACCTCGCCGACGCGGCGAAGGCGGTCGACGGCAAGCCGGGCTACTATTCCTACACCAGCTCGCTCTCGATCGAAGACGCCGAGAAGCTCTTCAAGTAGGCTTCCGACACGAACGGGGGCGCGGCCACGCCGCGTCCCCGGTCCGGCATCACCTCGGAAAGCAGCCACCATGTCGAAAATCGAGCTTCGCGGCGTAAGCAAGGCTTACGGCGCCACCCTTGCCCTACGCCGCGGCGACCTTTCGATCGACGCCGGCGAGGTGCACGTGCTGATCGGCTCGAACGGGTCGGGCAAGAGCACGCTCTGCAAGATCCTCGCCGGCAGCGTCCGCCCCGACGGCGGCGAGATCCTGATCGACGGTAAGCCGGTGACCATCACCGGGCCGCGCTCGGCGCGCGACCACGGCATCGGCATCTTCTACCAGGAGCTCAGCCTTGCCGGGCACCGCACCGTGTCCGAGAACATCTGCCTGTCCGACATGCCTGTCACCCGCGCAGGCTTCGTCGATCGCGACGCGCTCGAGGCGCGCGCCGCCCGCTACGTCGCCCTTTTCGCAAGCGTGGCCGGCGACGGCTTCTCCGCCGATACGACGGTCGAGAACCTGCGCGCCGACCAGCGCCAGCTGGTCGAGATCATGAAGGCGCTCGCCACCGAGGCCCCTGTCATCATCTTCGACGAGCCGACCTCCGCCCTCGACCGTGCGCAGGTGGACCGCTTCTTCGAGATCCTGCGCGACCTGAAGGCCGAGGGCCGCAGCATCATCTTCATCTCGCACCGGATGGACGAGATCTTCGCCATCGGCGACCGCGTCACCGTGATCCGCGACGGCGAGACGGTCGGCACCGAGCGCATCGCCGACACCAACCCGGCGGCGGTCATCCGGCTGATGGTCGGAACGCAGGACGAGCTTGCGCCCACCAACGGCGCACCGCATGCAACGGCTGTCGCCCGCACGTTCGTGCTCACCCTGCAGAACCTTTCCGGAAAAGGTTTTGCCAATGTCAGCTTCGAGGTCGCCAAGGGCGAGATCCTCGGCTTCGGCGGCCTGCACGGACAGGGCCAGTCGTCGGTTCTGCGCGCCATCTTCGGAGTCAACCCGGTCGCCTCGGGCGAGATCGTGCTCGGCGGCAAGACCTATGCGGCCAGCAATCCGCGTGAGGCCATCCGGCGCGGCCTGGCCTATGTCTCGGGCGACCGCGGCCGCGACGGCGTCATCTCCGGCCGGCCGATCCTCGAGAACGTGACGCCGATCCATTATCTGCGCCAGAAGCTCAGGCTGGCGCGCCCCGCGGCCCTGGCCGACCGGGTCAGGCCGGCGCTCGAGGCACTGCACACCAAGTTCGGCGGCCTCGGCCATCCGATCAATTCGCTGTCGGGCGGCAACCAGCAGAAGATCGTCATCGCCCGCTGGCTGATCGACAGGCCCGACGTGCTCCTGCTCGACGACCCGACCAAGGGCATCGATCTCTCGGCCAAGACCGACCTATTTGCGCTGATCCGCAAGCTGGCGGCCGAAGGCATGGGCATCGTGCTCTATTCCTCGGAAGACGCCGAACTGCTCAACAACGCCGACCGCATCCTCGTCTTCAACGGCGGCTCGGTCCGGCGCGAACTCACCGGCGCGGACCGTACGCGCTACAATCTCTACCAGGCAGCCTACGAGGCCGCGTGATGACCGACGCGACCCTTCCCACCACCAGACCCGGCGGGCTCAAGCGCCTCGTCGAGCGCTATCCTTTCCTGCCCGCGCTGGTGATCGCTCTCGTCCTGCTTGCGCTCAACGGCTTCTACCAGCCGCGCAGCGTCAGCTTCATCGGCATCACCGGGCTCACCAAGACCTATCTCGCCCTGATGATGCTCGCCATCGCCCAGACCTATGTCGTCTATGCCGGTGACATCGACCTCTCGGCGGGCGCCATCGTCTCGCTGGTCAACGTGGTCATCGTGGTGATGATGGAGAAGATGGGCGGCAGCGGCTTCTCGGTCGTCGCAGCGCTCGGCCTGGGCCTCGCCACCGGTCTTGCCTGCGGCATCGTCAACGGCGTCGTGGTCGCGGCACTCAGGCTGCAGGCGATCGTCGCCACCTTCGCCACCAGCATCTTCTTCACCGGCCTTGCGCTCTATGTCATGCCGGTGGCCGGCACCCCTGCTCCGGCCGCCTTCTGGCGCACCTATGGCGGCCGCTTCTTTGAAATCCCCTTCGTCTTCTACGCCGTCGTCGTCCTCGCGATCATGCTCTACGTACTCGCTCGCACCCGGCTTTCGACGCAGTTGCTCGCGGTCGGCGACGACGCGCAGGCTGCCTTCCAGAGCGGCCTTCCGGTGACCCGGATCCGCATCCAGGGCTATGCTCTGTGTGGACTGTTTGCAGCACTCGCCGCCTTCTGCGTCACCGGCGACACGGCCAGCGGCGACCCGCTCGTCGGCGGCAAGATGACCCTGTTCTCCGTGGCCGCCGTGGTGCTCGGCGGTAGCGCCCTCTCGGGCGGCTACGGCACCGTGATCGGCTCGATCATCGGCGCGCTCATCATCGGCCTCATCAATTCGCTCGTCTTCTTCGTCGGCACGCCGTCGGAGTGGCAGAACCTGGTCCAGGGCCTCGCCATCCTGCTCGCCCTGATGGCCGGCATCCTCGTCGGCCGGAGGGCACGCGCATGACCGCCACGACCCAGGCCCGCCCCCCGGCCCCCTCGCCCGTGCTCGCCTTCCTCAAGCAGCCGCTGGTCGTAGCACTCGCGCTGATCGTGGCGCTGCTGCTGCTCGGCGAGGCACTGTCGCCCGGCTTCGCCTCGGCCCAACAGATCCTGCGCCTGCTCATCGTCGCGGCCCTGCTCGGCATCGTTGCGGCCGGCCAGAACCTCGTCATCCTCGGCGGGCGCGAGGGCATCGACCTGTCGGTCGGTGGGGTCATCTCGCTCAGTGCCATCATCGCCGGCAACGTCATGAACGGAGCCGACAGCGGCATCCTGCCCGCCATCGTCGCATGCATCATCGCCGGCGGCCTGATCGGCCTGTTCAACGGGCTCGGCGTCACGCTGCTGCGCATCCCGCCGCTGGTCATGACGCTCGGCATGCTGGGCGTGCTGCAGGGACTGCTCGTGGTCGTGCGCAACGGCATCCCCTCTGGCCTCGCCGCGCCCGGCCTGTCGCAGTTCGTCACGCGGCCCTTCCTGCTCGGCCTGCCCGGGATAATCTGGCTCTGGGTGGCGATCGGGCTGCTGATGGCCTTCATGCTCACCCGCACCGTCTACGGCCACCGCATCTACGCCATCGGCTCGAACGAGCAGGCCGCCTACATGGCCGGCGTCCCAGTCAAGGCGGTCAGGATTTCCCTGTTCATGCTGTCGGGCGTGTTCGCGGCGATCGCCGGCATCTGCCTGCTCGGCTATTCCGGATCGTCCTTCGCCAATGTCGGCGAGCAGTACATGCTGCCCTCGATCATCGCCGTGGTGTTCGGCGGCACGCCGCTGGCTGGTGGCAAGGGCGGCTACACCGGAACCATGGCGGGGGCGCTGCTGCTGGTGATCCTGCAGGGCATCCTGACCACCGTCCACATCGACGAATCCGGCCGCCAGATGGTCTTCGGCGCCACGCTGCTGCTGTTGATGCTGTTCTATGGACGCGGAAGGGCGATGCGCGGATGAACGACCGTCCGAAGATCAAGGACATCGCCGAGCTCCTGGGCGTCTCCGCGGCCACAGTGTCGCGCGCGCTCTCCGACAGCGGGCTGGTCGCCGAGCCGACGCTCAGCCGCATCCGCGAGGTGGCGCGCGAGATGAACTACCGGCCCAATGTCAGCGCCCGCAATCTGCGCACGCAGAAGGCAATGGCCGTGCTC
>MEEF01000102.1 GCA_001724355.1 Mesorhizobium sp. SCN 65-20 | reverse complement strand
CCCTCCCCCTTGTGGGGAGGGGTTAGGGGTGGGGGTACCTTCAGAGCCACTGGCCGGGAAGTCGTGGGCGGGCGCACCCGCCAAGGCGCGACGCGTCAGAAAAGAAGTGCGCCGCATTCCGGCATCCTATTCGGCCTCGTCAGCGGTCTCGGCGTTGAGCTGGCCGTACTTCTCTTCGCCGATCTCCTCGAGCAATTGCAGCTGCGTCTCGAGGAAGTCGATATGGCCTTCCTCGTCGGCAAGCAGCTCCTCGAAGAGCTTCATGGATACGTAGTCGCCGTGCTGCTGGCAGATCTCGCGCGACTTCTTGTAGGAGGTGCGGGCGTCGTACTCGCCTGCGAGGTCGCTCTCGAGCACTTCCTTGACGTTCTGGCCGATGCGCAGCGGCGCAACCGACTGCAGGTTGGGATGGCCTTCTAGGAAGATGATGCGGGCCACCAGCTTGTCGGCGTGATGCATCTCCTCGATCGATTCAGCGCGTTCCTTCTTGGCGAGCTTGCCGTAGCCCCAGTCTTCGAGAAGGCGATAATGCACCCAATACTGGTTGACCGCGCCAAGTTCGAGGAAAAGGGCTTCATTAAGCCGCTCGATGACCTGCTTTTCGCCTTTCATTGAATCTGCTCCCAAATTGGACCCGCAGTTCCTTCACGCGGTCCATGTGTGAAACGATGTCGGCATCGCTCGTCTCCGAACGAGCGTGATAGGCTTCGGTAACCCGAATGATCGTTTCGACCACATTTGGAAAGCAGCCGCAACAGCGTCCGCGCTTTTGCAGCGTGTGATAGACCTTTGCCGGCACTATCAGGGACCAGGGATCACGGTCCAAGAGCTCGATGATCGTGTCTTCGATCTCCTTCTGGGTGATCAGGTTGCAGTGGCAGATCAGCATTGCGTGCTCGGTCGGCTGGCGGCGCCTCTGTGGCGCCGCGTGGCTAGAATAATCTAGGTGCGGCGCACCTTCACTGGAAGACCTTGTCGGGGGCGTCGAGGCTGTCCGAGCCCTCGAAGGCGATGGCGTCGAGCTTCAGCGCCGCGACGGCCCGCTCGATGGATTTGGTCTGGTCTACCAGCGCGTCGATGGCGGCCTGGACGGCGGCGTTGCCTTCGGCATTGCCCTCGGCGATCTGCTGGTCATAGGCCTCGCCGGCTTCGACTCGCGCCTTGATCGCTTCCATCTTGGCGACCGTCGCGTCGAGCTTGTCGGACAGCTCCTTGTCGAGCGCAGCGTCGGCTTCCTTGACCATGTCGGACACCGACGGGCCTTCGACCGTCGAGCCGTCGATGCGCTTGTAGCTGCCGTGATAGGCGTTGCGGATGCCGACGGTGTCGTAGAGATGCGAGATGTGCGTGTTGTCGGAGAAGCAGTCGTGCTCCTCTTCCGGATCGTGCAGGAGCAGGCCGAGCTTCATGCGCTCCCCGGCCAGCTCGCCATAGGAGAGCGAACCCATGCCGGTGAGGATGGTCGAGATGCCGGCGTTGGCTTCGCCGTCGATCAGCGCCTTGCGGGCAGCGCCATCGACCTTCCAGTTCCCCACCATCTCCTCGAGGTCGGCGATCAGCAGGTCGCTGGCGGCGGCCAGGTACTGGGCGCGGCGATCGCAATTGCCGCCGGTGCAGTTGATGGTGTCGAAGTCGGTGTAGGGCCGGTTGCCGGCGCCCGCAGCGGTGCCGTTCAGGTCCTGGCCCCAGAGCAGGAACTCGATGGCGTGATAGCCGGTGGCGACATTGGCCTCGATGCCGCCGGCCTCCTGCAGCGTGCCCGACAGGAACTCCGGCGTGATCTTCGAGGCGTCGACCTTCTCGCCGTTGATCTCGATGGAGGGGTTGGCGATCACATTGGCCGTATAGAGCGAATTCTCGTCGGACTCGGTGCCGTAGCCCTTGTCGACGTAGTCGATAAGGCCTTCGTCGAGCGGCCAGGCGTTCACGCGGCCCTCCCAGTCGTCGACGATCGAGTTGCCGAAGCGGTAGACCTCGGTCTGCTGGTAGGGGATGCGGGCCGCCTTCCAGGCCTCCCGCGCGGTCTTCAGCGTTTCATCCGACGGCTTGGCGATCAGCGCCTCGACGGCCGCATCGAGTGCCTTTGCCGTCGTCAGCGAGTCCTCGTACTTGGCGAGCGCGATGTCGGCATAGGTGGCGATCACGGCCTTGGCATCGGTCTCGGCCTTGGCCGGCAGCACGAAGACGGCGGCCGTGAGCGCAGTCGTGGCGACGATCGCGGCGAGCCGGCCGCGATGCCGATGGCGCGAGATGGATGCGGGCATGGTCGTCTCCTCAATGGACCGAGATGCGCTGGCGCGCGCGAAAAACTGTAGCGCCGGCAATGGCTTGCCGGGACGGTACCCCGAAATCGACGGAAAGTTCCGGAACGGCCAAACCTTCGATGCCCATATGTTCGCGAGCCCGATTGCGGCTCGGAAAGGACACAGTAAGCGCATCCGCGCTCTGGCGCGGCAGTACGAAGGCAGGCACCCGGTAGGCTCCAATCGAAAGGGTTAAAGGCCCAGACATCAAAGACAGGCGCTGTGAAGCACGCCGTCATAAAAGCGGTGTGGTTCGAAAAGTCAACGCATATTCGGGCAAAAGGTGTAACCGTATCAATAGTTTAGAATTATTCTAAACTAATTTTGTCCAGTTTGTGGCGGACCTTTCCGCCAAGCTGTTGATTTGTCGAGACATGGGTGCCGCCGCCGGCCGCGGCCTCGTTCCCAGCTCTGCGGCAATGCGCGCCGCCTCGGGGCAGGCCGTCAGCGTTGCGGAGGCACAGCGCTTGACATGGGCCGCCCCGCCTGTCAGCCAAAAATCCTGACATGGCCCTTGCGACGGCGCAGCCCAGCGGCCATCTCCGCGTGTGTTTTCCGGTGTTGCAGAGGCGAGCATGAAGAACGGTGTGGTGATTGTGGGGGCGGGCCATGCCGGCGTGCAGGCCGCCGCGAGCCTCAGGGAAGAGGGCTATGACGGGCCGGTGATCCTGCTTGGCGACGAGAAGGAACTGCCCTACCACAAGCCGCCTCTGTCCAAGACCTTCATCAAGGATGCCGCAGCCCAGCCGCAGCCGCTGCGGGGCGAGACCTTCTACACGGGGCATACCATCGATTTGCGCCCGGGTTCGCTGGTCGAACGCATCGACACGGCAGCCAACCGGCTCGCGCTCGCCGGCGGCGAGAACCTCGCCTACGACCATCTGATCCTTGCCACCGGCTCGCGCCCGCGCGTCCTGCCTCTGCCGGGCTCGGACCTGACCGGCGTGCTGTCGCTGCGCTCGGTGGCCGACGCGCGGACGATCCGCGACCACAGCGCGGCTTGCGAGGATGTCGTCGTCATCGGCGGCGGCTTCATCGGCCTCGAGATCGCGGCGACGCTCGCCGCCGGCGGCCGCCGGGTGACGGTGGTCGAGGCGCTCGACCGGCTGCTCGGCCGAGCGGTGGCGCCGCTGATCGCCGAGCACGTGCGCAAGCGGCTGGAGGCCTCGGGCATCCGCATCCTGCTCAAGACCACGATCGAACGCATCGAGGGCGAGGACGGCCACGTGTCGGGCGCGCTGACCTCGGCGGGCGAGAGGCTCCCGGCGCGGATGGTGATCATCGGCATCGGCGTGGTGCCCAATGTCGAGCTGGCGGAGGCGGCCGGCCTCGCCATAGCCAACGGCATCCGCATCGACGGCGCCATGCGCAGCTCGGTCGCAAACATCCTGGCGGTCGGCGACAACGCCAGTTACCGCCACTGGCAGACCGGCTCCGACGTGCGCCTGGAATCGGTGCAGAACGCCACCGACCAGTCCAAGCTCGCGGCGAAAACCATCGTCGGGCACCAGGGCGACTACGTGGCGGTGCCGTGGTTCTGGTCCGATATCGGCGACATGAAGCTGCAGATGGTCGGCCTGACCGCCGGCAGCGACCGCCAGATCCTCTCGGGCGATCCGGCCGAAAACCGCTTCTCGGTCTTCCACTTTATCGGCGACCGGCTGGTGGCGATCGAATCCGTCAACCGTCCGGCCGACCACATGATGGGGCGCAAGATGCTCGGCCTCGGCTTCTCGCCGACGTCCGAGCAGGTGGCGGGTGGCACGGATGCGCTGAAGGCGGCGCTGGCAGCGCTGCCGGCTGGGTGACATCGTCAAACTTGGCGCTGCCCCTTTGCCGGACCCATCGGGCGAGCCGCGGGGCGCTCCCAAAACCACATGGTGAGCTTGTCGAACCATGGGTTGTGGGACATGCAGAACTTGGCGTCTGGCGCCCTCGTGGTTCGACAGGCTCACCATGAGGGCTACTGAGGCGTGCGCCTCAGGTTCTTGCGTCCATAGCTGAGTATGCTTGAACTGAACGGCCGGCCTCTCACCCCGCCCGCGCTTCCCGGATCGAAGCCTCGAGAATATCGAGCGCCTCGGTCATCACTCCGTCCTGGATGGTGATTGGCGCTAGGAAGCGGATGACGTTGCCGTAGACCCCGCAGGTGAGCAGGATCAGCCCCTTGTCCAGGGCGTTGAGCCTGACGTTGTTGGCGAAATCGGGCGATGGCGTGCCCCGGCTGGCATCGTTGAACTCGACCGCGTTCATGAAGCCGGGGCCGCGGATGTCGATGATCTCGGGCACGTCGTCGCGCAGCGATTCCAGCCGCTGCTTGAGCCGCGCGCCGAGCTGGTTGGCGCGGTCGCAGAGCTTCTCGTCGTCGATGACGTCGAGCACGGCATGCGCCGCAGCGACCCCGATCGGGCTGCCGCCATAGGTGCCGCCGAGACCGCCGGGGCCCGGTGCGTCCATGATCTCCGCGCGGCCGGTGACGGCCGCCAGCGGGAAGCCGCCGGCGAGGCTCTTGGCCATGGTCATCAGGTCGGGCGCGACGTCGTAGTGCTCCATGGCGAACATCTTGCCGGTGCGGGCGAAACCGGTCTGCACCTCGTCGGCGACGAGCAGGATGCCGTGCTGGTCGCAGACCTTGCGCAGCGCCGACATGAACTCGCGCGGCACCTCGTAGAAGCCGCCTTCGCCCTGCACGGGCTGGATGATGATCGCCGCCACGCGCGCGGGGTCGACATCGGCCTTGAACAGCCGGTCGAGTGCGGCGAGCGCGTCGGCTACGGTCACGCCGTGCAGGGCCACGGGGAAGGGCGCGTGGAACACGTCGCCGGGCATGGCGCCGAAGCCCGCCTTGTAGGGCTGCACCTTGCCGGTCAGCGCCATGCCCATGAAGGTGCGGCCGTGGAAGCCGCCGGCAAAGGCGATGACGGCCTGGCGGCCGGTGGCGTTGCGGGCGATCTTGATGGCGTTCTCGACGGCCTCGGCGCCGGTGGTGACGAAGATCGTGCGCTTGTCGCCCTTCATCGGCGCCAGCGCGTTGAGCCGCTCGCCCAGCCGGACGTAGCTCTCGTAGGGCACGACCTGGTGGCAGGTGTGGGTGAAGCGGTCGATCTGCGCCTTGACCGCCTCGACGACCCGCGGATGACGGTGGCCGGTGTTGACCACGGCGATGCCGGACGAGAAGTCGATATAGCGCCGGCCCTCGACGTCCCAGATCTCGGAATTCTCGGCCCGGTCGGCATAGACCTGCGTCGTCATGCCGACGCCACGGGCGATCGTCTGCATCTTGCGCTTGGAGATGTCGGCATTCTTCATCGCAAATCCTCCCGCTGGGCGCGCCGGGCTGGCGCGACGCCGCCCATTCTCTGCACCTCTGCCGGCATTTCACAAGCTGTCAGTTGAGTTGGCAGCAGCAGGCCGCCGATGGGGACAAAAAAATTGCCGATGTCCTGTCGGCGATGCACATATCTGTTCGTCCTAGCCATAAGGAACCGAACCGATGCTCTATGCGATCCTCTGCTACAACAACGAAGACGTGGTCTGCGCCTGGTCGAAGGAACAGGACGACGAAGTGATGGCGCGCCTTCAGGTGGTGACCGGCAAGCTTCGCGACCAGGGCAGGCTGGGACCTGTGGCGCGGCTGATGCCGACGACGGCGGCCACCACCTTGCGCAAGACCAAGGACGAGCCGCTGGTCATCGACGGGCCCTTCGCCGAAACCAAGGAGCAGTTCCTCGGCTTCTACGTCATCGAGTGCGCCACGCTCGACGATGCCGTCGACGTGGCCAAGGAACTGGCGGAGGCCAATCCCGGCGGCGGTTCCTATGAACTGCGCCCGGTGAGCGCGTTCTTTTCAGCAAGAGAGGTAGCATGACCGACCCGGCCTGGATCAGCACGGCCCTTTCTTCGGCCCGGCCGCAGGCCGTGGCAGCCCTGCTGCGCTACTTCCGCGATCTCGACACCGCGGAAGAGGCGTTCCAGGAGGCCTGTCTGCGCGCGCTGCGCACCTGGCCGAAGAACGGGCCGCCGCGCGATCCGGCCGCCTGGCTGATCTTCGTCGGCCGCAATTCGGGCATCGATGCCGCCCGCCGCCGCGCCAAGCAGGCGCCGATGCCGCCCGAGGAGGTCGTGTCCGACCTCGACGACACCGAAGGCGAGATCGCCGAGCGGCTCGACGGAGCGCACTACCGCGACGACATACTGAGGCTGCTGTTCATCTGCTGCCACCCCGACCTGCCGGCCACTCAGCAAGTGGCGCTGGCGCTGCGCATCGTGTCGGGCCTCTCGGTCAAGCAGATCGCCCGCGCCTTCCTGGTCGGCGAAAGCGCCATGGAACAGCGCATCACCCGCGCCAAGGCACGCATCGCCAACGCCAACGTACCGTTCGAGGCGCCGGGGCCGGTCGAGCGCTCGGAGCGGCTCGCGGCCGTGCTCGCCATGGTCTACCTGGTCTTCAACGAGGGCTATTCGGCCGGTGCCGCCGAGATCGCCAACCGCGCGCCGCTCTGCGAGGAGGCCATCCGGCTCGCGCGGCTCTTGCTGCGCCTGTTCCAGACCGAGCCCGAGGTCATGGGCCTGACCGCGCTGCTGCTGCTCCAGCACGCCCGCGCCGCCGCCCGCTTCGACGCCAATGGCGAACTGGTGCTGATGGAGGACCAGGACCGCTCGCTGTGGAACAAGGCGCTGATCGACGAGGGCCTGGCGCTGATCGAGAAGGCGATGCGCCACCGCCGGTCCGGTCCCTACCAAATCCAGGCGGCGATCGCGGCGCTGCACGCCCGCGCCGCGCGCCCCGAGGACACCGACTGGGCCGAGATCGACCTGCTCTATTCGGTGCTGGAATCGATGACGCCCTCGCCGGTGGTCACCCTCAACCGTGCCGTCGCCTACGCCAAGCTGCGCGGGCCGGAGGCGGCGCTCAAGCTGATCGAGCCGCTGGAGCCCAAGCTCGCCGGCTATTTCCACTTCTTCGGCGTCAAGGGTGGCCTGCTGATGCAGATGGGGCGTGCCGACGAGGCGCGCGAGGCCTTCGGCCGAGCGATCGCGCTCGCGAACACGGCCGCCGAGGCGGCCCATATCCGCATGCATCTCGACCGGCTCGCGGCCGAGAGCCGCCCGCGCAACGACATGTCCGCCTGATCAGCTCTCGTGGTGACGGCGCGGGAAGGTCAGCCCCCCGCGCCGATGCTTCGTCGACTACCAGCGAAGCCAATATGGGAAGTGCCGGTCGTCGCCCTCGCCGGTCGAAGCTGGCAGGGGCGTCTTCTTGTCGGCCGGGACGTCCACGACCTTGCGATAGAGGTGCCACGTCGCGTGGCCGAGCACCGGGATGACGATGGCGAGGCCAGCCAGGAACGGCAGAGAACCGATCAGCAGCGCGACCGCGACGATCAGGCCCCACAGGAGCATCGGCACCGGATTGCTGCGCACCGCCCGTACCGAGGTCTCGATCGCAGCATAGGCCCCGACATCGCAGTCAAGCAGCAGTGGAAAGGCGACGACGGTGGTGCAGAGCACGACCAGGGCGAACAGGAACCCGATCAGATTGCCAAGGATAACCAGCGTCCAGCCGCGACGGGTGGAGAATAGATCGCCGAAGAACGCTGCCGTCGACTGCGGGGCGTCCGGTCCGTAGAGCCAGGTGTAGAGCCCCTGCGCGACCAGGAGCCATGCCACGAACAGTGCGAGCAGCATGATGCCGATGGCCACCATTGCAGGAATGGCCGGCGAATACCGGACATCGAAAGCATGCCTCCAGGACGTGTCCAGGTTTTGCTCGCGCCTTCGGCTGATCTCATACAGGCCGATTCCGAAGAACGGCCCGAGCAGGGCAAAGCCGGACATCAGCGGGAATATGAGCTGGAGCGCGTTGCCGCCCGATGTCCATGTGATCAGGAATACCCCGACGATCGGGTAGATCAGGCACAGGAAAACGTAGTGCGACGGCTTGTCCCAAAAGTCGTCGAGGCCACGTCGGAGAGCGTCAAACACATCCGCGACCGTTATCCGGCGGATGGCGGGATGCTCGATCGTATTGGTAGCGCCTGCGTACACATGGAAGCCTGCCATGACCACTCCTCCTCCAGAGGTGGGTCGCGGCCCGGGCTCAGCATGAGTGGTCACGCCAAAACCGCGACCTCCACCATGCCAAATATAACGCGCTTCGAGCGATTTGACGACCCAGCCGAACGGGTACGGGGCAGGGCCTGAACGGTCATGAGACGGCCCGTGGGCATGGAGCTATCGCCGGCTGGCGATAGCTCCTGGTCTGTCGAGGAGGTCAGGCGCCGCGACGCGCCACCACGGGCACGTAGTCCTCGAGCTCGGGCGCCGGGAAGGTCACGGTGCCGTTGATCTCGGCCGAGCGGTAGAGGCCCATCAGGATCTCGACCACGGCGAGGCCGTCGTGGAAGGTTTCCAGCGGCGTCTCGCCCTTGCGGAAGCACTCGACCATGTGGCGGTTCTCGTCGGTGTAGCCGTAGACGCCGGCCTCGTCCTCGAGCACCGGCATCAGCCCCTGCTCGGCGTTCTGCTTCTCGACCAGGTCCTCGCCTTCCTCGCCCTTGACCTCGCGCGACATGAAGATCTTGAGGCCGGTGTTGAGCGAGTTGAACTCCATGGCATATTCGGGCCCGAGCAGTTCGAGCTGGATGCGCAGGCCGGGGCCGACATAGGCCCAGGAGGTGGTGGCCTCGATCATCAGTTCGTTGCCGTCCTCGTCCTCCAGAAGCACCGTGCCGCGGGCGAAATCCTCCGACGGGCGGTTGCGGTAGTCGACATCGGTGCCGAAGCGCTTCCTGAGCTGGTCGGCGTAGTTGGGCCGCGTCCACTTGAGCGTCGCCACCGTGCCGTTGACCTGCTTGACGGTCAGCGACTTGCGCGCAGCACCCGGCTTGGTGAGCAGGTGGCGGGCCACCTCGACGCTGTGGCACATCATGTCGGACAGCACGCCGCCGCCCTGCTTGTCGCCCTGCCAGAACCACGGCTCGTGCGGTCCGGAATGCTCCTCCGCGGCGCGTGCCAAATAGGGGCGGCCCGTGGTCGAGGCGGCGCGGCGCCAGACGATGTCCTTGCCGCGCAGTACCGGCGTGCAGAACACCTGGTTTTCCAGATAGCCGTGGTTGAGCCCGGCATCCTCGGCGAGCCGCAGCATCTCGCGCGCTTCGGCGACGGTACGGGCCAGCGGCTTCTCGCAGGCGACCGCGATCACCTTGCTGCGCCCTGCCTTCACCTCGGCGTGGATGGTGCGCATCACGTCGAGGCGGGTGTAGTTGGGCGAAAGGATCCAGATCGCGTCGACATCGTCGGCATTGACCAGCGATTCCAGGCTGTCGTGGCTGGTGCACTCGCCAAGTCCGAGCTCGGCGACGCGGGCGGCGAAGCGGGCGCGGTTCTCGGGCTTGCGGCTGAACACGCCGGTGACGTCGACATTGCGCACGCCCAGCATGCCCCTGAGGTGGAACTCCGCGATGAAGCCGCTTCCGACGAAGCCGACGCGCAGCCGCTGTTTGGGCAATCCGGTCATGGTCGATCCTTCTGGTATGAAACTGCAGTCATTTCGGTGCGGGCGCGGTGGTGCCGCGCACCTTGAGGGTCGTCGGCATCATCACCGGCAGGCGCGGCGCCGGGCCGCCCGATAGCAGGTCGAGCAGCATGGACATTGCGGCGCGGCCGATGTCGGTGCGTGGCTGGCTGACTGTGGTCAGCGGCGGGTAGAAGGCCTCGCTGAGGAACAGGTCGTCGAAACCGACGACCGAAACCTGGCCGGGCACGTCGATGCCCAGCTTGCGCAGTTCGTGGATCACGCCAAAAGCCATTTCGTCGTTGGCGACGAAGATGGCGGTCGGCGGCTCGGGCAGCTCGAACAGCGCCCGGCAGAGCCGCTGGCCGGTGTGCAGCAGGTAATCGCCGGCCTGCTCGTAGCCGGCAGGAATAGGCAGGTTGGCCGCGGCCATTGCCCTGCGGTAGCCGTCGCGGCGGTTGATGCTCATCAGCTCCGGCACAGGCCCCGAGATATGGGCGATGCGCCGGTGGCCGAGCCCGATCAGGTGTTCGACGGCGTGGCGTGCCGCGCCTTCGTTGTCGACCATGACATGCGGGAAACCGGCGTTCTGGATCTCCTCCAGCGCCACGACGATCGGCGCGCCCCGCGCCATCGAGGCGACGAAGCCGTCGCGCTGGGGCAGCTTGCCGGTCATCAGGATCATGCCGTCGGCATGGCCGTCGCGCAGCATGTCGAAATACTCGACCTCGCGGTCGGAGTCGTTTTCGGTATTGCCCATGAGCACCGAATAGCCGGCCGCGCGGGCGGTGGCTTCGACGCCCTTGAGGATTTCGAGATAGAACGGGTTGCCGACGTCGCGGACGACCATGAGCACGGCCATTGCCTTCTGCGTGCGCAGATTGCGGGCGCTGACATTGGGCCGGTAGTTCATCTCGCGCGCCACCTCGCGGATGCGGCTGAGCGTCGG
>MEEF01000101.1 GCA_001724355.1 Mesorhizobium sp. SCN 65-20 | reverse complement strand
GCTGTCGTTGATCAAGAAACCATTTGGCATGGGCGGCACCGTAAGTAGAGCGAATGTCTAATTAGAGTAGTCGATTCGACCTTCAATCGCATCCACATTTACGGAGCCACCACGGTTTTTTGATAGGAGTAAAAATACAGCACAGCCATCGTAAATTGCGTCGCGCCATTGCTTGGCAGAGCACGATGAGACCTCGTATTTCGAAGTCAGTTTTTGCAGAATTTTGATAAGGCCGAACGGAATTGATTTTCGATCTGAAAAAAAGGCGTTTTGCTCTGCAAATGAAAAAATAATGCCAATGGCCGCCTCTTCAACGATAGCTGCTCTTGCACCATCCTCGGCCTCGTCGATCACCGGGTCAGATTTTCTCTTTCGCCTCAATAGGCTACGAAGCACCGGTGACCAATGGAGGTGTGCAAGGAAAGACAGGTGAAACACGTCGTGAAAACGGTAATCGTCTTCATCCAGAACATTGTCTGAAAGAGAATCGCCAACTGGAACTTCATCGACGAACAGGCTGACGCGTTTGGTTGATTTGTCGACTACAAAGCGAGCTGTGAAATTATCTGGGAGACGTTCAGTATCATCATACTTCGTATCGAAAAATGGGGCCTCTTTGTCGCTGAAAAGATGATTAATCTTCTCTAGATTGTACCTGGCGACGTCATCGAGCGAGATGCCATTTCGGGATGCAAGCGCCGCCACATACCACAGTATGTCACCCAACTCTTCTTTGAGGTCGTCTCTGAATTGTGACGATGCCTGTCTATCTCGCAACCTCTTTTTGAAAAGCGAAAAGAGCCCACCGATTTCGCCGGCGAGGCCGTATAGCGCCACAGTACCTTTGCCAGTTTCATCTGTCTTCTCAGCTTCGATTTGGTAGGCGTGGAAATCCATATTCTTCTCCTCACTCATTGCAGAGATAGTATATGGATACCAAAATGTAAGTATCATCTAGTGTACGAACGGCATGTCAGTGCAACTCGCAGCGCCTATTCGGCAGCTGAGCTGTTATCGATGTCTTGAAGTGGGCCCTAGTTTCTCCTCCCAAACCGCATCACCCAATTCACCTCCCACGTCTCGCCACCATCGACCGACATCGCCTGCTCCCAGCGCGGACTCGTCCCCGGCGTCCAGAAAAACCGCACGCGCACCGGCGCACCGCTCTCGATATCGTCGCCAAAGAACTCACCGCGACCGTCCTCGAACCGCCCCACCATCGGCGGGAACAGCCTGAAGCTTCTGGTGTCGCTCCAGTAGATCGACCACAGCATTGTCCCGGGATCGTAGAGCCTGAGCGTCATGCCGGTGAAACCGCGCTCGGGCACCGCCATCTGGTCGAGATTGCCGCCAAAGGTGCCGTCGGGCGCCTGCATCACCTTTTCGACGCGGGAGAAGGCGGTGAACGTCTCCCACGCGTCCGAGCCCACCAGCCGCTCGCGCAGGCGCTCGTTGGTCACCGTCCAGTCGCCGATCAGGAAGTCGAAATCGTCAAAGCCGCTCATGCCATCCCTCCCAGAATTTCCGAAAGGATAGCCGATCCCTCCTGACAGGCCTCTGTCAGGAGCTGTCAGGGGTGGCTTGACCTTGGCGGCCCCTCAGGCTCATCTGCCGCCGCGATCCCGCCACAGCTTCCGCCTAACGCCATCCCATGAAATCGCTCGCCGTCCTCATTGCCCTGGCAACCCTCTCCGCCTGCGCTGCCCGCGCTCCCGTGCCGCCTGCACCCGCGGAAGCGCCGCAGCCCGAGGTCGAGCCGTTGCCGGACGGCGTAAAACCGCTCACCGTCGAGCAGGACGAGCAGATTTCGCAGGGCTGAGCGGGGAGAGTTTCTCCACGGGTTCGAAGTTTTTTCGCTTTTTCTGATCAGTATCTCCTTCGCCCCCCCTCTGCCCTGAGCCTGTCGAAGGGCCGGCCATCTCCCCCTCAAGGGGGGAGATTAGTCTCGTCGCCGGCGGCGCTCGTCTTGCAAGCCTGTCGTAAACCCTTGAGACGCCGGTGGTTTGCCGCGGGCCAGATGAAGGCGTGATCTCCCTCCTTGTGGGGGAGATGCCCGGCAGGGCAGAGGGGGGTGCGAAGGAACGCAGCCTCTCAGGACCTGCATCCAAAGACGCCTCCACCCCCGTTGAAATCCCGCCCCCTTTCTCCACCACCAAAAAACCTCCCGTACAATCCACCCCGTCCCTGCCGCGGGAACGCCGATCATGACGGTGATTGCGCGGGCAGGGGCCGGCGCCTCCGGCGGTGGGCCAACGTAGCCCGCCGCCCGGGGAGGTTCCGTCCGAGGGTTCCCCTCCGGGCACTACGGCCCGGGTGCGCTGGACGATGCGCTAGTGGGGCAGGGGCGTAAATGCCCTTGCCGCCGGAAGCGGAACGGACGGGAACGGAAATCGCCGGACGGGCGGTCGCGAGACCGCGCATTAGAATTTCCCGAGCGGCCCCGCGACCGCCCGTCTTCCCAACCCATTCAATGGCCAGACCGGAAACGGGGCGTGGCGAGGAGGAAGGCTGCCCCCTCTCCGTCCGCTTCGCGGCCACCTCTCCCCCACTGAAGTGGGGGCGAGGAACCCAGGCTGGAACGGCGCGCCGCCTTTCCTCTCCCCCGGGCAGGGGGAGAGGTGGCGAGCGCAGCGAGCCGGTGAGGGGGTGCTTGCCTGCCATCATCAACCCAACCCAAGGAGCCTCGCATGGATGGAGATTACGGAGATTGGCCCGAAAAGTCCTGGCATCCGACCTTCAAGGTCAAGCAATTCGTGCGCAACGGCGAGACCGACAGCCAGTGGGAGGCCGTGCTGCGCGACCAGCGGCACCACGCCAAGGTCAAGGGCCTCTATCTCGGCCTGTTCCAGTTGCTCGCCGGCCATCTCGGCTTCCACCGCAAGTGCCCGCTGCCGGCCTGCCGGCGCCAGCGGAAGTGCACGGGGCGCCGCGCCGAGGACGACTGGTCCTTCGCCTTCAAGCCGATGATCCCGCCCTGCGTGCCGCTCGAGGAGGGCATCGTCGAGGCGATGCGGGCCGAGATCCGCGCCGAGGTCCGGCGCATCGTCGCCGCCGCCGACGCCAGGGACGCGGCCGCCTCTTGCCAGCGTCCGCCCGAGGGCTAAGCTGATCGTGGATCTCGGAGGCGCACGGAAAAATGTCGAAGGGCATGATCGAGGGCGAGAAGATCGATGTCGGCTTTTCCGGCCGCCGCTGCATCCATTCGCGCAACTGCGTGCTCGGCAACCCGCATGTCTTCGAGCCCAACGCGCCGGGCAAGTGGATCCATCCGGACGCTGCGTCGGTCGAGAGGATCGCGGCGCTGGTCGAGCGCTGCCCCTCGGGCGCGCTCACCTACCGGCGCAAGGACGGCGGCCCGCAGGAGGCGCCGCCGGTGGTCAACACCGTGCGCATCCGCGAGAACGGGCCGCTCGCGGTCAATGCCGAGATCGTCTATGGCGGCGAGACCTTTTATCGCGCCACGCTCTGCCGCTGCGGCGCCTCCCAGAACAAGCCGTTCTGCGACGGCAGCCACACCAAGATCGGCTTTGCCGCTACCGGCGAGCCGGCGCTGAAGGAGAGCCAGCCGCTCGCCGCGCGCGACGGCCCGCTGGTCGTCACGCCGCAGCCTAACGGCAACCTCAAGCTCGAGGGCAATGTCGAGATCGTCACCGGCACCGGCAAGACGGTCGACCGCGCCGCCAAGGTCTTCCTCTGCCGCTGCGGCCAGTCGGCCAACAAGCCCTGGTGCGACAACTCCCACAAGAGCGTGTCGTGGTCGACCGAAGGTCGATGACAAGCCAACGATTTGGCTTGTCAAACGACTAAGCGCCCGGAGCCATAGCGGAGGGCAGGCTTCGTCGCATGAGCGTGGAAACGGGCGACCTGTTTTCGGAAAGGAGCGCGTGCAGGTAGCTGACCCCCTCGATGAGCGGCGGCTGGCCGGTTTCCCTTTCCCGGCCATATCGGCTAAGGGCGGGCTGACGAACGAGCCCGGACCGCCCGAAATGACTTCCAGCCACCGCCCGCACCCGCTTTTCCTCGGCATCGACACCGGCGGCACCTACACCGACGCCGTGCTCTGGTCGGAGGAGCCGCACGGCACCGGCACGGTGGTCGCCAAGGCCAAGTCGCTCACCACCCGCCACGACCTCGCCGAGGGTATTTCGGGCGCGGTCGACGCGGTGCTCGACAAGGCCCGTGTCGACCCGGCCGCCATCAAGCTGGTGTCGATGTCGACGACGCTCGCCACCAACGCGTTGGTCGAGGGGCAGGGCGGGCGCGTTGCGCTGGTGATGATCGGCTTCTCCGAGGCCGATCTCGGCCGCGACGGTCTCAAGACCGCGCTCGGCACCGACCCGCTGGTGCTGTGCGAAGGCGGCCACGACGTCCACGGCAATGCGCGGCCCCTAGACCTCGCCGCCCTCGAGGCAGCGCTTCCCGAGCTCGCAAAATCCGTCTCGGGCTTTGCCGTCTGCGCCTACTTCGCCACCCGCAACCCGGCCCACGAGATCGCCGCGCGCGACCTGATCCGCGAACGTACGGGCCTGCCCGTCACCACCAGTCACGAGCTCTCCGCCAAGCTCGGCGGACCGCGCCGGGCGCTGACCACGCTGCTCAACGCCCGCCTGATCTCGATGATCGACCGCCTGGTCGCCGCGACCGAAGGCTTCCTCGAAAAGCGCAGGATCGTCGCCCCGCTCATGGTCGTGCGCGGTGACGGCGCGCTGGTGTCGGCCGACTTCGCCCGCCAGCGGCCGATCGAGACGATCCTTTCAGGACCAGCCGCCAGCCTCGTCGGCGCCCGCCACATGACCGGGCTCGACAATGCTGTCGTCTCCGACATCGGCGGCACCACCACCGACGTCGCAGTCCTCGACCACGGCCGTCCGCGCCTCGACCCCGAGGGCGCCACCGTCGGCGGCTTCCGCACCATGGTCGAGGCGGTCGCCATGCGCACCTTCGGCCTCGGCGGCGACTCCGAGGTGGCGCTGGAGGATGGCGGGCTCGTGCCGCGCATCAAGCTCGGACCGCGCCGCGTCGTGCCCCTGGCGCTCGCCGGCATGGTCCATGGCGAGGCGGTAACAGTGGAGCTTGAGCGCCAGCTGCGCGCACCCAATCCCGGCCGCATGGACGGCCGCTTCGCTGTCCGCACCGGCGTGCCGGAACGGCTTGCCGCAGGGCTGACGCCGCCGGAGGCCAAGCTCTACGAGCAGATCACGACGGTGCCGCTGCCGATCGACCGCCTGCTCACCTCCAACGCCCAGAACGCCACGCTCAACCGGCTGGTGTCGCGCGGGCTGGTCCATGTCATCGGCTTCACGCCCTCGGACGCGGCGCACACGCTCGGCCGCCAGGCCAATTGGGACGAGGCCGCCGCCCGCATGGGCGCCGAACTGTTCGCGCGCAAGCGCGACGGACGCGGCCAGCCGATTGCGCCGAGCCCGGAGGCGATCTCCGAGCGGGTGCTTGTGGCGCTCACCCGCCTGTCGGCGGAAGTCATCCTCGAGACCGCGTTTGCCGAGGACGGGCTCGACGGCGCGGCGACAGTTGCACATGCGCTGGTGCAGCGCGCGGTCGACGCCCATCCCGGCATCGCCCGCTTCACCGTCGCGCTCGACCGGCCGGTCATCGGCCTCGGTGCGTCCGCCCCGCTGCACTACATCGGCCTGCCGCCACTGGTCGGCAACGAATGCGTCGTGCCCGAGGACACCGACGTCGCCAATGCGCTCGGTGCCGTCGTCGGCCAGGTCCGGGTCGCGGCGGAAGCGCGCGTCAGCCAGCCGAAGGAAGGCCTTTTCCGGGTGGCGGTCGGCGAGTTGCTGCGCGACTTCACCGACGAGGCTGCGGCCATGGCGCTGGCCGAGGCAGAGGTGCGGGCGATCGTCGCCACCAAGGCGCGCGATGCGGGCACCGATGCCGCCGAGATCGATCTGATGACGGACCTCAGGGTCACGACGGTCGAAGGCCAGCGCATGTTCATCGAGGCGCATCTCGTTGCCACCGCGAGCGGGCGCCCGCGGATCGCGGTCTGAGGCCCGGGCGGGGTCGCTGCGTCGATCGGCGGCGAGCGAAAAGACGGCTCGCAACCTTGGACGAATTGACCCTGCCGGCTTTGCGTGCCAAACGCCCGGCAAACCATTTGAATGCCCATGCGACGCTGGAATTTTTGGAGCGCATAATATGACTGATACCGTCGAACTTTTCGGCCTCGCCATCTCGAAGGACCTCCACGACTTCGTCGTGAACGAGGCGATGCCCGGGACTGGAGTGGATGCGCAGAAATTCTGGGAAGGCTTTTCCGCGATCGTGCACGACCTCGCGCCGAAGAACCGTTCGCTGCTCGAAAAGCGCGACGACTTCCAGCTGAAGCTCGACGCCTGGTACCGCAAGCATGGCGCGCCGCACGACATGGCCGCCTACAAGGCTTTTTTGTCGGACATCGGCTATCTGATCCCCGAGGGCCCGGCCTTCACCGTCACGACCGAGAATGTCGATCCGGAGATCGCCACCGTCGCCGGCCCGCAGCTGGTGGTGCCGGTGATGAACGCGCGTTACGCGCTGAACGCCGCCAATGCGCGCTGGGGTTCGCTCTACGACGCGCTCTACGGCACTGACGCGATCCCCGACGCCGACGGCGCCGAGAAGACCAAAGGCTACAACCCTAAGCGCGGCGCCAAGGTCATCGCCTGGGCCAAGGCGTTTTTGGACGAGTCGGCGCCGTTGGAGAAGGGCAGCTGGAGCGAGGTGACTGCTCTTGCGGTTGAAGGTGGGGCGCTGAAGCTCTCGACCTCGGCTGGTCAGGCTTCGCTGCGCGACGCAAAGCAGTTCGCCGGCTATCGCGGCGCTGCCGGCAATCCCGACGCAGTGCTGCTGGTCAAGAACGGCCTGCATGTCGAAGTGGTGGTGAACCGCGACAGCGCCATCGGCAAGGTCGATCCGGCGGGAATCGCCGACATGATCATGGAATCGGCGCTCACCACCATTCAGGACTGCGAGGATTCGGTCGCGGCGGTGGATGCCGAGGACAAGGTCGTGGTCTACCGCAACTGGCTCGGCCTGATGAAGGGCGACCTGTCGGAGAGCTTCGACAAGGGCGGCAAGACGGTCACCCGCAGGCTCAACGGCGACCGCGCCTACACCGGCCCCGACGGCAACGCTGTTTCGCTGCCCGGCCGCTCGCTGATGCTGGTGCGCAATGTCGGCCACCTGATGACCAACCCGGCGATCCATGACCGCGACGGCCATGAGGTGCCGGAAGGCATCATGGATGCGGCGATCACCGCGCTTATCTCGCTGCACGACGTCGGCTCGAACGGCCGTCGCGCCAATTCCCGCGCGGGCTCGATGTATGTCGTCAAGCCGAAGATGCATGGCCCCGAGGAAGTTGCCTTTGCCGTCGAGATATTCGACCGCGTCGAGCGCCTGGTCGGCATGCCGCGCAAGACCATCAAGATGGGCATCATGGACGAGGAGCGGCGCACCACCGTCAACCTCAAGGAGTGCATCCGCGCCGCCAAGGAGCGGGTGGTGTTCATCAACACCGGCTTCCTCGACCGCACCGGCGACGAGATCCACACCTCGATGGAGGCGGGTCCGATGGTGCGCAAGGGCGACATGAAGCAGGCGCCGTGGATCTCGGCCTACGAGGCCTGGAACGTCGACACCGGGCTCGAATGCGGCCTGTCGGGCCATGCCCAGATCGGCAAGGGCATGTGGGCGATGCCGGACCTCATGGCGGCAATGCTGGTCGAGAAGATCGCCCATCCGAAGGCCGGCGCCAACACCGCCTGGGTGCCGTCGCCGACGGCAGCGACCCTGCACGCCACCCACTACCACAAGGTCGACGTGCATGCCGTGCAGGATCAGCTGAAGAGCCGGCCCAAGGCGCGGCTCGACGACATCCTGTCGGTGCCGGTGGTCGTCCGTCCCAACTGGACGCCCGACGAGATCCAGCGCGAACTCGACAACAACGCGCAAGGCATCCTCGGCTACGTCGTGCGCTGGATCGACCAGGGCGTCGGCTGCTCGAAGGTTCCAGACATCAACGACGTCGGGCTGATGGAAGACCGCGCCACCTTGCGCATCTCCGCCCAGCACATCGCCAACTGGCTGCGCCACGACGTCTGCTCGCACATCCAGGTGATGGATTCGCTGCAGCGCATGGCGGCGACCGTCGACCGCCAGAACGTCGGCGACCCGCTCTACAAGCCGATGGCGCCCGAGTTCGACCAGTCCACCGCCTTCCGCGCCGCCTGCGACCTCGTCTTCGAAGGCCGCGCCCAGCCCAACGGCTACACCGAACCGGTCCTGCACAAGCGCAGGCTCGAGCTGAAGGCGAAGGAACGCGCCGGCTGAGCATTGCCAACGGAATGCTAAGCAGTCCGTGGTAAAATAAAGGGCATGAACGCGCTCCTCCGCACCCCCCTCTGGCCTGCCGGCCATCTCCCCCGCAAGGGGGGAGATCAGCTGTCACACAGCCCTTTGCCAACCAGCAAGGTTGCAGGATCAGCGGGGCCGTGGAGGCTGCCAATCTCCCCCCTTGCGGGGGAGATGGCCGGCAGGCCAGAGGGGGGTGCGAAGAAGCGCCCCCTGACAAACCACAGGCGGCCTGCATCATGATCCTCCTCGCCATCGACTGTGCCGCAAGCCTGTGCGCCGCGAGCGTCCACGACACCGGCGCTGGCCGCGAACTCGGCCGCTCGGTGCGCGACCTCGGCAAGGGCCATGCCGAGCACCTGATGGCCGTCATCGACGAGGCGCTGGCGCAGGCCGGGAAGACCTATGCCGATCTCGGCCGCATTGCCGTTTCCACCGGGCCCGGCTCCTTTACCGGTGTACGCGTCGGCGTTTCGGCCGCGCGCGGTTTTTCGCTGGCGCTGAAGGTTCCGGCAGTCGGGGTGACGACGCTCGAAGCGTTGGCGGCAGAGACACGCGACGCGCTTGGCCCCCGCGCGGTTCTGGCAGCGCTCGACGCGGGCCGCGACGAAATCCATGCGGCGCTATATGATGAGCATGGCGGAGTTCTGCGCGAACCTGCGGTGCTGACGCTCGGCGAGGCTGCAGCGATCGCGGCCTCCGGCCCAATGGCGCTGGCGGGAACGGCGGCGAAGATGATTGCCGAAGCCGCGGGTAAGGATCTCGAGTTCGGGCCGATGCTTGCCACGGCCGATATCGGGACCTACGCGCGGCTTGCCGCCGCCAAGGTCCCCGGCGATCGACCCAAGCCCGTTTATCTGAGAGCACCGGACGCCAAGCCGCAGGCCGGCTTCGTGCTGCCGAGGGAAGCAAAATGAAGGTACCTTTCTGGCCTACGCGCCGCGATTACGCGCTCGAGGCCCTGACGATCGACGATAGTGCCGCCATCGCTCCCCTGCATCGCGAGGACTTCGTCCGCCCCTGGTCGGGCGAGGAGTTCTCGGCGCTGCTCGAACAGGACACGGTGTTCGGCTTTGCCGTACGCGAGGTCGGGCAGGGCGGAGCAGCGCCCGCAGGCTTCGTGCTGGCGCGCCTGGCCGCCGGGGAAGCGGAAATCCTCACCATCGCGGTTTCGCGCAGCCATCGCCGCCACGGCCTGGGCTGGCGGCTCATGGATGCGGTGTTGCGCGAACTTCATGCGCAAAGGGCTGAGGCCCTGTTCCTCGAGGTGGACGAGACCAATGCGCCAGCGATAGCGCTCTACCGCAAGTTCGGCTTCCACGAGGTCGGCAAGCGCCCGAACTACTACCAGTCGGCACAGGGCGCGACCGGCGCGCTTGTGTTGCGGCTCGATCTTCGCTAGCCAATTGCCCGTTTCGCAAAGGGCAAAGAGCACTTCATGATCGGCAAGATCCGTACCGGGCTCGCCCTGACCTACATGGCCGGCGCTTCGGCCGTGCTGGTTCCGCTGCAGGTCATCTCGATGAAGACCGGCCTGTGGCCGGAAACCGTGATCCTGAAGATCTGGCATCGCGCCATGCTGCGCGCGCTCGGCATGCGCGTCAGGATGGTCGGCAAGATGGAGACGAAGCGGCCGCTTATGATCGCCTCCAACCATGTTTCCTGGACCGACATCATGGCACTCGGCTCGCTGGTCGACGTGACCTTCATCGCCAAGTCCGAGCTTTCCGGCTGGCCGCTGTTCGGCTTCCTGTCGAAGCTGCAGCGCACGGTGTTCATCGAACGCGAGCGCAAGCGCAAGTCCGGCGAGCAGGCGAGCGAAATCGCCCGGCGGCTGGCCGCCGGCAACGCCATGGTGCTGTTCGCCGAGGGCAGCACCGGCGACGGCAACCTGCTCTTGCCGTTCAAAAGCACGCTGTTCGGCGCGGCCTCGATGGCGATCGCCGAAGGTGCTGCTGACCACGTGGTCATCCAGCCGGTGTCGATCGCCTATACGCGTATCCACGGCCTGCCGATGGGCCGCCAGCACCGCCCCATCGCCAGCTGGATCGGCGACATGGATCTGGTGCCGCATCTGAGCCAGTTGCTCGCCGAGGGTGGGCTCGATGTCGAAATCCGCTTCGGCGATCCGATCGAGTTCTCGGCAAAGTCGAGCCGCAAGGAGGCGACGCGGCTGATGGAAGAGCGCGTGCGCGAGCTAATGCTGCAATCGCTCGCCGCGCCGCATCCGGCGCGCTGAGTATCCCGCCGAAGGAAACCCGCCTGCAAGAAACCCCGGTCAATGCCGGGGTCTCCAAGGTCTGACTGCCTCAGAATTTGTACGCGACGCCGAGCCGGATATCGTGGGTCCTGATGTCGGCCGAGTATTCCTCGTCGACAGGCTGAGTGACGAACTCTTGCGTGCCATGATCAGCATACCGATACTCGCCACGCAGGGTCCAGTTATCGGTCAGTGCGTATTCAGTACCAACCCCCAAAGTCCAGCCGACAAGATTTTCGTCGGCGCTG
>MEEF01000100.1 GCA_001724355.1 Mesorhizobium sp. SCN 65-20 | reverse complement strand
CGGGCGGCGGCTCGGGCATCGCAAAGTCAGCACCCGTCTTGGCACTCATGACGAAGGATCCGTCGGGCCGGATGAGCGCGGCATGGGCGAGCGCGCGCAACTGGGCCTGCCGGCTCATGAAGTCGAGGAAGCCACTGCGGTCGAGGCCGTAAAGCGAGCGGGCATTGTCGAGGTCGTTGGCCATCGACAGCGTCGTGCTCTGCAGGTTCCGGGCGTTCTCCTGCACATAGGCCTCGGCGATCGAGAGCGACGAATTGACGATCGTCTTGGTCCTGATTTCGAACCAGCGGTCGAGCCCGATGTTGAGGGTAATCGAGGCGACGATGGCGACCAGCAGCGCCGGCAGCGCCGCCACCAGCGCAAACATCGTGACGATGCGGACATGCAGCCGCGAAGCGGCCTTGCCGTGGCGACGCGCCATGACGATGCGCTGCACCTCGAAGACGATCAGTCCGACGAGGATGAGGACGAACGCCGCATTGATCGCAATGAGCGTCAGCGTCGTGGTCGAATCGGGAGTGATGGGCGTGACGCCGACCAGGATCGCAAAGGAGATCGCGGCCGTGACTAGGGCGGCAACGATCGCTACCACGCCCGGAAGCGCCAGAAGGCGGCGGCCTTCCGGCTTCCCGTGCGCGGGGAAGATCGTTTTGTTCAGTTGCGGTGCCTGAGTTGCCATGCCGTCATGCTGAGACATCAATTGCGTCGCATCTATGCAACGCATTGTGGCGATTATGCAACATTTTGGCGGCCAGCGGAAATCTTTCCTGCGCCTTTCGACAGCAGGCGCGACAGTTAGCCCGCGCGGGACGCCTTATAGACGTTGACGCCCAGTTCGCGGATCTTCTTGCGCAGCGTATTGCGGTTCAGCCCCAGTAGCTCCGCCGCCTTAATCTGGTTGCCGCGAGTGGCTGTCATCGACGCCAGCACGAGCGGATACTCGACCTCTGCAAGAATGCGCTGATAGAGACCCGGCGGTGGTAGTTCGCCGGCAAACATCGCGAAATACCGCTGCAGGAAGTGCTCCACGGCCTGCCCCACGGAAAGATCGTCGGGAATGAGATTGCCGCCCGGTACCACCTGCTGCTCGCCGGTCTTGAGCTCGCCTTCGATGATTTCGGCAGAGATTTCGTCCTGCGGATAGAGCGCCGCCAGCCTGCGCACGAGGTTCTCGAGCTCGCGCACATTGCCCGGCCACGGATAGCGCTTCATCAGTTCGATGCCGCCTGCCGAAATGCGCTTGGTCTGCAAACCCTCGTTCACGCCCTGCTTGAAGAAGTGGCGCACAAGGTCAGGAATATCCTCGGCTCTTTCGCGCAGCGCAGGCAGGCGCAAAGGCACAACGTTGAGACGGTAGAAGAGGTCCTCGCGGAACAGGCCCTGGCTGATGAGCGCGCGCAGATCCTTGTTCGTAGCGGCCACGATGCGAACGTCGGTCTTGATGGGGGTGCGACCGCCGACGGTGGTGTATTCGCCCTGCTGCAGCACGCGCAGCAGGCGCGTCTGTGCCTCCATCGGCATGTCGCCGATCTCGTCAAGGAAAAGCGTGCCGCCTTCGGCCTGCTCGAAGCGGCCGGTCGAGCGGTTCTGCGCCCCGGTGAACGCCCCCTTCTCGTGGCCGAACAGCTCGGATTCTATGAGGTCGCGCGGGATCGCCGCCATGTTGATCGCCACGAAGGGTCCATTGCGGCGGCGTCCGTATTCATGGAGCGCCCGCGCCACCAGTTCCTTGCCGGTGCCCGATTCGCCGGTGATCATCACCGTGAGGTCGGTCTGCATCATGCGCGCCAGCATGCGGTAGATGTCCTGCATCGCAGCCGAGCGCCCCACCAGCGGCATGGAATCGGGCTGGTCGTCATGCCGGTGATCGACCTTGGGACGCCGCGGCTCGGCCAGGGCGCGGTTGACGATGCTGAGCAGTTCGGTCAGGTCGAACGGCTTGGGAAGATACTCGTAGGCGCCGGTTTCCGACGCGCGGATGGCGGTCATGAAGGTGTTCTGGGCGCTCATGACGATGACCGGCAACTCAGGCCGTGCCTTCTTGATGCGCGGCAGCATGTCGAAGGCGTTCTCGTCGGGCATCACCACATCTGTGATGACCAGGTCGCCCTCGCCCGCCGCGACCCAGCGCCAGAGGGTTGCCGCGTTCGAGGTCACGCGCACGTCGTGGCCCATGCGCGAGAGCGCCTGGTTGAGCACCGTACGGATGGCCGCGTCGTCGTCCGCGACCAGAATGTTCCCGCGCGCGCTCATGCATGACCTCCTTCGCTGTCGCCTTGCGGCACCGGTGCTTCCTTCCAGGCGGGCATCAGAATGCGGAAAGTCGTGCCCCTCGGCGTCGAATCGCATTCGATCACGCCGCCATGATCGCCGACGATCTTGGCCACGAGCGCCAAACCGAGGCCGGAGCCGTTGGGTTTGGTGGTGATGAACGGATCGAAGAGGATAGAAAGGATGTCTTCCGAGACGCCCGGGCCGTTGTCGTGAACGCAGAATTCGAGCGGCAGCGAAACGCGGTCCTGGGTGCCGGGTATCGAGACCCTGATGCCGGGGCGAAACGCGGTCGACAGGGTGATTTCTCCTCCAGGCTGGTGGCCAATAGCCTCGGCCGCGTTCTTCACCAGGTTGAGGAAGATTTGGACCAACTGGTCGCGGTTGGCATAGACCGGAGGCAATGATGGATCATAGTCCTCCAGGATTTTGATTCCATTGGCAAAACCGTTTCGGGCGATCGCCTTCACATGGTCGAGGACCACGTGGATATTGACCGGGTAGCGGTCGATGGGCCGCTCGTCGGAAAAGACTTCCATGCGGTCGACGAGCTTGACGATGCGATCGGTCTCGTCGGTGATGAGACGGGTCAGCGCGCGGTCTTCGTCCGAAGCCGAAAGTTCCAGCAACTGCGCTGCCCCACGGATGCCGGACAGCGGATTCTTGATCTCGTGCGCCAGCATGGCGGCAAGGCCCGTCACCGATCGCGCCGCTCCCCGATGCGTCATCTGGCGGTCGATCTTGTCGGCCATGGACCGCTCCTGGAACATCAGCACGACCGAACCGGGCAATTCCGGAACCGGCGCGACATAGATGTCGACGATCTTCTCGACGCCGAGTCGCGGCGACGAAACATCGACGCGGTACTCGTTGACCTGCGTGTCGCGCTCGCGCACCTGGTCGACCAGCGTCAGTATCGGGCTGCCGAACGGCAGGAAGCGCGAAAGTTCGCTGCGGGCAAGGACCGTCGCACTCGAACGGAAGAAGTCCTCGGCATCGGCATTGGCGAAGGTGATGAAATTGTCCGGACCGATCATGACGACCGGGCGACGTATCGTGTTGAGCACGATCTGGGCGGCATCGGCCTGATCGGAAGCGGATGGGGCCATAGCAGCGCTCATGCCGCGTTCCTTTCGAGATCACGTTCGCCGTAGCCCGCAAGTGCCTGACGAAGTGCTGTTATCACTTCCTTCGGATCGAAAGAGGTCAGCACCTGCCGGCGCAGGTCGTCGGGCACGCCGGCCGTGTGGCGGTCGAGATACCAGCCGAGGTGCTTTCGCGCCTGGCGCAACCCGCTTTCGACGCCGTAGAGCGCGAGCATGTCCTCGTAATGGGCCACTGCGTAGTCGGCCATGCCGTCCGGGCCGGCCGGCAATCTGGCGGCATCAGTGCCGCTCGCCGCAGCGGCTATCGCGCCCGCCGTCCAGGGAGCACCGTAGTGGGAGCGTCCCGCCATCACGGCGTCGGCACCTGATTGCTGGAGAATTCGGGCCGCATCTTCGGCGGTGGCGACATCGCCATTGGCGACCACCGGAATTGTGACCGCCTGCTTGACCCGGGCGATCGCGCGCCAATCGGCCCTGCCCTGGTAGAACTGGCAGCGGGTGCGGCCGTGCACCGTCACCATCTTGACGCCTGCCTGCTCTGCCCGTCGCGCCAGCTCTGGAGCATTGAGCGCGTCGTCGTCCCAGCCGAGCCGCATCTTTACGGTGACCGGCACGTCAACGGCCTCAACCACGGCATCGATCAGGGTGAGAGCAAAATCGAGGTCGCGCATCAGCGCGGAGCCCGCGTAGCCGCCGGTGACCTTCTTGGCCGGGCACCCCATGTTGATATCGATTACATCAGCGCCTTCGCCAACGGCGATCCGGGCGGCCTCCGCCATGTGGACCGCCTCGCGGCCGGCAAGCTGAACCATGTGAACTGGCAAGCCCGAATGACGGATACGGAAACCGCTCGAGCCCCGCCCCTTGGCGAGTTCGCCGCTGGCGACCATTTCCGAGACGACGAGACCTGCGCCATGGGCATAGGCGCGCGTGCGGAACGCCTCGTCGGTCACGCCCGACATCGGCGCGAGGAAGACACGATTGCGGATCGTCACGTCGCCGATCGACAACGGCTCGCCAAGTTTCGCCAGCTCATTCATGCACAAAAACCAAGCACCATTCGCTCCTGCACAATGAGTAGACAGGAACGTTTCATTGTGCAACTGCGAAATGACAGCGGAATGAGGCGCTTTCGGGATTTTTCTGGCCTTCTCCGATGCGCGCGACTAAGCCTCACCTCATGAATGACAGAGCATTGCCCGCAAGCCGATTGCCAACCGTCGCCGCCGTGATCGTCGCGGCCGGACGCGGCGAACGCGCCGGCCAAGCGGACGGGCCCAAGCAATATCGCAAGATCGGCGGCAAGGCGGTGATCTGGCACACGCTGAAGGCGTTCCTGGAGCACCCCCGGATCGGGCGGGTGGCGGTTGCGATCCATGCCGACGATGCCGAACTGTTCGCCGCCGCGGCGGGAGACTATGCCGCGCGCGTCACCACCGTGGTGGGCGGCGCGACGCGGCAGGACTCGACGCGCTTCGCGCTGATTGCGCTGAAGGACGCCGCACCATCCGCAGTCCTTATCCACGACGGCGTAAGGCCCTTCATCGGCGCGGAGGTCATCGACCGCGCCATCGCCGGCATCGACGACAAGCATGGCTCGCTGCCTTCGCTTCCGGTGTCGGACACCCTCAAGAAGGAGGCCTTCGACCGCACCGTGGCGGAGACGGTTCCGCGCGCGGGGCTGCACTCGGCGCAGACGCCGCAGGGCTTTCCCTTCGACCCCATATTTTCGGCACACCAGCGCGCCTTCGAGGCAGGCCGCAGCGACTTCACCGACGATTCGGCCATCGCCGAATGGGCGGGAATTCCCGTGCGGTTGGTGCTCGGTTCGCCGGACAACGTCAAACTTACCTGGGCACGAGACATAACCATGGCCGATCAGCGCCTCACCGGCCAAATGCCGCATTTTCCCGACGTCCGCACCGGCAACGGCTACGATGTGCACTCCTTCGAGCCTGGCGACCACGTCACGCTTTGCGGCGTGAAGATCCCGCACTCGAAGAAGCTGAACGGCCATTCGGATGCCGACGTCTGCCTGCATGCGCTGACCGATGCGCTACTCGCGACCTGCGGCGCCGGCGACATCGGCACGCATTTCCCGCCCTCTGACCCGCAGTGGAAGGGTGCCGCCTCGCGACTGTTCGTCGAACATGCCGCGGCCATCGTACGCTCCCGTGGCGGCCGCATCGCCAATGCCGACGTGACGTTGATTTGCGAGGCACCGCGCGTCGGGCCGCACCGGGCTGCCATGACAGCCGAACTCGCGGATATGTTGCGGATTGCCCCGGAGCGCGTCTCGGTGAAGGCGACGACGAACGAAAAGCTGGGCTTTGTCGGCCGCGAGGAAGGCATCGCCGCGATCGCGACCGCGAGCGTGGTCTACCCGGGCGAGTTGCCCGAATGAGCGACATCGGTGCGCTTGCGGCTGCACTGCTCGAATCTTGCGAGGCGCGCGGACTGATGATCGCCACGGCCGAAAGCTGCACCGGTGGAATGATCATTGCGGCACTGACCGACATCGCCGGCTCGTCCGCCGTCGTTGACCGCGGCTTCGTCACCTATTCCAACGAAGCCAAGAAGGACATGCTGGGCGTCTCCGAAGAGACGCTGAAGGCACATGGTGCAGTGTCGCGTGAAACAGCACTCGAAATGGCAGCAGGTGCCTTGGCCCACTCCCGCGCGAGTCTGGCACTGGCTGTCACCGGCGTCGCCGGCCCCAGCGGCGGCTCCGCCGAAAAGCCGGTCGGCCTCGTCTGGTTCGGCGTCGCCCGCAAGGGAATGCCCGTCGAGGCGGAGTTCCGCCTGTTCGAGGACAAAGGTCGCGATTTCATCCGCCGCGAGACGGTCAGGACAGCGCTTGGGCTGGGCTTGAAGGCAGTGGGTCAGGCCGGCTTCGCCGCCCCGTAAATCACGTCCGCCCGCTTCTCAAAGGCTTCGGCGAACATACGGAATGCGCGGTCGAACATCGTGCCCATCAGCGCGCCCAAAATGCGGCTCTTGAACTCGTAGTCGATGAAGAACTCTACGCTGGCGCCCCCGCCGGGCGCATTGACGAATTTCCACTCGTTGGTGAGGTAGCGGAAGGGTCCATCGAGATATTTCACGTCGATGGTGTTCTCGGCCGGCGTCAGAAGAACCTGCGTCGTGAATGTCTCGCGGATCGCCTTGTAGCCCACCGTCATGTCGGCCACGAGAACCTCCCGCCCATCCCGCTCGCGGCGGGAGCGCACGTTCAGCGCCTCGCACAGTGGCAGGAACTCGGGATATTTCTCGATGTCGGCCACGAGCGCGAACATCTTGTCCGGCGAGTGGCCGACGTGGCGCGTGGTCTCGAACTTCGGCATCCGCTGACGACG
Source organism: Mesorhizobium sp. SCN 65-20 (assembly GCA_001724355.1). Classification (GTDB taxonomy): domain Bacteria; phylum Pseudomonadota; class Alphaproteobacteria; order Rhizobiales; family Rhizobiaceae; genus Aminobacter. The sequence goes on along the minus strand of MEEF01000100.1, from coordinate 5,134 downwards.
TCAGGCCCGCTTCGCCAGCATCGCCTCGCGGGCGGCGCGCAACTTGGCGAAGTCGTCGCCTGCGTGATGCGACGACCGCGTAAGCGGGCTCGACGCGACGAGCAGGAAGCCCTTGGTCTTGCCGACGGTGGCGTAGGACTCGAACTCTTCCGGCGTGACGAACTTCTTCACCGGATGGTGCTTCTTCGACGGCTGCAGATACTGGCCGATGGTCATGAAGTCGACATTGGCGGTGCGCAGGTCGTCCATGAGTTGCAGTATCTCGTTCCGCTCCTCGCCGAGGCCGACCATGATGCCGGACTTGGTGAAGATCGTCGGATCGAGCTCCTTGACCCGCTGCAGCAGGCGGATCGAGTGGAAGTAGCGCGCGCCCGGACGAACGGTCAGGTAGTTCGACGGCACGGTTTCCAGATTGTGATTGAAGACGTCAGGCTTCGCGGCAACGACGATCTCCAGTGCACCGTCCTTGCGCAGGAAGTCGGGCGTCAGGATCTCGATGGTCGTCTGCGGCGTGAGCTTCCGGATCGCGTGGATGACGTCGGCGAAATGCTGCGCGCCGCCGTCCGGCAGGTCGTCGCGGTCGACCGAGGTGATGACGACATGGGTCAGCCCCATCTGGGCCACGGCCTTGGCTACGCTTTCGGGCTCGTTCGGATCGACCGCGGTGGGAATGCCCGTGGCGACGTTGCAGAAGGCGCAGGCGCGGGTGCAGATCTCGCCGAGGATCATGAACGTCGCGTGCTTCTTCTCCCAGCACTCGCCGATGTTGGGGCAGCCGGCTTCCTCGCAGACCGTGACCAGCTTGTTCGACTTCACGATCTCGCGCGTTTCCTGGTAGCCGCGCGAAACCGGAGCCTTGACGCGGATCCAGTCCGGCTTGCGCAGAACTTCCTGGTCGGGCCTGTGGGCCTTTTCCGGGTGCCGCACGCGCGGACGGTCGTTGAGATCGAGAACGGTGACCATCGGTTCTTCCTATTGAGGCCGCGACGACTGCGAGCGGCCGAAAACCCAAAGCAACAGTAACGCGCCGGCGATGGCGACGATGAGGTTGCCCGCAAACCCGTAATAGTTGATGCCGAGCAGCCCCGCCAGAGTGCCGCCGACGAACGATCCGGCGATGCCGACCAGTATGTTGGTCAGGACGCCGTGGTCGCGGTTCATCGTGCGCTCGGCGACATAGCCCGCGAGGAAGCCGATGAGCAACATGCCGAAGAATCCGACACCGGGCATGCCGAGAATTCCGTAGCTAGGCTCCATCGCTCCTCTCCGGCCGGACCAGCCGGTCCAACACACATGTTCCGTCCATATAGTGCCATCCGGCGCGCCGCGAAAGGCGCGCCGGCGCTTGGACGCTATGCGTTGAGCGCACGCCCATAGGCGTCGAGCACGCTTTCCTTCATCATCTCCGACAGGGTCGGATGCGGGAAGACCGAGTGCATCAGCTCTTCCTCGGTCGTCTCGAGGTTCATGGCGACGACGAAACCCTGGATCAGTTCGGTGACCTCGGCGCCGATCATGTGGGCGCCGAGCAGCTGGCCGGTCTTCTTGTCGAAGATGGTCTTGATGAAACCCTGGTCCTCGCCGAGCGCGATCGCCTTGCCGTTGGCGCCGAACTGGAAGCGGCCGACGCGGATGTCGTAGCCGGCTTCCTTGGCCTTGGCCTCCGTCAGGCCGACGGACGCGACCTGCGGGTTGCAGTAGGTGCAGCCGGGGATCTTCGACTTGTCGAGCGCGTGCACGCCCGGCAGGCCGGCGATCTTCTCGACGCAGATCACGCCCTCATGCTCGGCCTTGTGGGCGAGCATCGGCGGGCCGGCGACGTCGCCGATGGCGTAGACGCCGGGCACGTTGGTGCGGCCATAGCCGTCGACCACCACGCAGCCGCGATCGGTCTTCACGCCGAGGGTTTCCAGTCCGAGGTTCTCGATGTTGCCCTGCACGCCGACGGCCGAGATCAAGCGATCGGCGGTGATCTTCTCGACCTTGCCGTCCTTCATCTCGACATGGGCGGTAATCGAGTTGGCACCCTTCTCGACCTTGGTGACCTTGGCGTCGAGGATGATCTTCATCCCCTGCTTTTCGAACTGCTTCTTCGCGAAGGTGGAGACCTCTGCGTCCTCGACCGGCATGACCTGCGGCAGCAGCTCGACCACCGTCACCTCGGCACCCATGGTGCGGTAGAAGCTGGCGAACTCGATGCCGATGGCGCCCGAGCCCATGACGACCAGCGACTTCGGCATCTCCTGCGGAACCATGGCCTCGAAATAGGTCCAGATCAGCTTGCCGTCCGGCTCGATGCCCGGCAGCGCGCGCGGCCGCGCGCCGGTGGCCAGGATGATGTGCTTGGCGGTGTAGGTGCCCTCGCCCTTGATGTTCTTGGGCGCCGGATGCTGCGGCTCCATCGGCTTCTTCGACGTCTTGGAGACGACGATCTCGCCCGGCTTGGTCAGCTTGGCCTCGCCCCAGATCACGTCGACCTTGTTCTTCTTCATCAGGAAGCCGACACCGCCGTTGAGACGGGCCGATACGCCGCGCGAGCGCTCGACCACGGCCTTGACGTCGGCAGTCACGATGCCGTCGATCTTGAGGCCGTAGTTCTTGGCGTGCTCGGCATAATGCTTGATCTCGGCCGAGCGAAGCAGTGCCTTGGTCGGGATGCAGCCCCAGTTCAGGCAGATGCCGCCCAGGTGCTCGCGCTCGACGATAGCCGTCTTGAAGCCGAGCTGGGCCGAGCGCACCGCGGTGACATAGCCGCCGGGGCCGGAGCCGATGATGATGACGTCGTAGTTCTCAGCCATGAGTGTGCCTCTTGTTCAGGTCGCGCTGCGCGTGAGCAGCACCCAGTCGTGTGTCTTGCCGTCCGCAGACAGCGGTACCGATTCCATTCGCTCGACCTCGACGAACCCGGAGGATCTGTAGAGACCGAGCGCCACTTCGTTCGTGCTTTCCGTAATCAGGCTGGCGGTCCGGCCCGCGGCCCGCTCCAGCTCATGGTCGAGCAGTTGCCGACCTAGCCCGATGCCGCGATGGTGGCGATAGACGCCGAGGCTGTCGATGAACCAGCTGCCGATCACCTTCTTCTGCAGGTCGATCAGCGGATGCAGCACCGGATGATCCGCCTCCACGTCGCCGATCGACGTGTCGATGCTATAGCCGATGACGGCGCCGGCCACTTCGCCATCGACCTCGGCGAAGCTCGCATCCTTCCAGCCGCCGGTCTCGTCGTCCGAACGCAGCTGGCATCGACCGCACTCCAGCGCCGTTTCGACCTCGCCGCGAACGACCGATCCGTGCCAGAGCCATGAGGCGAAGCCGTGCGACGACAAGTCGACGAGGATCGCCAGCTCCGCTGCGTCGCGCTTCTCCGCGCGGCGTATGGTGACCTGGCCCGCCAAGTCAGAGCTCCAGCATCACGCGCACGATGGGCGCGAGCGCCTTGCCGATGGCGCGGGTGTTCTCGGCGTCGAGATGCACGCCGTCGAGCGGTGTTGCGACAGCAACCGAGCCGGCGTCGAAGTAGCCGCAGCCGACTTCGTCGGCGAGCGCGGCATAGAGCGGCGCAAGCTTGTGCGAGGCCTTGTCGCCGCCGGCGAACATGTCCTTGAACTCGGCATTGTCGGTGCGGTTGACGACCGGCGGCGAAACCAGCAGGATTTCCGGTTCCGGATAGTCGATGCCGTGGTCGTAGCCCCTGATGATCGACACCAGCCGCGCCATGCCCTGCTTGGCCGCCAGAGGATTACCGTGGATCCACGGCTTCATGTCGTTGGCACCGAGCATGATGATGACGAGATCGAGCGGCGCATGGGTGCCGAGGATGGTCGGCAGCATGCGGGCGCCATTGCGGTCGGCGCCTCCGAGATGGTCGTCGAATGCGGTGGTGCGGCCGTTGAGGCCTTCGGCGATGACGTGCACGCCCTCGCCCAGTTCCTCCTGCAGGACGCTTGGCCAGCGGTCCTCAAAGGTGTGACGATCGGGGCCGGCGGCATCATAGCCCCAGGTCAGCGAGTCGCCGTAGCAAAGAACTGACTTCATGAAAGGGTCCTCGATCCCTGCCCCTTCGGCCACTGAAGGCGAATGCCCTCCTCGCGGACGAGGAGGGCGAAAGCCCCTACACCAGCATGCCCATCGGGTTTTCGATGTAGCGCTTGAAGGCGGCGAGCAGTTCGGCGCCGAGCGCGCCATCGACGGCGCGGTGGTCGGTCGACAGCGTGACCGACATCACGTTGGCGATCTTGATCTCCCCACCCTTGACGACCGCGCGCTCCTCGCCGGCGCCGACCGCAAGGATCGTGGCGTGCGGCGGGTTGATGACGGCGGAGAAGTCCTTGACGCCGAACATGCCGAGGTTGGAAACCGCCGTCGTGCCGCCCTGGTATTCCTCGGGCTTGAGCTTGCGGGTCCGGGCACGGCCGGCCAGGTCCTTCATCTCATTGGAGATGGCCGACAGCGTCTTGATGTCGGCCTGACGGATGATCGGGGTGATCAGACCGCCAGGGATCGACACAGCGACGCCGACGTCTGCATGCTTGTGCTTGACCATGGCCTGGTCGGTCCAAGACACGTTGGCATCGGGCACGGCCTTGAGGGCCAGAGCCAGCGCCTTGATGACCATGTCGTTGACCGACAGCTTGTAGGCCGCAACCTCGCCCTTCTCGGTCTTAACGGTCGGAGCAGCAGCGTTGAGCTGGGCGCGGAGCGCCAGCAGCGCATCGATGTCGCAGTCGAGCGTGAGGTAGAAGTGCGGGATGGTGCTCTTCGCCTCGACCAGACGGCGCGCGATGGTCTTGCGCATGTTGTCGTGCGGGATGAGCTCGTAGCTGCCCTCTTCGAACAGCTTGAGCACCTGGTCGTCCGACATGCCCTTGACAGCGGGTGCAGCGGCAGGAGCCGCCGCCGGAGCCTTGGCGGCAGGAGAAACCTTGGCGCCACCGCCCGAGATCGCAGCCTCGACGTCTGCCTTGACGACACGGCCATGCGGACCGGTGCCGGCAACGGCGGCGATGTCGACGCCGGCATCCTTGGCGATGCGGCGAGCCAGCGGCGAAGCGAAGGTACGGCCGTCGCCCGATGCAGCCGCGCCGTTGGTGGCGGGCTTGGCAGTCGGAGCAGCGGCGACCGGAGCCGGCGCCGC
>MEEF01000099.1 GCA_001724355.1 Mesorhizobium sp. SCN 65-20 | reverse complement strand
TAGGCGCTGGTGTCGTCCTGGTTGACCGTCTTCTTGACCAGCCGCATGCCCAGCGCCTGCGTGTAGAAGCGCAGATTGCCGGGTGCATCGGCGGTGATCGCGGTCAGGTGGTGGATACCCGTCAGTTGCAGCGTCATCAGAGCCTCCTGTTGCCGGGAAGCCCTAGAGATAGCGCCTTTATGCCGGGGCGACCACGTTCAATATTGCTCGCGCGGCAGGTGCACGACGAGCCCGTCGAGGGCAGCCGACATCTTGAGTTGGCAGGTGAGGCGGCTGCGGTCGGTCGGGTTCATCAGGCATTCGATCATGCCCTGCTCGGAATCGTCTGCTGCCGGCAGCTTCTCTGTCCAGCTCTCGTCGACATAGCAGTGGCAGGTCCCGCAGGCGCAGGAGCCACCGCATTCGGCGAGGATCTGGTCGATGCCGTTGGCGACGGCCACCGACATGACGCTCTGGCCTTCATTGGCCGTGAGTTCGGTTGCCTGGCCGTCGGCGTCGACGAAGGTTACGCGGTACATCTGAAAAATCTCCGGGAAAATCGGATCAGGCCGGGGTCAGCGTCAGTCGCAGCGCCTTGGGGCCGCGCACGGACAGGCCGGGCTTGTATTGCGGCTCGACCTCGGCCAGCGAAATCGACTTCAGCCGCTTGATCAGCGTGGTGAAGATCACCTCCATGTCGAGGCGCGCCAGATGGTTGCCGAGGCAGAAATGGGCGCCGCCGCCGAAGGCGAGGTGACGGTTGGGGTTACGGCCGACATCGAAGCTGCCAGCGTCGTCGCCGAAGGCCGCCGGGTCGCGGTTGGCGGCACCATAAAGCAGGCCGAACTTGGTGCCGCGCGGAAACGCCTTGCCGCCGACCACGCAGTCGGTGGTCGAGTAGCGGTGGAAGAACGGCAGCGGCGATTCGAAGCGGAACATCTCCTGGATCGCCGTGTGGATCAGGCCCGGATCCTGGCGGAGCCGCTCCATCTGGTCGGGAAAGCGCAGCAGGGCGTGCATGCCCGAGCCGAGCACGTCGATGGTCGAGCCGTGTCCGGCCATCAGGATCAGCATGCAGGTCGAGACCAGCTCGTCCTCGTTGAGGTGGCCGGCGTCCTGCGCGGCGATCAACCGGGTGATAAGATCTTCCTGCGGCGCGGCACGGCGCTGCGTCATCAGCTTCTGCAGGTAGTGGTAGAACTCTGTCGTCGCCTTCTCCGCGATCGCCTTGCGCTCGTCGGTGCGGTTGATGTCGAAGAACTTGACCACGTTCTCCGACCAGACGCGCAGCTGCGGGCAGTCCTCGTCGGGGACGCCGAGCACCCGGCCGATGATGTGGCCCGGAACCTGGGCGGCGAGATCCTCGACGAAATCGATCTCGCCCTTGTCGATCAGGCCGTCGACGAGCTTGTCGACGAAGCTCTGGATCATGCCCCGCTGGCGGGCAATGAAAACAGGCGTGAACTCGCGGAACACCTGCTTGCGCAGCCGGTCGTGCACCTCGCCATCGCTGTCGAGCATGGAGAACTGCACGAAGCGCGAATGGTGCGGCATGTCGTGCCAGTTCTGGGCGCGCTTCTCGGCCTCGATCTCCTCATGCGACATGAAGAATTCAGGCGAGCGCACCATGGAATTGTCGCGGGCGATGCTGGCGACGTCATCGAAACGGGCGACCAGCCACATGCCGAAATCGGGGAAAAACTGCGGCTCGCCCAGGTCGCGCAGCGCCGCATAGGCCGGATAGGGGTTCTGGGCGAAGGCGACCGACAGGGGCTCGAATGCCGTGCCGGGTTCGCTTGCCTTTGGGGTAGCGGTCGCCATCTGGTCGCTCCAATGGATATGGATTGCCGCCGCAATGCGGCAGCTTCCGCCAGGCTAAACGGCAACGGCGCCGATATGAATGCACCGCAGTCGCGCCCTGATGGATAAAACTCGCATCGTCGCGGGCATGCAGCTACAACGCTGGCAACGGACTACATAGCCGGCCTGCGCAAAAATGACCGAAACCTACCGCGACGAGATCCTGTTCCACACGCCGGGCCGGCATGCGGAAGCCTATCCCTACAAGATCCTGGTCGCCGGGCGCACACGCTTCACCGCCGACGACGGTCTGGTGACGCGCCGCTTCCACCACCATACGCTGATCCTGACGATCTCCGGCCGCGGCCTGATCGAAGTCGCAGGCCAGCGCTTCCCCGCCTGGGCAGGTAGCGTGGTCTGGCTCGACACGGCGATGCAATATGCTCATGGCTGCCACGCAGACGCCGACCACTGGAACTATCTCTGGATGAGCATCGACGGCCATGGTCTCGATGCGGTGTTCGCCTTCCTGCGTGTCGGCCAACAGCCGGTCTTCGCCGGCTCCAGCCCAGCCGAGCCGTTGTTCGAGCAGGCGCTCGCCACCCTCACCCATCGCAGCCAGACCACCGACGCCCTGTCCAGCGCCATCGTCGGCCAATTGATCGCACTGCTGGTCGCCGAGCGCGGCGAGCAGGAGGAAGACAGCGGCGAGCGCATCCAACGGCTGATGCGGGCGCTCCGCGCCGACATCGCCCGCAACTGGCAGATCGAGGACATGGCCGACATCTCCAGCCTCAGCGCCTCTCAGTTGCACCGGCAGTTCCGGCAGAAGACCGGCACCACGCCGATGGACTGGATGCGCCACGAGCGCATGAACCTCGCCAAGCGGCTGCTGACCTCCTCGGATGCCAAGATATCGGCGGTGGCGCTGAGCTCCGGCTATGCCGACCCCTATCATTTCAGCCGCGACTTCCGCCGAATCGCCGGCCAGTCGCCGAGCGAATTTCGGCGCGCACGGGGTCAATGACGCCCGCCATCCTGGCCCATGTCCTGCCTGTCGACAGGAAACACGGTTTCGGGCAGGCTTTGTCTTAGCCAACGCAAGGATGAGCACGCCGCATGACATCGAAGCCAGCCGTCTACGAATTCAACGCGGCGATCGTGCGCGAGCCGGCGCGCTCGGTGGTCAACGGCCTGCGCGCCGACGACCGCGGCAACCCGACCTATGAGGGCGTGAAGGCGGAGCATGCAGCCTATGTGGCTGCGATGCGGGCGGCTGATGTCAAGGTGACGGTGCTGCCGGCGCTGGAGAGCTTTCCGGATTCGATCTTCGTCGAGGACCCGGCACTGGTCTTTCCCGAGGGTGCGATCCTGCTTCGGCCCGGCGCCGAGACGCGGGTCAAGGAAACCACGGAGATCGCGCCAACGCTGAAGGCGATGTTCGGAACCGTGTTCGACCTGCCCTCGCCCGGCTTCGCCGACGGCGGCGACGTGCTGACGACGCCCAAAAGCGTGATGATCGGCCTGTCGGCCCGCACCGACCGCGCCGGCGCCGAGGGCCTCGTCGCCAGCCTCGACCGGCTCGGGCGCAAGGGCGAGATCGTCCAGACGCCGGAGGGCGTGCTGCACTTCAAGACCGACTGCTCGTTGCTCGACGACGTGACGATGCTGACCACCGAAAGGCTGGGCCGCTCCGGCGTGTTCGACGGCTTTCGTCGGGTCACCATCCCGGCGGGCGAGGAGCCGGCGGCCAATGCGCTGCGCGTCAATGGAGTGGTGATGGTCGGTTCGGACTATCCGCGCACCATCGAGATGCTCGACCGGCTCGGCTACAAGGTGGTGCCGCTCAAGACCACCGAGATCGGCAAGATCGACGCCGGCCTGTCCTGTATGTCGCTGCGCTGGCATCGCGGCGACTGACCGGCATCGGGTTTCAGGCGTGGAGGCATCCAGCAGCCCTCACTGAGCATCAGGGCGCGTTTTCAGCCACGATCTCATCGAATATGGGCCTCACGCCGAGCATGGGGGCCGAGCGGCGGATGATATTCGAAGCCATCGGTGCCGCGGTGATGCCCGCCGTCGCCGAACGGTCAGAGCCTTCCATCTTCGGCTCGTCGATGATGGTCAGCACCAGATACCGCGGATCCTCCATAGGGAAGGCCGCGACGAAGGCGTTGAAGTTCTTCTCGCTCGAATAGCGCCCGTTGACCACCTTTTCGGCCGTGCCGGTCTTGCCGCCGACCCGGTAGCCGGGGACCGTGCCGCGCTTGGCCGACCCTTCTTCGGCGTTGAGGCGGTAGAGATATCTCATGTCCTCGGCTGTTTGCGGCTTGACCACCACCTTGCCGATCGCGTCCGCCTGTTCCTGGCTGCGGATGAGGAAGGTCGGCGGAATGAGCTTTCCGCCATTCATCAGAGCGGCGGCGCCGACGGCAGTCTGCAGCGGTGTCGTCGCAAAGCCATGCCCGAAGGCGGCCGTTATCGAGTGCACCCGCTTCCAGACCTTGGGCTCGGTCGGCTTGGCCACTTCGGGAAGCTCCGTCTCCATGCGGTCGAGCAGGCCCATGCGCTTGAGGAACTCGCGATGCCCCTCGATGCCCACGGCCTCGGCCTCGCGGGCCGAGCCGATGTTGGATGAGTAGATGAACACCTCGGGGACGGTGAGCACCCGGCCCTTGCCGCGGAAGTCGCGGATCGTCTGGCCACCGATCCTGATCGGTTTGCTCGCGTCGAAGGTGCTCTCCATCGTCACCTTGCCCGAATCCAGCGCCATAGACGTGGTGAAGCTCTTGACGGTCGAGCCCATCTCGAACAGTCCGGCCGTCATGCGGTTGAGCCGGTCATTCTGGAGGGCGTTGAAGGGGTTGTTCGGGTCGAAATCCGGCACCGAGCCCATCGCCACCACTTCACCGGTCCTGACGTCGAGCACGACGGCACCTGCTGCAATAGCCCTGTACTTCTCCAGCGCGGCGACGATTTCACTGCGCACCACATGCTGCACGCGCAGGTCGATCGACAGCTTGACCGGCTTCAGGTCCTTGGCGATCGCGAGCCCTGAAGCCTGCAGATCGGCCAGGCCCTGGTCGTCGATGTATTTTTCCAGGCCGGAGATGCCCTTGTTGTCGACATTGGTCAGCCCGACGACGTGGGCGGTGGTCTCTCCAGCCGGATAGAAGCGGCGGTTTTCCGTGCGGAAGGCAATTCCGGGGATGCCGAGCGCCAAGATCTCCGCCTGCTGCTTGGGCGTGAGCTGCCGCTTCAGCCAGACGAAGCCGTTGCCGCGTTTGAGCTTGTTGTAAGTCTGTTCGACATCCAGATCGGGCAGAACGGTTACCAGCTTCTCGATCGCCTCGTCGGCGTCGACGATGCGGCGCGGCTCGGCAAACAGCGACGACGTCTTGATGTTGGTCGCCAGCACCTCGCCATTGCGGTCGACGATGTCGGGTCGCGACGCCGTCACGCGCGACTCAGGCCCGGCCGGGGCCTCGGGATCGAGCATCCCCAGATAGACGAGACGGACGCCGATCGCGGCATAGAAGGCGAAGAAGATGACCATCGTCATCCCCACCCGGTTGCGGCTGCGGTTGCCGGTAGCCTTGCGGCTGCCCTCCAGAATCACCGAGCCCTCGGAAGCCGCGGCACGCCTGGCGGCCCTCTTTCTCAGCCAGCCAATCATGAGTGACGCCCCGCCATGCTGATCTGTTCTTTGCCCCGGCACATCGAGGATGACACCCTGTTCGACAATCTATCTCGGGGTTCTCGGCTCATCTGCGAATCTAAAGCAAAACTTTCCAGTCACTGGAATGTATTGCCTACAGATTGCCGAAAATCCTGCTTCAAATTCGAAAGTAATTGCGGCTGATCTTGTTAACCGTAACGATGACGGTAGTTGGGTATAATTAATGGATTCTTTATCTGGATTCTCCGCGCACTCCATTTCGCAGAGATGGGGCGCGTTTCGGAGTATCCCCGTTCGACCACGAGACCATATTGGCCATCCAAGGGCTGCAATGCGCGCATCCCGGCTTCGTCTGATTGTCGGCGCTCGTCGGGGATGAGTATCAGGCCCGGCAGACTTGGGGGTGCCGACCATCGATGCCGCCAGCCGGCAGCGATTCGCAAACGACTGCGTAAAGTGGGAATCGGTGCTGCCCGGCGACGAGTCACAAGCGCCGCATTGGACGGTAGCCCAAAACGAACAAAGCCGCCTCGGATGGAGACGGCTTCAGAATCATCTAATCTGGAGACTGTTTGGTGGAGCCAATCGGAATCGAACCGACGACCTCTTGAATGCCATTCAAGCGCTCTCCCAACTGAGCTATGGCCCCACACCCGGCAGTCTGCCGGCGCCGTTTCCGGCGAAGAGGTCGGCGCGAATTTTTCGTCCGCGCCGTGTTTGCAGGGCGGCTTCTAGCGCCGCATTCTGCCCTTGGCAAGCCTTGTTCGAAACCTTTTTTCGGTTTCTTCAACAGGCTCGTCAGATCTCGTCTTCGTCGTCGCCGACTCCGATCATGTCCGAGACGTCGTCGTCCTCTTCTTCCTCGTCGGCGAGGAAGGTGTCGTCGTCGTCATCGCCCAGATCGACATCGTCGTCGTCGCCCAGATCAGGCAGATCGTCGGAACCGCCCTTCGCTTCGTCGTCGGCGTCTTCCAGCGAAACGACGTCCGCGCCTTCGTCCTCGGAGTCCATTTCCTTCTGGTCGACGTCTTCCTCTTCTTCGAGGATCGACGCCTTACCGTCGTCGAAGTAGGAACGCGGATAGCTCTTTCCCGTGTAGGGAGAGACGATCGGATCCTTGTTCAGGTCGTAGAATTTGCGGCCCGTTTCCGGGTCGATACGCTTTGTGCCAAGCTCGGATTTTGCCACGTCAGGCCTCGTCTTTACAGAATTTGGTCCCCTTAACCGCAGTTCGTGGCTCTGTCAAAGCCAAATCCGAGTGATTCGTCCCACCCGCAAATCCTTGCCGCGCAAGGGGGATGACCGCTGCGGCAATCGATGCTACGACACCGCCGCAATCATTGGGAAGGCCCATCTGACAGGCTTTCCGCACGAGGAACCAGCATGTCGCACCACGCCGAGCCGAAGCCGGCCACCGCCCGGAAATCCCCAGCCTTGTCCGGAACCGCCCGCGTGCCCGGCGACAAATCGATCTCCCACCGCTCCTTCATGTTCGGCGGCCTCGCTTCGGGCGAGACCCGCATCACCGGCCTGCTCGAAGGCGAGGACGTGATGCGCACCGGCGACGCGATGAAGGCCATGGGCGCCCACATCGAGAAGCGCGGCGGCGAGTGGATCATCCAGGGCACGGGCAATGGCGCGCTGCTGCAGGCGGAAGGTCCGCTCGATTTCGGCAATGCCGGCACCGGCTCGCGACTGACCATGGGCCTGGTCGGCACCTACGACATGGAAACCACCTTCATCGGCGACGCTTCGCTGTCGGGCCGGCCGATGGGCCGCGTGCTCGAGCCGCTGCGCCAGATGGGCGTGCAGGTGATCAACGCCGCTCCCGGCGACCGCATGCCGCTCACCCTGCGCGGCCCGCGCCAGGCGGCCGCCATCACCTACCGCGTGCCCATGGCCTCAGCCCAGGTCAAGTCGGCGGTGCTGCTCGCCGGACTCAACACACCCGGCATCACCACCGTCATCGAACCTGTCATGACGCGCGACCACACTGAAAAGATGCTCAAGGGCTTCGGCGCCAACATCCAGGTCGAGACCGACGAGCAGGGCGTGCGCCACATCTTCATCGAAGGCCAGGGCAAGCTCACCGGCCAGGTCATCGCCGTGCCCGGAGACCCGTCCTCTGCCGGCTTCCCGCTGGTCGCGGCGCTCATCGTGCCCGGATCGGACATCACGATCGAAAACGTGCTGATGAACCCGACCCGTACCGGGCTCATCACCACGCTCATCGAAATGGGCGGCGACATCGAGATCCTCAATCCGCGCAATGCCGGCGGAGAGGACGTCGCCGACCTGCGCGTGCGCGGCTCCGAGCTCAAGGGTGTCAAGGTTCCCGCCGAACGCGCGCCGTCGATGATCGACGAGTACCCCGTGCTAGCCGTGGCCGCCGCCTTCGCCGAAGGCGAGACGATCATGCAAGGCCTGGAAGAGCTGCGCGTCAAGGAATCCGACCGGCTGGCCGCCGTCGCCCGCGGGCTGGAAGTCAATGGCATCGACTGCACCGAGGGCGAGGCCTCGCTTTCGGTTCGCGGCAGACCGGGTGGCAAGGGCCTCGGCGGCGGCATGGTCAAGACCCATCTCGACCACCGCATCGCCATGAGCTTCCTCATCCTCGGCCTCGCCACGGAGAAACCCGTGACCGTCGACGACCAGGCGATGATCGCCACCAGCTTCCCGGAGTTCATGGGACTGATGGCCGATCTGGGGGCCGAGATCGAGTAGGCCGAGCCAGTCGGCTTGCATCCCGGTCGGAACTGCCATAGCAATGTTGCCATTATGTTCTATTGGTGGGCGAATGGGCAATGGGCGACGGCAATGACGGACCGGTCCGGCTGACCGAGGATTCGCATACGGGAGACCGCTTCCTCGTCTACGATTCAGACAAGGGCCTTCGGATCGACATCCGCTACGAGGGCGAAACGCTCTGGATGAGCCAGGCGCAGATTGCTCAATTGTTCGGGGTGGATCGCTCGGTCATAACCAAACACCTTGCGAATGTGTTTTCCGAGGGTGAACTAGACCCGGTGTCAACCAGTGCAAAAATTGCACAGGTTCGCCAAGAGGGTGGACGGAGTGTCGAACGTCAGATTGAGCACTACAATCTGGATGCGGTGATCTCCGTCGGCTATCGCGTGTCTTCGACGCAGGCCACGGTCTTCCGGCGTTGGGCGACCGGCATTCTCGTCCAGTTTGCCAAAACGGGCTTCGTCGTCGACGCCCCTCGCCTCAAGCAACCGGACGCTCGCGACCGGGTCGCCGAGCTTCGCGAGATCATCCGCGACATCCGGTCTGACGAAGCCAACGTCTACCGGGAGCTGCGCAGCATCTGCGCCATGTGCCAGGACTACGACGGCAACAATGACGCTGCCCGCGAGTTCTATCAAAGAACTCAGGCCAAGCTCGTTTACGCGGTGACTTCGTATACTCCTGCCGAGATCGTCGCCGGGAGGGCAGACCACGCAGCAGCAAACATGGGGTTGACCGCCTGGCAGGGTGACAGCATTCGCAAAGCGGATGTCACCGTCTCCAAGAACTATCTAGGCGAAGCAGAAATTCGCGAGCTGAACAGGCTGACGACCATCCTGCTCGACATTTTCGAGGATCAACTCGACCTCGGACGCCTTGTCGTCATGCTGGACGCACAAGATCTACTCGACGCACAGCTTGCCAATCTGGGGCGAAATGTGCTGCGAACAGGCGGCTCGGTGAGCGCCTCGGCAGCCAGGCAATTCGCTGAAGCCGAGTATGAGAGATTTGACCAGACGCGGAAGCTGAAACGCCAAGAAGAGGCTGACAAGGCAATTGCAGATCTGGTGAAGCAGTCGAGGGGCCTCCCCAAAGCGCCCAGGCGCTAGGGACGCAGGCCAGCCATAGGCAGGGAGAAAGGCATGACCAAGAAAGTAGCCATGATCGTCGGCGGCGGCAGCGGCATGGGCGCTGCGGCAGCGAAGAAGCTCGCAGCCGACGGCTACAGCGTCGCCGTTCTGTCCTCGTCGGGCAAGGGCGAGGAACTGGCCAAGGAACTCGGCGGGCTGGGCTTCACCGGCTCGAACCAGTCGAACGAGGACCTGAAGCGCTTCGTCGACCTGACCATGGACAAATGGGGCCGCATCGACGCGCTGGTCAACGGCGCCGGACACGGGCCGCGCGCGCCGCTGCTCGAGATCACCGACGAGCAGTGGCACACCGGCATCGACGTCTACTTCATGAACGTCGTGCGCGCGACGCGGCTGGTAGCACCTATCATGGTGGCCCAGAAGGGCGGCGCCATCGTCAACATCTCGACCGCCTGGGTGGGCGAGCCGGCGGCGATGTTCCCGACCTCAGCAGTCGCGCGCGCGGGCCTCACCGCCTACACCAAGCTGTTCGCCGACCAGTACGCCCCGCACAACGTCCGCATGAACAACGTGCTGCCGGGCTGGATCGACAGCCTGCCGCAGACCGACGAGCGCCGCGCCGGCGTGCCGATGCAGCGCTACGGCACCTCCGTGGAGATCGCCGCGACCATCGCATTCCTGGCTTCCGAGGGTGCCGCCTACATCACCGGCCAGAGCCTGCGGGTCGACGGCGGACTGATGCGTAGCGTTTGAACGGAAAGCAGCGCAGACAATGACGACCTCCCTCACCATCGCCATCGATGGTCCCGCCGGCGCCGGCAAGGGCACGCTGGCAAGACGGCTTGCCGACTACTATCACCTCGCGCTTCTCGATACCGGGCTGACCTACCGGGCGGTAGCCCACGCGCTGATCAGCTTCGGACTGCCGCTCGACAATGTCTCGGCCGCGGAAACCGCAGCCCGGCAGGTCGACCTGACAAAGCTCGATCGAACCATTTTGTCGGCGCACCAGGTTGGCGAAGCCGCGTCCAAAATCGCGGTGTTCCCCGAGGTCCGGCGGATCCTCGTCGAGAAACAGCGCGAGTTCGCCCGCGGCCCGCAAGGTGCCGTGCTCGACGGCCGCGACATCGGCACGGTCGTCTGCCCCGATGCGGAGGTGAAGCTCTACGTCACGGCCAGCGCCGAGGTCAGGGCCCGGCGGCGGCTGGCCGAGATCGAGGCCAATGGCGGTACCGCCGATTTCGCCGGCATCCTCGCCGACATCCAGCGCCGCGACGAGCGCGACACCGGCCGCGCCGACTCGCCGCTCAGGCCCGCCGACGACGCGCACTTGCTCGATACGTCGGAAATGGATATAGAAGCCGCGTTTTCCGCAGCCAGGGATATCGTCGATCGGGTCCTCGGAAGCTGAGAACTGGCTGAAATCCTCGGATTTCGCCGCTCAACCGACCTGCCAGCATTCTTCTTGCGCCGATTGCCGCTCATCGCGGCCAGGGCTTCCAGCCCGGAATGCAGGCAGGCCAACGCAACACGAACCCACGGCGCCGCTCCCGCAAGGCGGGACGCACCAGGAGATCCAATGTCACAAGCTAACCCCTCCCGCGACGATTTCGCGAGCCTGCTCGAAGAGTCCTTCTCGGACGGTCATTCGGGCGAAGGCCAGGTCGTCAAGGGCATCGTCACGGCCATCGAAAAAGACATGGCCATCATCGACGTCGGCCTGAAGGTCGAAGGTCGCGTGCCGCTGAAGGAATTCGGCAGCAAGGCCAAGGACGGCTCGCTCAAGGTCGGCGACACCGTCGAGGTCTATGTCGAGCGCATCGAGAACGCGCTGGGCGAAGCCATGCTGTCGCGCGACAAGGCTCGCCGCGAAGAGAGCTGGGTCAAGCTCGAAGAGAAGTTCAACAAGGGTGAGCGCGTCGAAGGCGTCATCTTCAACCAGGTCAAGGGTGGCTTCACCGTCGATCTCGACGGCGCCGTTGCCTTCCTGCCGCGTTCGCAGGTCGACATCCGTCCGATCCGCGACGTCACCCCGCTCATGCACAACCCGCAGCCCTTCGAGATCCTCAAGATGGATCGTCGTCGCGGCAACATCGTCGTGTCGCGCCGCACCGTTCTCGAAGAGAGCCGTGCAGAGCAGCGCTCCGAGATCGTCCAGAACCTCGAAGAGGGTCAGGTTGTCGAGGGCGTGGTCAAGAACATCACCGACTACGGTGCGTTCGTCGACCTCGGCGGCATCGACGGCCTGCTGCACGTCACCGACATGGCATGGCGCCGCGTCAACCATCCGACCGAAATCCTCAATATCGGTCAGACGGTCAAGGTGCAGATCATCCGCATCAACCAGGAAACCCACCGCATCTCGCTCGGCATGAAGCAGCTCGAGAGCGATCCGTGGTCGGATATCGGCACCAAGTTCCCGATCGGCAAGAAGATCACCGGCACCGTCACGAACATCACCGACTACGGTGCGTTCGTCGAGCTCGAGCCGGGCATCGAAGGCCTCATCCACGTCTCGGAGATGTCGTGGACCAAGAAGAACGTCCACCCCGGCAAGATCCTGTCGACCACTCAGCAGGTCGACGTGGTCGTGCTCGAAGTGGATCCGGC
>MEEF01000098.1 GCA_001724355.1 Mesorhizobium sp. SCN 65-20 | reverse complement strand
CTAGAGCATTTTGCAGCCAGACGGAATCGTCTGGCGTCGCACAAATGCGACTAAGGAAAACAGGTAGAGCGGCCGAATTGCTTTCGTCAGAATGCCCGCCGCTCTAGCCTTTGAAGACCTTCCTGGCCATCCGCTTGTGCCGATGGCCGGGCCCATCCGGAACATCGCCGGCAACTTTTCGTTAAGCAGACGGGCGCAGGATTTCGCTTGGGAGGTGATCTCAAGGGAGCATGCTATGCGCCCAGGAACACGCCTGCTGCATTGGAGCGCTCGGGCCGCCTTGGCCGCTGCTCTTATCTCCCTCTCGACTTTCCCCGCATTCTCTCACGACGCCCCCAAGGGCTGGAGATATCCGTTCGAGTGCTGCTCCGGCTATGACTGCCGCGAGGTGCCCAAGAAGGCCATCAGCGAGCGTCCGCAGGGCTACGTGATCGAGCGGACGGGAGAGGTGGTGAAATACCAGGATGCCCGCATCCATGATTCCCCGGATGGCCAGTACCACTGGTGCTCCGTGGCGGGCGCCGACGACACGCGTACCGTCTGCCTCTTCGTTCCGCCGAAGTCGTATTGATCGCCGGAGAACCCCGTTTCCGACATAGTGCGGGGCAATTTCATGAATTGAATGAATGACTTCAAGCAATTCTCAAAGTGCACTGCCGACGTTCCTTACACGAAGCTGTGACCTGACGCCGCGTTCGGTTTCGGCTGATCCGTTTTTCGCCGTATTTCATGATACAAGGCCGTGGAAGGGCTTTGGGCGAAGCGCAAAGCGCTCGCGAATACGGAGAGGGACATCCCGATGAAGAAGACAGTCATTTTTGCGCTGCTCGGCAGCTTGCTGGTCGGCGCCTGCACGACCGACCCCTATACCGGCCAGCAGAAGGTCTCGAACACCGCTGCCGGCGCGGGCCTCGGAGCGTTGGCGGGCGCGGGCCTTGGCCTGCTGGCCGGCGGCGACGATCGCCGCAATGCCTTGATCGGCGCTGGTGTCGGCGCGCTCGCAGGCGGCCTGGCCGGCAACTACATGGACAGGCAGGAAGCGGAACTGCGCGCCCAGTTGCAGGGCACGGGCGTCAGCGTCACCCGCGCAGGCGACCAGATCATCCTGAACATGCCGTCGAACATCACCTTCAACACCGACCAGGATGCTGTGAAGTCGGCGTTCTACCCGACGCTGAATTCGGTGGCGCTGGTCCTGAAGAAGTTCAACCAGACGACCGTCGACGTCTTCGGCCACACCGATTCGACCGGCGGCGAGCAGTACAACTTCGACCTGTCGCAGCGCCGAGCGCTTTCGGTCGCCAACTATCTCGGCGCCCAGGGCATCGATTCGCGCCGCTTCGCTGTCACCGGCTTCGGTGCGACCCGCCCGATCGCCTCCAATGCGACGCCCGACGGCCGCGCGCAGAACCGCCGCGTCGAAATCCAGCTGTCGCCGCTCACCTGAGCGGCGCAAGCTTGGGACTGCAAAAGAAAACGGCCCCGAATCGGGGCCGTTTTTTGTGTTTGGGTAAGGTCAGACGTTCGTCGCGATGAGCATGAAGGCTGGCATGTCGTCGCCAAAGCCGACGACGCGATCGTCTTCGTCCTCGCGGTCGCGATTGCCTCGGCGGCCGCCACGGTCGTCCCGCCGCGGCCTGTCTTCGTGGTCGGGACGCGTCTTGCGATCGGCATTGCCATTCCGGATGGCTTCCTTGCGCGCACGGCGTTCGTCGATGTCCGAGACGACGTTGTCGACGGGAGCCTCGGCCTCGGCGGCCTGCACCGGGGCAGGGGCCTCGTCGCGATGCTTGCGATCGCGGCCGTGCCGCTCCTTGCCGCCGCGGCGTGACTGGCTGCGGCCACGGCGCGGGGCTTCGTCGTCTTCTTCCTTGATCACGACCGTCGACAGGTCGCCGTCGTGCCATTCGATCTTCTGGCCGATCAGCTTCTCGATGGCGTCGACATACTTGGTGTCGCTGCGCGTCGCGATCGTGAAGGACTTGCCGCTGCGGCCGGCACGTCCCGTGCGGCCGATGCGGTGGACGTAGTCCTCGGAATGGATCGGTACGTCATAGTTGAAGACGTGGCTGACATCGGGGATGTCGAGGCCACGAGCGGCAACGTCGGACGCGACCAGCAACTGCAGTTTACCGTCACGGAAATTGGACAGCATGGTCATGCGCGCGCGCTGGTCCATGTCGCCATGCAGCGCGCCCGCATTGAAGTCGTACTTGACCAGGGAGCGGAAGAGCTCCGAGACGTCGACCTTGCGGTTGCAGAAGATGATCGCGTTCTTGATCGCGTCGCCTTCGGCGCGGATGAGGTTGCGCAGCACTTCGCGCTTGTCCCACGGCTTCGGGCCGGATTTCGCCAGCCGCTGCGTCACCGTCGACGCGGTCGTAGCTGCCTTCGCCACCTCGACGCGCACCGGCGCATGCAGGAACTGCTCGGTGAGCTTGGTGATCTCCGGCGGCATCGTCGCCGAGAAGAACAGTGTCTGGCGCGTGAACGGGATCAGCTTGCAGATGCGCTCGATGTCGGGGATGAAGCCCATGTCGAGCATGCGGTCGGCCTCGTCGATGACGAGGATCTCGACGCCGGTGAGCAGCAGCTTGCCGCGCTCGAAGTGATCGAGCAACCGGCCCGGCGTCGCGATCAGCACGTCGGCGCCGCGCTCGAGCTTCTTCTCCTGCTCATCGAAGGAAACGCCGCCGATCAAAAGCGCGATGTTGAGCCGGTGGTTCTTGCCGTACTTGACGAAGTTCTCCTCGACCTGCGCGGCGAGTTCGCGCGTCGGTTCGAGGATGAGCGTGCGCGGCATGCGTGCGCGGGCGCGGCCCTTTTCGAGGCGCGTCAGCATCGGCAGCACGAAGGATGCCGTCTTGCCGGTGCCGGTCTGGGCGATGCCTAGAACATCCTTGCCCTGGAGCGCATGGGGAATGGCGCCTGCCTGGATCGGCGTTGGCTGCGTGTAGCCCGCGTCGGATACGGCTGAAAGGACCTTCGGCGAGAGGCCGAGGTCTGCGAAGGTCAACGCTTCTGAAGCGGTCTGAGTGTCTTCGGACAAGTTTTTTGGCTGTCTTTTTTGCTCGTTCGGGGCGAGGCACCGTGGCCAGGACAGGCGCAACGCCTGTAACATGCCGCAACGCGATAGGGGTAAGTGCGCGATTTGTCAACTCAAACTGGCACTGCGCCAGAAATTGCGGACAGTCTTCGTTAAGATCAGTATCTGAACTGCTCGGCCAGGATGCGTTCGTTCCACGAATGACCGGCATCGAAGAGCAACGTTGCGGTGTGGGACACCGATTCCTTGACCTCGACGGAGACGACGGATTTCACCTCCGTATGGTCGGCGACCGCATTGACCGGACGCTTCTTGTCTTCGAGCACGTCGAAGCGGACCACCGCATCCTTGGGCAGCAGGGCGCCGCGCCAGCGACGCGGCCTGAACGGGCTTACCGGCGTCAGCGCAAGCAGCGGCGCGTCGAGCGGCAGGATGGGGCCGTGGGCGGAAAGGTTGTAGGCAGTCGAGCCGGCGGGCGTCGCCACCATGACCCCGTCGCAGATCAGTTCGTCGAGACGAACCTTGCCGTCGACCGAGATGCGCACCCGTGCGGCCTGATAGGACTGGCGCAGCAGCGACACTTCATTGATCGCCAGCGCATGGGCCGTCGAGCCGTCCGCGTCCACAGTCTCCATTTCAAGGGGCCGGATAGTTTCGGCCACGGCCGTCGCCAGTCGTTCCGGCAGCTTGGCCTCGCTGTACTCGTTCATCAGGAAGCCGACCGTGCCACGGTTCATGCCATAGACACGCTTGCCCGTGCTCATGGTGTCGCGCAGCGTCTGCAGCAGGAAGCCGTCACCACCCAGCGCCACGACGATGTCGGCCTGCGCGGCGGGCATCTGTCCGTAGAGCCGGGCAAGCCGCTTGGCCGCCGCGTCCGCTTCCGCCGTGCCCGAGGAGGCGAACGAGAATGTCAGCGATTTAGCGTCCATGGCTTCCCTGGTGGCGGTCCGAACGCCGATGTCGTCCGCCGGGCATCGGGGTAGCATGACGCTGGCAGGAAGCAAAGGCATGCCTGGCACGCCTGAACCACGGGGCAGACGTGCCGCGGCGGTGTCTTCAGGTTCAGCCCATCCCGGTGGCGTGTCGCAGGTAGAAGGCGAGGGCGACGAAGCAGATGATGAAGGCTATTCCGGCCCAGTCGATTCGGCGCTGCTTCAGTGCACGGATGAATCTCACCGCCACCACCCAGGCGGCGATCGCCAACAGAGCGATGACGACAAACCTAATCACCGGCCGTCTCCCGAGCGTGCTAAGTGCCCATTGCCTGAATGTAGGAAGGGTCCCGGCCTCATTTTAGGGCGTGAGGCGGGACTGCCGGCCCGAAATATCCTTTACTGCTCCGCCAAATATGCTAACGGGGGCGAATTGCCCTTGTAGCTCAGCTGGTAGAGCAGCGGTTTTGTAAACCGAAGGTCGCGGGTTCGATCCCTGCCGGGGGCACCAAGCTTTTCACAAGCAATTCAAGGCATTGACGTTCGCCCGCGGAATGACGGGCGGTGCCGGCCGCTATTCTGCCGCGGCCGCCTGTTCGGTCGGGTCCTGGCAAACGTCGCACCATTCGGCGCCGACGAGCCTTGCCATGCGCTCTACTCCGATCCGCAATGCTGCATTGGTCGCGCCGGCTGCGGGTACGACCTCCTCGTAGGCCCTCAGCGACACATCGCAATAGACCGGAAGCGGTGTCGCAAGGCCGAAGGGGCAGACGCCGCCGACGGGGTGGCCGGTAAGCTCGACCACCTGCTCGACCTCGAGCATACGTCCCTTGCCGCCGAATGCGTCGCGGAACTTGCGATTGTCGATGCGGGCATTGCCGCCGGCGACTATCAGCAGGACCCTTTCGCCGACCCGCAGGCAGATCGTCTTGGCGATCTGCCCGGTCTCGACGCCATGTGCCTCTGCCGCCAGCGCAACGGTCGCCGAACTCGTCGGCGTTTCGATGACGGTGATTTCAGGCGCATGTTCGGCGAAGAAGGCTTTGACGGACTGGAGGCTCATGATCTTCCCGGTCGCAACGATCATCCAATGGTTGCGAGACTGCTTGCGGCCTTGCGGGCGCCGAGTCAAGCAGACCGCCTTGCGCTCAACTCGTTCCGCCGATCATCCGCGTGAGTTCCGCCGCGGCTTCCCGCACCACCGGGCCGATCTCTCGGACCTTTTCCGGCGTGACGCGCACTGTCGGGCCCGAGACGGAGACGCCGCCGATCGGCTCGCCGAACTCATTGAAGACGGGGGCGGCCACGCATCGCATGCCGGGGTAGCGTTCCTCGTCGTCGACCGACCAGCCGCGGCCGCGGATCTCGTCGAGGTCGCGGGCGAGGGCAACGGGGTCGGACAGGGTGCGCTCGGTATAGGCAGCGAGACCCGCCTTGCGGACGATAGCGTTTACCCGGTCGCGTTCGAGGTGGGCGAGCACCGCCTTCCCGATCCCGGAGGCGTGGAACGGGCTGCGTGTTCCTGGCCGGAAGAATGCGCGGATCGCTTCGTGTGTTTCCACCTGGCTGACGAACACCACGCAGTCGTCTTCGGCCACGCCGAGATTTGCCGTCTCCCCGGTTTTCTCCATGAGCTCCTGCATCACGACACGGGCCCGATCGATCAGCTTCCTCCGCCGGAGGAATGCCGATCCCATCCGGTAGGTCTCGACGCCGATCGACCAGAGCTGCTCGTTGCTGTCGAATTCGACCATCCCGTGGTTCTGCAGCGTGGTCAGCATCCGGTAAGCGGTCGAGGCGGCCAGTTCCGAGGCGGCGGCGATCTCGCTCAGCGAAAGCCCGTCGCCATTTGCGACAATGGCGAGGATGCGGAGCGCCCGGTCCAGCGACTGGACCGAGCCCGCATCCGGCGAGGGCTGAAAGGCACGGGGCCGCCCTCGTTGTCGTTTCTCGGGCGTGGCCATCTCAACCCTCCTGTCGTGGCAATGCTCTAAAAAACTTTTCCATCAGTTTTCTGATCTGCGCAACGAAAAATGAAAAATGTAGTAAAATCAATAACAAGGTACCTAGTTGCAGAAATGAAAAAATATTCTGAAAAAATTGCAAAATACCCATCGCAGTGACACCATTCGGGAACGTGAAAATCTGACGACCGATGGAGGTGTTTAAAAATGGCCAGGATGCGCGCAGTCGATGCTGCTGTCCTCGTTTTGGAGAAGGAGGGCATTTCCTGCGCCTTCGGTGTGCCGGGTGCGGCGATCAACCCGCTTTATTCGGCGCTGAAGGCTCGCGGCACCATCCGTCACGTGCTCGCGCGCCACGTCGAGGCAGCGTCCCACATGGCCGAAGGCTACACGCGCACCAAGGCCGGCAACATCGGCCTCTGCATCGGCACCTCGGGCCCGGCCGGCACCGACATGATCACCGGGCTCTATTCGGCTTCGGCCGACTCGATCCCGATCCTCTGCATCACCGGTCAGGCCCCGCGTGCACGCCTGACGAAGGAAGACTTCCAGGCCGTCGACATCGCAGCCATCGCAGCCCCCGTCGCCAAGTGGGCGGTCACGGTCATGGAGCCCTATCTGGTTCCGATGACGCTGCAGAAGGCGTTCCAGCTGATGCGCTCGGCTCGTCCCGGCCCGGTCCTCATCGACTTGCCGATCGATGTGCAACTGGCCGAGATCGAGTTCGATATCGACACCTACGAGCCGCTGCCGGTCGTCAAGCCTGCCATGACGCGTGCCCAGGCCGAAAAGGCGCTGTCTATGCTGAACGAGGCCGAGAAGCCGCTGATCGTCGCCGGCGGCGGCATCATCAATGCGGACGCCTCGGACCTGCTCATCGAGTTCGCCGAGATCACCGGAGTTCCGGTCATCCCGACACTGATGGGCTGGGGCTCGATCCCCGACGATCACCGCCTGATGGCCGGCATGTGCGGCCTGCAGACGTCGCACCGCTACGGCAACGCGACGATGCTGGCCTCGGACTTCGTCATGGGCATCGGCAACCGCTGGGCGAACCGCCACACGGGTTCGGTCGACAAATACACGGCCGGCCGCAAGTTCATCCACGTCGACATCGAGCCGATGCAGATAGGCCGCGTCTTCGCCCCTGATTTCGGCGTCGTCTCGGATGCGGGTGCCGCGCTCAAGATGTTGCTGGACGTCGCCACGGAGTGGAAGACGGCCGGCAAGCTGCGCGATTGGTCGGGCTGGGCCAAGGAATGCCAGGGCCGCAAGAAGACGATGAAGCGCAAGACGCACTTCGAGCAGGTGCCGCTCAAGCCGCAGCGCATCTACGAGGAAATGAACAAGGCCTTCGGCCGCGACACGACCTATGTCACCACCATTGGCCTGTCGCAGATCGCCGGCGCCCAGTTCCTGCACGTCTACAAGCCGCGCAACTGGATCAACTGCGGCCAGGCCGGCCCGCTCGGCTGGACCCTGCCGGCTGCCCTCGGCGTCCGCGCGGCGGATCCGGATCGCGATATCGTGGCGCTGTCGGGGGACTACGACTTCCAGTTCCTGATCGAGGAACTGGCGGTCGGCGCACAGCACAAGCTGCCCTATATCCACGTCGTCGTGAACAACGCCTATCTCGGCCTGATCCGCCAGGCGCAGCGCGGCTTCTCGATGGACTACGAGGTCAGCCTCGCCTTCGAGAACATCAACCGCCCCGAGGGTGCCGAGACCGGCTATGGCGTCGATCACGTCGCGGTTGCCGAGGCCATGGGCTGCAAGGCGATCCGCGTCCGCAAGCCGGAGGAATTCGCCAACGCCTTCGCCGAGGCCAAGCGCCTGACCAAGGAGCACCAGGTGCCGGTCGTCCTCGAGTTCATCCTCGAGCGCGTCACCAACATCTCGATGGGTGTCGAGATCGACAACATCGTCGAGTTCGAGGACCTGGCCGAGAGCAACGAAGACGCGCCGACCGCGATCGCGCTGCTCGACTGATTATTGAGGAAACAAAGATGCCCAAGTTTTCAGCCAACCTGTCGATGCTCTTCGGCGAGCACGACTTCCTCGACCGCTTCGATGCGGCCGCACGCGCCGGATTCGAAGCCGTCGAGTACATCGCTCCCTATGACCACGCCCCCGATGTCGTGGCCGCGCGCCTCAAGAAGAACGGCCTTGTCCAGGCTCTGTTCAACCTGCCGCCCGGCGACTGGGCGGCGGGCGAGCGCGGCATTGCCGTGCTGCCCGACCGCATCCACGAGTTCCGCCAGGGCGTCGACAAGGCGATCACCTATGCCCAGGCGCTGGGCTGCACGCAGGTGAACTGCCTTGCCGGCATCGCGCCGGCGGGTGCCGACCGGGAGGCGCTGGAGAACGTCTTCGTCGAAAACCTGAAGTTTGCCGCCGAGAAGCTGAAAGCCGCTGGCATCCGCCTTCTGATCGAGCCGATCAACACGCGCGATATCCCTGGCTTCTTCCTGACCAACACCAAGCAGGCCCTCGCCATCATCGACAAGGTCGGCTCGGACAACCTCTACCTGCAATACGACATCTATCACATGCAGGTCATGGAGGGCGATCTCGCCCGCACCATCGAGGCCAATCTTTCGCGCATCGCGCACGTCCAGCTGGCCGACAATCCCGGTCGCCACGAGCCGGGCACGGGCGAGATCAACTACCCGTTCCTCTACGCGCATCTCGACCGCATCGGCTACACCGGTTGGGTCGGCGCCGAATACAAGCCCAAGGCGGGTACGGTCGAGGGACTGGGATGGTTTTTGGGCTTCGCCCGCAAGGGCAGCGCCGCTGCCTGAACGAGATTTGAAGGACAAGAAAATGGAAAAGATCGGATTCGTCGGCCTCGGCATCATGGGTGCCCCGATGGCGGGACACCTGCTCGATGCGGGCTATGAAGTCTATGCCAGCGACCACCGCGGCGCGCTGCCAGCGGAACTGGTGTCCAAGGGATTGAAGAAGGTGAGTGGCCATCGCAAGCTCGCCGAGACCGCTGATATCGTCATCACCATGGTGCCCGACACACCGCATGTGGCGGACGTACTCTTTGGCGAAAACAGCATCTCGTCCGGCCTCTCCAAAGGCAAGCTCGTCATCGACATGAGCTCGATCTCGCCGATCGAGACCAAGGAGTTCGCGAGGAAGATCAACGAACTCGGCTGCGACTATCTCGATGCGCCGGTGTCCGGTGGCGAGGTCGGAGCCAAGGCAGCGTCGCTGACCATCATGGTCGGCGGCACCGAAAAGGCCTTCGAGCGCGCCCGCCCGGCTTTCGAGAAAATGGGCAAGAACATCACGCTCGTCGGGCCCAATGGCGTCGGCCAGACCACAAAGGTCGCTAACCAGATCGTCGTGGCCCTGACCATCGAGGCCGTGGCCGAGGCGCTGGTGTTCGCCTCGAAGGCGGGCGCGGACCCCGCCAAGGTGCGCCAGGCGCTGATGGGCGGTCTGGCTGCCTCGCGCATCCTCGAGGTGCATGGCGAGCGCATGGTCAAGCGCACCTTCGCGCCCGGCTTCCGCATCGAACTGCACCAGAAGGACCTCAACCTCGCGCTCCAGGGCGCCAAGGCGCTCGGCGTCTCGCTGCCCAACACCTCGATGACGCAGGAACTGTTCAACTCCTGCGCCGCAAATGGTGGGGCCAAGGAGGACCATTCGGCGCTGGTTCGCGCGCTCGAGAGGATGGCCAATTTCGAGGTCGGCGGCTCGGCGGAGGCAGGCAAGAGCGAAGCCGCGTAAGCAAGAAAGAGAGCGATGTAGCTTGCCGCCGCTGCGGCCTGCTCGTCACGGAAAAGGGCTCCCGCGGTGTGCCGCGGGAGCCCTTTCCGCGTGTGGGTTCCTTGTGGTCAGTTCTTGCCGAGCGCCTTCCAGCTGACGCCGGCATCGCTGCTGACCATGATGACCTTGTCGCCGGTGATGGCGACGAGCCTCTGCTTGTCCTTGCGGTCGGCTGCAAGGTGGAGGATGTAGCCGGCGGCATCGGGACCTTCGCCGATGGTGTTGAAGCTTGGTGCTGACTCGCTCGCGCGAAGTACGCCGCGTCCCGCCGCGAATGCATAGATCGTGCCGTCGGCGGTGAGCTCGACGGTCGTGACCGGAACGTCGCTGACCAGCGTCTGCCAGGTCTTGGCTCCGTCGCGGCTCACCATCAGCCCGGTTTCGGTGGCCGCATAGACGGTCGCGGGATCTGCCGGGGAAATCGCAATGTCGATCAGTCTGCCTGGTGCCTCGCCGGCAATCGTCCACGTCGCTCCGCCGTCACGGCTCGTCTGTATGCTGCCGTAGGAGCCGTAGAAGACGTTGGCGTCGGTCAGGCTGACCGCAAGCTGGTGGAAGTCCACCGGGCCGTCCACGCCGGGTGCGATCTTCGTCCATGTCTTGCCCGCATCCGTCGACTTGATGAAGCCGAGATTGCCTCCCGTGCTGGGATGGCCGCTGCCGAAGATGATCGAGGGGTCGGTGGGGTGAGGGACGAAGCCCATGAAATCGTCCTGCACGTCCGAGACGGGGGTAACGTTGCCGTCGGGCGCGGCACGCATCACGCCATGATGCGTCGCGACGAGGATGTTGGCGGAATCGGCGGGATCGAACGACAGCCCGTGGACATGGGTTTTACCCGCAAGATCGGCGAGGCTGATTGTCTGCGCAAGCGCGGGTGCCGCTGCTCCCGATGCCAGAATCGCGGACAGCAGCGAAATGATGGTGCGACGATGCGCCATGTGAAGGTCTCCATTACGAGAAAGGAGCCTACCGCTTCCATTGGGCGGAAGGTCAAGGCGCGCCGGTTCCCGCCGATGTGTCCGTTCGCCGCGGAAAAGAGCGTCCAGAGTGCGACTCAACGAAGCCAGAGGCGCGCCGCGTAGAGCGAGACCGCCGCTGCATTCGAGACGTTGAGCGAGCGGATGGCGCCGGGCATGTCGAGGCGGGCGAGCGACGTGACCGTTTCGCGTGTCTTCTGGCGCAGGCCCTTGCCCTCGGCGCCGAGCACCAGTGCGACCTTCTTTGACGCAAAGGTCTTTTCGAGCTCTGCCGGACCATCCGAATCAAGCCCGATGGTTTGGAACCCTGCCTCGTGCAACTCGCCCAGCGCCTCGGCCAGGTTGCGCACCTCGATCAGGTCGATGTGTTCGAGCGCACCGGAAGCCGACTTCGCGAGCACGCCGGTTTCGTGCGGGCTGTGGCGCGAGGTGGTGATCAGCGCGCCCGCACCGAAGGCTACCGCCGAGCGCATGATGGCGCCGACATTGTGCGGGTCGGTCACCTGGTCGAGCACCAGCACCAGTGGCGAATCGCCCAGCGCCGACAAGGCCTTGGATTTCAGCGGCTCGGCCTCGATGAGCACGCCCTGGTGCACGGCCTCGGAGCCGGTGATCTTGTCGATGTCCTTAGGCTCGACCAGTTCGGTCGCGAAGGGCAGGGCGCCGATGTCCGAGATCTCAAGGCGTTCCGCGGCGTTCCGGGTAACCAGCATCCTCAGCACCTTGCGGCTCGGATTGTCGAGCGCGGCGCGCACCGTGTGCAACCCATAGAGGCGCACAAGCCCATCTGCGGCAAGCTCGCCCGGCGGCACCGGGCGCTTCGGCCGAAAAGCCGGCGCGCCGCCGCTTTTCTGGTCGCGATAGGTACGACGCAGCTTGGCGTAGTGGGTGTCCTTGGGTGTTCCTGGCTTTTTCGTATCGTTCATACGCTCGCTATAACGGGGAGGCCGGGCTTTGGATACGGCCCGTTAGCCGGTGCTTCGAATATTGTGCATGAAAACGTTGGTTGCGCGGTTGACAGGCCAAATCCTTGTCGCCATAAGCCCACCCAGATTTCGGGGCAGGGCGGTTCGCTCGAAACCGGGATCTGGAAATGCCTCGTTGCATGGCTCCGGCAGCAGTTGGAGGAGTGCCCGAGTGGTTAAAGGGGACGGACTGTAAATCCGTTAGCTCAGCTTACGTTGGTTCGAATCCAACCTCCTCCACCACTGCCGGCCGGAAGCCCTGACGCGACGCGGGTATAGCTCAATGGTAGAGCAGCAGCCTTCCAAGCTGAATACGCGGGTTCGATTCCCGCTACCCGCTCCAGGGCATCCCCCCGGCGCGGGATGCCTTTCATTTACATTCGCTTGTACCTATATGTGCACCTTGCACTGAAAGAGCACCGCCGCTTCTGGCCGTCGGGCGACCCGCTGGGCCAAAAGGCGCTTGTCTTTTTCGGGCATTATCGCTAATCGCCCCGCATCCGACCGGAACCAAGGTCCCGATGCCCAAGGAAAGAGACAATGGCAAAAGGTAAATTCGAGCGTAATAAGCCTCATGTGAACATCGGCACGATTGGTCACGTTGACCACGGCAAGACGTCGCTGACGGCGGCGATCACGAAGTACTTCGGCGAGTTCAAGGCGTATGACCAGATCGACGCCGCT
>MEEF01000097.1 GCA_001724355.1 Mesorhizobium sp. SCN 65-20 | reverse complement strand
GTGTAGACGCCCGAAGCGGCGAGGCCTCGTGGCGGAGTGGTTACGCAGAGGACTGCAAATCCTTGCACCCCGGTTCGATTCCGGGCGAGGCCTCCATTCGGACCTTTCGTGTCCATAGCCACTGACATTTCGCATCTTTGCTCGTAGTGGCGCTCCGTGTTCGGAGGCCGTACTCCTGCATGGGCAGCCAGTGTCTCGATATGGCCTGTCCGGCGTTAAGTAGCCTGGCCTCGAGCCCCCATCTCCGCGAAGAGACCTTGCCTTTCCGGCGGCCCGCCTAACGTTTCGCGACCACCTGGTGACCACGGTTTCGCCGGTCGCTTCGCCCTCACGCAACAATCGAATCTGCGCCCGGCCGGCGATTTTTCTAAACCGATTCACGCCGCGATCACGCTGCCCCTACGGAAGGGGTCTAAAACCCGATCACTGCCCTCGTTCAATCACCGTTCAGGAGAAGTGAAATGCGGTTTTCGGAAGTTCGCGAATCTCTCCGTTCCATCGGAGTGGTCATGAGCAAGAGAGGCGAAACGATCCGCCTGAATCATTTCGGCGGGCTGGAGGATACGGCCAAATACACCACCGATCTCCACGACGCGCTCGTGCTGGGACGAGAATTGGCGCAGCCGCGCCGCCGCGTCGTCTGCGCCACCCAGTTCTGATTCCGATTCTCCGATGGGCGGTCGCGCACCAGTCGCCCGCCCGTCACCGACGCCAACCGGAGGTCCCCACCGTTTGGGAAGCTTGGCGGCATTGCCGGAACTGCTGCAAGGCGCGGTCAGGCTAATCGGTCGGACCGACGCAGTTTTTCGCCCGCTTTGACGTTTCTCTCACGCTGAGATCACTCCGCCCACCTAAAGGTCGTTTCGAAGCACACCGGGATTTCGCCCAACGCCCGTGGAGATTTGGAATGCTGCAGTCGCTGCAAGGTCACAACGGCGGACCGATTCGCCTGCCAGCCGCATTGCCGTTACGCGATTCCAATCTACGGTATAGGGGCCTCAAACGATTCGACTTGTGCTACGCTCGACTGGGGTACGAACGGCCTGTTGCGAAGGTCCAGACGATGACGGCCGAAAACGCCGGTGCATTGTGTCATATATATTTGTTCGGGGCGTTGGCGGTCACCGACGCAGCCGGCGCCACATGCACGCCCAAGGCCCAGAAGTCGCGCGCACTGCTTGCCATGCTGGCACTCGCTCCGCGCGGGGCCCGGTCGCGAATCTGGCTGCGCGACAAGTTGTGGAGCGACCGCGGCGAGGAACAGTCCGCCGCGAGCCTCAGGCAGGCGCTCGTCGACGTCCGCAAGTCGCTCGGTCCGATGTCCGACCGCATCATCATCTCGGACAATCACACCGTTTCGCTCGACCTGGGCCGGGTCACGGTGGACGCGCTGCAGCTCATCGACCCAGGGCGGCAGCCCGACCGTGACGCCCAGCTCGAGACCCGGCCCGAACTGCTCGAGGGGCTGGACATCGGCGACCCCGAATTCGAGGAATGGCTCACGCTCGAGCGCCAAGTCTGGCACGGACGACTGGAAAACGCGCTCGGACAACGCGAGGTTAGCCCCAAGGACCGTCGCGCCAACGGTTATGTCGCTCCGGCAGCGGGTGCGCCGGCCGGGTCGGATTCGGCGGATGGTGGCAGCCGGACTTCATCGCAACGCACGGCACTCGCAGGATGGTCCGTGGCACTCCTGCCCCCTTCCATCACTGGCGACGCCTTCGAGGCGACTTCGCTGCCCGACATCTTCTCGGGCTCGCTGGTCAGGTCGCTGCTGGAGGGCGGCGAGCTTGCGGTGTGCGACCTCTCGCGCCCCGAATTGGCCGCGCTGTCGGAGACCGGCAACGAATTCGACAGCATCGCGCTGGCCATCCAGGTCCGCTACCGCTTCTCGGCGCAGCAAGCCTACATCACCGTCAGCATCCACCGTACCGCCGACCGTAGCCTGCTCTGGACCGGCGGCTCGACGCTCGAGCGCAGGGCGGTGGAGATGGGCGATACATCGGCGGCACACCAGCTGATCAACGAGGCGATGGATGAGTTGCGCAAGTACTTCATCGCCCGCTCGACGGTGGAGCACGAAGAGAATGAGGCCGAGAGCCTCTACGGCGCGGTCAACGCGATGTTCCGCCTGTCGCGCAACGACCTGCAGATGGCGGAAGCTTCGCTCCGGCGCATCGTCGCTCAGCGCCCCTCTTCACAAGCCTATGCCTGGCTTGCCTTCCTGACGACCTTCCAGGTCGGCCAGCGCTTCTCGGACGCGGCCACCGTGGTCGAGCAGGCCCAGCAATATGCCCGCAAGGCGCTGGAGCTCGACGCCAACAACTCGGTGACGCTCGCGCTTGTCGGCCACGTCCATTCGTTCCTCTTCGGCGAATACGACTACGCCTCGGGCCTGTTCGAGCGCGCGATCCGCACCAACCCGACGCAGGTCCTGGGATGGGACCTCTATTCGATGCTGCATGCCTATGCCGGCCAGCCCGGCAAGGGGCTGAGCCTCGCCAACTGGGCGCGCCATCTCGGCACCTATAGCCCGTACCGCTACTATTTCGACACGTCGCGGCTGATCAACGCAGCACTTGCCGGCGACTACCGGGTGGCGGTCGATGCGGGCGAACAGGCGCTGCGCGAGCGTCCGGACTTCAATTCCTTGCTGCGCTACCTCGTGGCAAGCCATGCGCAACTGGGCGACATCCGCGCCGCCCGCTCGCTGCTCGACCGCCTGAACGCCGTCGAGCCAAACTTCACGATCAGCTCTCTGATCGATGCGCGCTACCCGATCATGCGTACCCAGGGCGGCGCGAACCTGATCGCGGGTCTGATCAAGGCCGGCGTCAAGAAGTAGCCTGACCGGCGCACCGTCGTGACGGCGTGCCGTATTGTCTCGAACACATCAGTGGGGTGCAAAGTGGCCGACAACGACAGTCTGGGGCAGCGCGCAGGCGGTGTGTCCCGTTTCATGAATCTCTACCGTTTCAAGATCGCCGGCGATGACGTGGTGCCGTGTGAACGCCCGGCGGGTGCTTTTGCGGGACAGCCCGCGCCGCATGCAGCTGGAGGACCGAGCGAATTGCCAGCCGGCTTCGCTGCCGAAGCCATGGTGCTCGGTGGCCCGGTCCTGGGTTCGGGCGTCCAGAACAAGGCGTCGCTCAACAAGAACAAAAACAAGAACAAGAATAAAAACAAGAACAAGAACAAGGGCAGCGCCCTGCAGTCCGGCTCGGGTGCCGGGGTCCAGAGCAGCCTCATCCCCGCCTTCGAGTTGCGCCGCCTCCACACGGCGCCCTCGCCGCATGCATTTACGGCGGCGCGCAAGTTCACCTGGGAGCAACTCGACATTCCCCTGCCCCCGGGACCGGACGTAACCCGCCTCGAAACCGCGGTGCTGATGTCCTTGCAGGCGCGCGACCGCGAACGGGTGCGGCGCAAGGACGATATCGAGCGCGAGGCTTCCCTCGACGTGTCCGACTTCACCAAGCCACTGGGCATCGACGGCATTTCCGGCTTCGAGCAGACGGAGGGGCTGTTCCAGGCGATCCTGACCGCGTGCGAGTATGTCGGCCTGATCTACAAGGCCAAGTTCAACCGCACCCGGCCGAACCAGATCGAGCCGCGGCTGCGCCTGGTGCTGCCCAATCCGGCGCACCAGTCCTATCCGAGCAATCACTCGTTCCAGTGCCATTCCATAGCCTTCGCGTTCAACTCGATCCTGCCCGAGCATTCGGCGACGGAGGAGTTGTCGCGCATTGCCCGCAAGGTTGCCGAGAACCGCGAATGGGCCGGCCTGCACTACCCGAGCGACACCAATGGCGGGCGCGCGCTGGCGCAGAGATTCCAGCCCTATCTGCGCGATGCCTTCATGGCGACCTATCTCGCCGCCCAACGTGAATGGTTGTGAGGACCAGACCATGCCAAACGGAAACCAGCCATTCTCCTTCGAGGCGCCACTGCCCTACTACTATCTCTGGCACCTCGCCGCGCTCGGCGTCATCACCGCCACGCCCCCGCAGCCGAGACCGGACGGCACCGCAGCCGATCCCGCGTCGCCCACTATCGACGGAACGGTCTGGGACGCGATTGCGCACAAGTTCCCGGCGGCAGACACACCAGCGACGATCGCATTGATCGACGTCGGCGTCAGCCGCTCCCACCCCAACCTCAAGAGCCGGCTCGACATGGTGAAATCGATCGACCTTGTCAGCCATCCATACGGCGCAAAGACGGTGGCTGCGCAGGCGGCCAGCCCTTTCGATCCCGAAGTGAAGCAGGCGTTCTTCGCGGGGCTTTCGTCGTCAGGCCTCGGGTCCATGAGCCTGACCGCCCCGGAGACGAACTATTTCGACAGCCTCGTCGCGGAACTGAAGGCCTCGGAAGGCGTGCTGCGCACCCTGATAGAGGGGGATGAGACCTTCGGCACGCACGGTACGGCCGTTGCAGGGCTCGCCGTCGGCGAACCCGCTGTGGTGATCCCGCCGGATCCCACTCCGGTCCTTCCCGAGACCCTGCTCGGCGAACTCTCTGGGCCAGCGCCCAATCCAAACCGCAACACGGTTCCCTTTTTCGGCGTCGATCCCTTCTCCAAGCTGATCTCGATCCGCACCGGCTTCGAGCAGAACCCGGACCAGTTCATTGCCGCGTTCCTCTACGCGTTCACGAACGGAGCCGACGTGATCCTCTTGCCGCGCGGCATTCCCGATCCGGTCCGCGGCGCCCTCAACCCGAAGCCCGAACTGTCGCAAGGCCTCGACGACCGGGCGAACTGGGAGCGTGCCGATCTGTTCGCGCGTCTCGAGGAGGCAACACCGCCGTCTGCCGAGTTGCGGCCCTACGCGGTCGGCAAGACGGCCAACCGCGATCTCGCCTGGGGTGTGCTGGCCAAGCTCATCGTCGCAGTCAGCAAGAAGGTCCCCATCGTCTGCGCGGCCGGCAATGACGGCGAGAGCCAGTTGATCTATCCGGCCAATCTCGCCGCCGGCACCAATGGCATCATTTCGGTCGGTGCGGTGACCCCGCACGGTTTTCGCTCGGGCTACAGCAACTATGGCGCCAAGCTTACGCTGGTCGCGCCATCGGACGACTTCGAGATCTACACGCGCCATCAGACGCGTATCGACCGCACCGATCCGACGATCGAGCATCACCATTACGACCCCGGCAAGGGCCAAGTCATTCCGCACAGCCATTTCGGATTGCTGACGACGGACCTGCCGGGCACGTTCGGCTATGCAGGAGGGGCCGACCCCTATTCGGCGATACTGCCGCCCTACGACAATCCGGGCATAGGCGGAGGCTACTACACGGCCTTCGGCGGAACCTCTGGAGCTGCCGCGCTGGTTGCCGGTGTTGCCGCACTGGTCGCGCGCGCCAACAAGGCGAAGAACGGGCCAACCGCTCGTCTAGACGGGGTCGCGGCGAAGGGGATCCTGGTCGCGGCCTGCGACGAGAACGCCGCCGTCAAACCCGGCACGACGCCACTGACGCCCGATCCGATGAACTCGGACAACGAGCCGAGTAAAGGCAAGGCATATTTCTTCGGCGCAGGACTGCTCAATGCCGGAAAGGCCGTCAAGGCGGTCATTGGGAACTGACGGGGCACTTAAGCCAGCCTTCGGGATGCCATGTGGGGCCTTTGGGGGGCCTGGCGTTCCGATATCGGGGCGGAGCCATGCTTCTGCCCCGCCCCGCCCCGCCGGCACCGGCGGGGCGGAAGTACTGGTCAGCGCAACCAGCGCTCGATTCGGTTCATCGCCTCAACCATGTCGTCGTGGCTGCCGGCATATGAGAACCGCATGTACCGATGGCCGGCCAGCGTGTCGAAATCCCGGCCAGGCGTAGCCGCCACATGGGCTTCCGCCAACATGCGGCGGGCAAACTCCATGCTGTCGTTGGTCAGGCGCGAAACATCGCAGAAGGCGTAGAAGGCGCCGTCCATGGGGGCGGCAAAGCTGAAGCCCAGTTCCGGCAGGCGCTGCGCCAGCAACTCACGGTTCCAGGCGTAGCGAGCCTTCACCGTCTCGAGTTCATCCGTGGCATTGAAGGCTTCGATCGCCGCGACCTGGGACAGTTCCGGCGCGGAAATATAGAGCGACTGCGCGATCCGTTCGACCGGTCGCACCAGGCGCTCCGGCAGGACCATCCAGCCGATGCGCCAGCCGGTCATGCAATAGTATTTCGAGAACGAGTTGATGACGGCGACGTCCTCGTCGAAGGCGAGCGCCGTCACGTCTGGCGCGCCATATGCGAGGCGATGGTAGATTTCGTCCGAGATGACCGCGATGCCGAGTTCGCGCGCCGTCTCGACGAGCGTCTTGAGGTCGCCCGCGGGCACAACCGCTCCGGTCGGGTTGGCCGGGCTTGCAAAGAGAACGCCCTTCAACGGCTTCTCGGCGTGCGCCTGCCGGAGATGTTCGGCATGCAGGTAGGCATCGCCGTCGAGTTCGATCTCGACCACGTCGAGTCCCAGCGCGCCCATGATGTTGCGATAGGCCGGATAACCCGGCGCAGCGATCGCCACCCGGTCGCCAGCATCGAACATGGCGAGGAACGCGAGGTTGAAGGCAGCCGAAGACCCGGTGGTCACGGCGATTCGCGCCGCTGGCACAGATATCGCCTTGAGCAGGTCAGCCAGGCCGAGAGCGTCGGTGTATCCGATGCGCCCTGCCTTGAGTGCCGCGGCCGCCGCCTCGCGAACGCGATCGGGGGCCGGATCGGACGGCTGACCGACTGCCATCGACACCACCGGCGTTCCAAGGGCCTTGAGCCTGTTGGCTTCGGCAAGTATGTCCATTGCGTGGAATGGCTCGACTTCGCCGCGCCGTGAAATAGCAACAACCATTTTCAGTCCGTTTCCCTTGCCGCCGCTCAGGCAATGCGCCGCACAATTGCCCGATTGGTATGGGGATCACAAGTTGATGAGTTTTCTCAACCCGCCTTTTCATCGCCCGGGGGCTCGTTTACGAGTGTTTGCCGCAATGCAGAGCCAGATAAGTCTTCCGCGTTTCCTCGCAAGAACGGCGCGCGCACTCGTTGCGTTCGCGCTGACGGCTGGGCTCGCCCTCGGCTCCACCGGCGCAGCACACGCCCAGCGGGTGCCGATCGTCCGCGACGCCGAGATCGAGGCCCTTGTTCGCGAATATGCGCGGCCGATCCTCAAGGCGGCGGGACTTGCCAACTCCGGCATCACCATCGTGCTCGTCAACGACCCGGCTTTCAACGCCTTCGTCGCCGGCCGGCGCATTTTCGTCAACACCGGCACGCTGATGACTGCCGAGACGCCCAACGAAGTGATCGGCGTGCTCGCCCATGAGGCGGGACACATCGCTGGCGGCCATCAGGAGCGGCTGCGCGACCAGTTGGAGCGCGCCCAGACGATGGCAATCGTGGCAGCGTTGCTGGGTGCAGGTGCCATGGTCGCCGGGGCGGCGACCGACACCAGCGGCCTTGGCGCCGCGGGCGCCGGCATCGTCGCGGGCGGCTCGGAGTTCGCTCGCCGCGGCCTCCTCGGCTACCAGCGCTCGGAGGAATCGACCGCCGACCGCTCGGCAATCACCTATCTCAACGCCACCGGCCAGTCGTCACGGGGCATGCTCAAGACCTTCCAGCGCTTCCAGAGTGCGCTGTCGCTGTCGGGCGCGCGCGTCGATCCCTACCAGGTGAGCCACCCGATGCCGCGCGAGCGCATCGCCAACCTGGAGACGCTGGCCAAGTCCAGCCCCTATTTCGACAAGCTCGACCCACCCGCGCTGCAGCAGCGGCACGACATGATGCGCGTCAAGATCGCGGTCTACACGCAGGGACAGGCGGCGGCCTCGCGTACCCTGCGCAACCTGAACGACCCGCTTGCCACCCGCTATGGCGACGCGCAGGCCACCTATCTCTATGGCGATCTGCGTTCCTCGCTCGGCAAGGCCGATGCGCTGATCAAGGCTCAGCCCAAGAACCCCTATTTCCACGAGCTGCGCGGCGACATCCTGATGAAGTCGAACAAGCCGGCCGCCGCAGCCGAATCATATGCCACCGCCGTGCGTCTGGATCCCGCGAGATCGGGCATCCTTCCCATCGCACTCGGACAGGCCTACCTGGCCATGGGCACGCCCGACTCGCTGAAGAAGGCCGTCGCGGAAATCCGCAAGGGCCTCGACAACGACCGCGAGAATTCTGCGGGCTACCGCTACCTGGCCCAGGCCTACGGCATGCAGGGCGACGTCGCCGATGCGGAACTCGCCACCGCCGAAGGCCATTTCTATGGCGGCGCCTACAAGGACGCGAAGATATTCGCGGCGCGCGCGCAGACCAAACTCAAGCGCGGATCGCCTGGATGGGTACGCGCCCAGGACATCATCAACTACAAGCAGCCGGGCAAGAAGAAGTGAACCTTCGCAAGGCGGGCAGAGACAGAGCCGGAAAGGGCTGGAGATCAGGACTATGAGAAAGGCAATTCTTCTGGGCACGACCGGCATTGCTGCCGCCTTCGCGATGCTGGCGTTCGGTTATCTGGCGCAGCCCGCCCACGCACAGACCGCCGAGCAGCTCGACCGCAAGCAAGTCGAGACGATCGTGCGCGAATACCTGCTCGACAACCCCGAACTGCTGCTCGAGATGCAGAACGCGCTCGAGGCCAGGCAGAAGGAAGAGCAGCGCGTCGCCAGCATCGAGGCGATCAAGCAGAACAAGGACGCGATCTTCAATTCGCCGTTCGATGGCATCGTGGGCAACCCGAACGGCAAGGTCACGATCGTCGAGTTCTACGACTACAATTGCGGCTATTGCAAACGCGCACGTGCCGACATGCACGCGCTGATGCAGGAGAACCCGGACCTGCGCTTCGTGCTCAAGGAATTCCCGATCCTGGGACCGGATTCGCAGAAAGCCCACGTCGTTTCCATGGCGTTTCTCAAGCTGATGCCGGAAAAGTACCTCGAATACCACGACAAGCTGCTCGGCGGCGAAGGCCGCGCCGGCGAAGAGAGCGCCATCAAGGTCGCCCTAGAGCTCGGCGCCGACGAGGCCAAGCTGCGCGAGGCGATGAAGGATCCCGCCATCATCGAGGCCTTCAACCAGACATATGACCTGGCCAACAAGCTGCAGATCAGCGGCACTCCTTCCTATGTCGTCGGCAACGAGGTCGTGTTCGGCGCACTGGGCAAGGACGTCCTCGCCGAGAAGGTCGCCACCGCCCGGACCTGCCAGGACAGCGCCACCTGCTGATCGCAGCATTCAGCGAGCCGCTGTGGACAGCGCAAGAAGTCGCTTGCGCTCTTTTCGCGACGGCTTATGCCGATTATAGAGGGTCCGCCGCGCCAGAGAGGATCTGGCGGGTGGAGAGGTCTTTAGATTGAAAACGGTATTCGTCCTCAACGGTCCGAACCTGAACATGCTGGGCAAACGCGAGCCCGGCATCTACGGCGGCAAGACGCTTGCCGACGTCGAAGCCGACTGCAAGGCAGCCGGCGCGACGCTCGGCATTGCGGTCGACTTCCGCCAGTCCAACCATGAGGGCGATCTGGTCGACTGGATCCACGAGGCTGGCGAGAAGGCCGCCGGCATCGTGCTCAATGCAGGCGCCTACACCCACACCTCGATAGCGCTCCAGGACGCAATCCGTGCCGTAGCCCCGCTGCCGGTCGCAGAGGTGCATCTTTCCAACATCCACGCCCGCGAACCGTTCCGCCATAAATCGATGGTGGCGCCGGTGGCGGTGGGCATGATCTGCGGCTTCGGGCCGCTCGGATACACGCTGGCGCTGCAGGCGCTGGCCGCCCGGCTCTGACCGGAAACAGACAGAAAAGGCTTGAACATGGCGACGAAGAAGAACGATGGTTTTGACCAGCAGCTCGTCCGCGACCTCGCAGGAATCCTGAACGACACCAATCTCACCGAGATCGAGGTCGAACTGGGCGATCTCAAGGTCCGGGTGTCGCGCCAGGCACAGGCAGTTCATGCGATCGCAGCTCCTGCGCCGTTTCAGGTCGCGGCACCGGCGGTCAATTCTGTTCCTGCCGCCGCAGCACCGGCTGCCGCTGCCGTCGATACCTCGAAGAACGCTGTTCCCTCGCCGATGGTCGGCACGGCCTATCTCGCCCCTTCGCCCGACGCCAAGCCCTTCGTCGAGGTCGGTGCCAAGGTCAAGGAAGGCCAGACGTTGCTCATCATCGAGGCGATGAAGACGATGAACCAGATCCCCTCACCGCGCTCCGGCACGGTCACGGCGATCCTGATCGAAGACGCGCAGCCGGTCGAGTACGGCATGCCGCTCGTCGTCATCGAGTGAGCCGGAAGGCGAGCGCGATGTTCCAGAAAATCCTTATCGCCAATCGAGGCGAAATCGCCCTGAGAGTGCTGCGCGCCTGCAAGGAGCTCGGCATCAAGACCGTCGTCGTGCACTCCACCGCCGACGCCGACGCGATGCATGTGCGCCTGGCCGACGAAAGCGTCTGCATCGGACCGCCGCCGTCGCGCGACAGCTATCTCAACATTCATCAAATCGTCGCGGCCTGCGAGATCACGGGCGCAGACGCAGTCCATCCCGGCTACGGCTTCCTGGCTGAAAACGCCAAGTTCGCCGACATCCTGGCCGCGCACAACATCACCTTCATCGGCCCCACCGGCGACCACATCCGCATCATGGGCGACAAGATCGAGGCCAAGCGCACCGCAAAGCGCCTGGGCATTCCGGTCGTTCCCGGCTCCGACGGCGCCGTCACCGATGAAAAGGAAGCCAAGCGCATCGCCTCCGAGATCGGCTACCCTGTCATCATCAAGGCCTCGTCCGGCGGCGGTGGCCGCGGCATGAAGGTTGCTCTGACCGAGGCGGACATCGACGTGGCGCTGGCCACGGCGCGTTCGGAAGCGGGTGCCGCTTTCGGCGACGACGCCGTCTACATCGAGAAGTACCTGCAGAAGCCGCGCCATATCGAAGTGCAGATCTTCGGCGACGGCGCGGGCAAGGGCGTGCATCTGGGCGAACGCGACTGCTCGCTGCAGCGCCGCCACCAGAAGGTTTGGGAAGAGGCCAACTCGCCTGCCCTGAACTCCGAGGAACGCACGCGCATCGGCGACATCTGCGCCAAGGCGATCGCCGATCTCGGCTACTCGGGCGCCGGCACGATCGAGTTCCTCTACGAGGACGGCGAATTCTATTTCATCGAAATGAACACCCGTCTCCAGGTCGAGCACACGATCACCGAGGCCATCACCGGCATCGACCTCGTGCACGAACAGATCCGCGTCGCTTCGGGCGGCGGCCTTTCGGTCACGCAGGACGACATCAAGTTCAACGGCCATGCCATCGAATGCCGCATCAACGCCGAGGATCCGCGTACATTCGCGCCTTCGCCCGGCACGATCACGCATTTCCACACCCCCGGCGGCCTCGGCATCCGTGTCGATTCGGGCGTCTATTCCGGCTACAAGATCCCGCCCTACTACGACAGCCTGATCGGCAAGCTGATCGTGCACGGCCGCAACCGCGTCGAGTGCATGATGCGTCTCAGGCGCGCGCTGGACGAATTCGTGGTAGATGGTGTGAATACGACGCTGCCGCTGTTCCGCGACCTGGTGGGCAACCCCGATATCGCGAATGGCGACTACGACATCCACTGGCTGGAAAAGTACCTCGCGAAGAACGAGTAGACTGGGGGTCAAATGACCCGACCCTATGCGCCCGGCTACAGCATTCCAACGGACCTTCTCTTGAAGGCGTATGCGTCGGGCGTCTTTCCCATGGCCGAGAGCGCCACTGACCCGGAAGTCTTCTGGGTCAGGCCGGAGACACGCGGGGTCATCCCGCTCGACGCCTTCCATGTCCCCCACAGCCTGGCCAAGACCATCCGCCAGGGCCGCTTCGACCTGCGTATCGACAGTGACTTCGAAGCGACGATCGACGCCTGTGCCGAAAGGCGCGCCGGCCGCCTGTCGACCTGGATCAACGGTCCCATCCGCGAGGCGTACACGCGCCTTCACAGGATCGGCCACGCCCACTCCGTCGAAGCGTGGCAGGACGACGAACTGGTTGGCGGGCTCTACGGCGTATCGCTCGGCCGTGCGTTTTTCGGCGAAAGCATGTTCTCGCGCGAAACCGATGCCTCCAAGGTCTGCCTCGTCCATCTGGTCGAAAGGCTGCGCGCCCGCCGGTTCGTCCTCCTCGACACGCAGTTCACGACCGACCACCTCAAGCGTTTTGGCGCAATAGACGTGCCGCGGGCGAGCTATGAAAAGCTCCTCATCGAGGCGCTCACCGGCGAAGCCACCTTCCACCCCTGAGAAAGGTCAGCTCCGCGCGGCCTTGCGTGATTGCTCAACGATGGGCGTCTGGGCATGGAACATCATCTTCCAACCCTGTAGCCGCCTGACATAACCCGTGCTGACGAGCGCCGCGTAGGGCTCCCCGTCCTGTCGCACGGCCATGGCTTCATAGGACAGCACCACGATGTCGCTGCCGGGTTCTACGATGCCCTTCAGCTTCATTTCCAGGTTACGCCAGCGTTTCGGTTTGCTGGCGGTGGCTGCAAGGTCGGCATTGTCCAGCACACCCACCATTTCCGGAAAGGCCACGAGGCACTCGCGGTCGGCATTCTCGGCGAAATAGCTGGAATCGCCTGTCCAGAAGCCGCGCTCGATCTCGAGCAGTTGATCACGATCGACGGTCACGACGGATCCTCCATGTGCGTTGCTCCCAGTGTCAACGCACAGCCGGGTCGGCCGTTCCGAGTACTCAGTTGGTCTTGGGGGCTTCCGGCGCGGGCACGTCGGACTTCTGCTTGCAGGCCTTCAGCCAGACGTCATAGACGGCATGCTCGACGGCGTTGAGGCCCGGGCTCTCCGCGAACATCCAGCCGGTAAAGATGCGGCGGATCTTGCGGTCGAGCGTGATCTCATCGACCTCGACGAAGGAATCGGTCTTCGGCTCCTCGTTTTCCGGCCGCGAATAACAGACCCGCGGCGTCACCTGGAGCGCGCCGAACTGGACCGTTTCGTCGACATAGACGTCGAAGGTGATGATACGGCCGGTGATCTTGTCGATGCCGGCGAACTCGGCGACCGGGTTCTTGATGCGCTGCGGCTGGGCAGGCTTCGGAGCGGGCTGGGCC
The DNA here is from genome assembly GCA_001724355.1 of Mesorhizobium sp. SCN 65-20. Taxonomy (GTDB): domain Bacteria; phylum Pseudomonadota; class Alphaproteobacteria; order Rhizobiales; family Rhizobiaceae; genus Aminobacter. Next base: position 5,886 of record MEEF01000097.1, on the reverse strand, counting down.
TGCTGAGGCGCAGGTGCGGGCTGGGTCTCGTCCAGCGCCGGCATGTCATCCATGCCCTCGGCCGGCATTTCCTCGCTGGGAAACACCTGCGGATCGAGCGGCAGCCGCTCAATGCTGTCCTGGGCCAGCGCCTGGCCGAGGCCGGCGCACAGCGCTGCGGCGGCAAGAAGAACTTTCGCCTTCGATCGTCCGTTCGACTGGCCAGAAAGTGTCATACAGCCGTTACCGCCCTTGCGCGCCCTAGCATTGTCCAATCGGTGATTCTCCGCGCCGAGGCTAGTCTCCCGACCCGTTGGGCAAGCAGTTAGCCGCCAATTGTGGCGACAAAAGTCCACGCCGAGGGAGCCTTATGCGCCGGGCGTCCAGGCGTCATAGTCGCCGGTGACCTGCGGACGCTGCGTGTTGCCGAGCAGCGAACCCTTGGGCCGGTAAGCTGCGCTGCTGCCGGTCAGGTTCGGCTGGTGCGGCTTCTGCCACTCGCGCGCGACGTAGTTTTCCTGCGTCGGGGGCACGTCGACGCGATGGTGCATCCAGCCGTGCCAGCCAGGAGGAATCATCGACGCTTCCGAATAGCCCTTGTAGATCACCCAGCGGCGCGTGCGCCCCTCGGAATCCTTGCCGCCTTCGTAATAAGTATTGCCGAATTCGTCCTGGCCGACCTTGGTGCCCTTGCGCCAGGTATGAAAGCGCGTGCCAAGGGTCTGGCCGTTCCACCAAGTGAAAAACTGGACAAGGAAATTCTTCATCGGGTCCTCGCGACTGGCGCGTCGAATATTTCCTGCTTATGGCGTCACGCACCCGCGAAGGCAAGTGCTTAGAGGCCCCTTGTCGCCGGCTGCGACGATTGGCAGGCGCCGATGCACAACCTACTGTTCCGGGCCGAGCCCTGACGGGAGTGCCGCCATGTCCTTCATGCAGATTCTCGAAATGCTGAGCATGCTGGTGACCATCTTCGGTCTGCCGCTCGCCATCTTCATCTTCGTCTACGAGCAGCGCAAGGCGCGCATCAACGAAGAGGAGGAGATTTACCAGTCGCTGTCGGACGGCTACACCAACTTCCTGACGCTCTCGCTCGACCATTCCGACCTGCACCTGCAATCGCAGACGGCGACCGGAACGCTCGATGCGGAACAGCAGGATCGCCTTCTCGCGATGTTCTCCATCCTGATCGCCCTGTTCGAGCGTGCGTACCTCGTTGCCTACGAACCCGGCATGACCGAGCGCAGGCGACGTCGCTGGGCGTCATGGGAGGACTTCATGCGCGAATGGTGCCGGCGCGAGGATTTTCGCACTGCCCTGCCCCAGCTCCTACCCGGCGAAGACCCCGAATTCGCCATCTACATCAGGCGGATCGCTGAGGACGAAGCTGCCCGCGCCGCGGCCTGAGGCCGAGCCTTCGCACCTGCTCACAGATTGATCTCGCACTTGCAAAACAATTAGCCGGTCCGTAAAGGACTCTGGCCCAGTGCGGGCACCCGTCCTGGCTCAGGCCAGCCGCGTCGAGGGAGGAACAGGCATGGCATCCGACGCGACCGCCACCCGCATCACACCGGCCGATTTGCTCGCCCGCAAGGGCGGCGAGCCCATCGTCTGCCTCACGGCGTACACCTATCCGATTGCGCGCCTGCTCGACCCACATGTCGACCTGCTGCTCGTCGGCGACAGCGTCGCCATGGTCCTGCACGGCCATCAGAACACGCTGGGCGCGACCATGGACATGATGGTCGCCCACGGCCAGGCGGTCATGCGCGGCGCGGTCCATGCCTGCGTCGTCGTCGACATGCCCGCCGGCTCCTACGAGGATTCGGTTCAAAACGCAGTTGCCTCTGCCGAACGCATCATGCGCGAGACGGGATGCGACGCGGTCAAGCTCGAAGGCGGCGTGGAGATGGCGCCGCAGATCGCCGCGATCGTCGCGGCCGGCATCCCGGTGATGGGGCATATCGGCCTCTTGCCCCAGTCGGTCGAAAAGGAAGGCGGCTACAAGATCAAGGGCCGCACGGACGCCAACATCGCAGCCCTCCATGCCGACGCGCGCGCGGTCGAGGCCGCCGGCGCCTTCTCGGTCGTCATCGAAGGCACGGTCGAGCCGGTTGCGGCCGACATTTCCGCCATGCTGTCGATCCCGACAATCGGCATCGGCGCCAGCCCGAAATGCGACGGGCAGATCCTCGTCATCGACGACGCGATCGGGCTCACGGTCGACCGGGTGCCCAAATTCGTCAGGGAATATGCGCACCTGCGCGACGCCGTCGCCACCGCTGCCGAAAACTACGCCCGCGACGTCCGCAACCGCTCGTTTCCGGCGCCCGAACATCTCTTCAGCCCCCAGGACAAGGCATGACGGTCGTTATCGAGAGCGTTTCCGCGCTTCGTGCGCAGGTGCAGGCGTGGCGCGCCGACGGGCTCAAGGTCGCGCTGGTGCCGACCATGGGCGCATTGCACGAAGGGCACATTTCGCTGACGCGGGCTGCTCTCGACAGGGCCGACCGCTGCGTCGCCTCCATATTCGTCAATCCGCGCCAGTTCGCGCCGACCGAAGACCTGGACAAATATCCGCGCCAGCTGGCGTTCGACCTCGACAAGCTCGAGCAGGCCGGCGTCCACGCCGCCTTCACGCCGGGCGTCGATGAAGTCTACCCCGAGGGTTTCGCCACGACGATTTCGGTCGGCGGACCCTCGGCAGGGCTCGAAACGGACTTCCGGCCCACTCATTTCGATGGCGTGGCGACCGTGGTCGCCAAGCTGCTCATCCAGGCCGCACCCGACCTCGCCGTGTTCGGCGAGAAGGACTACCAGCAGCTTTGCGTGGTGAAGAAGCTCTGCCGGGACCTGAACCTGCCAGTCGAGATCTTCGGCGCGCCGACGGTTCGCGACCCGGAAGGCCTCGCCATGTCCTCGCGCAACGCCTATTTGAGCCCGGCCGAACTGGAGGTCGCAAGGAAGCTGAACAAGATCCTGCGCAAGGCTGCCACTGCGCTTGAAGGTGGAGCAGACGAGGCCGCGACGATGACTGCGGCAAGGCAGGAAATCCTCGATGCCGGTTTCGATACGGTCGACTATGTCGAGGCCCGCCAGACCGATACTCTCGCTCCGTGGCGGCGCGACACTAGCGGCCGCGTACTCGTCGCTGCCCGGCTCGGCAAAACCCGCCTCATCGACAACGTCGAGGTGACGGCGCGATAAACCGTCACCGCCAAGCGCACCAGAATGGCCGCTCCGCCCTGCGGATGGCCTTGGCCTGCGTCGGCGTCAGACGAACATCATGACGACGATGGCGCCGGCCACGACCAGGACAAGCCCGGCAATCAGCATTGGAAGCAAGGTGCTGTCTTGGTTCGCATCAGGCACGCGCGTCTCTCCGTTCGGATCTGCGCGGCAGGATAGATGCTGCTGTCGGGCGCTCTTTGCGTCGGCGCAAACTAAAACGCAGCGACAGGGTCGCGGGACGGCCCTGTGGGGAACCAAAGGCGCCCTACCCCAGTTCTTTCTCGAACAGCAGCGCCGAGAGCTCCGGCCGTGCCGGATCGACTGCGCTGCCCACCTGGCTGAACCCGTTGGCGAGATAGAAGGCGACGGCCTGGCCATTCGCCTCTTCGGCCTCCAGCCGCAATGTCCGCGCCTCGGGGAAGCACTGCTCGATCTCCTCGAGCAGCATGCGGCCGATGCCGGAACGCTGGTTGCCTGGCCGCACATAGAGTTGGCGCAGCATCACGACCTTGGGATCGTCGGTTGCCGCCGCGAACGCCATGCCGGCGATCGCCTTGCCGTCGTCGGCAACGAGGAACTCGGAATTCGGCTGAGTTAGCCTCGCCTTGAGCGAGGCGAGTGAATGCGCGTCCGCCGTGATCTCGTTGACGCGCTCGACGCCATAGATGGCGTCGTAGGTGGCATGCCAGGTCTCGGCGAGCAGCGCCTTGATCGCGTCAAGGTCGCGCTCGCTCGCCGTACGCACGAACATCGCGTTATTCCACGATGCCGAGCTTGGCCTTGACCAGGTCGTTGACCGCCTGTGGGTTGGCCTTGCCGCCCGTCGCCTTCATCACCTGGCCGACGAACCAACCGGCCATGGTCGGCTTGGCGCGGGCCTGCTCGACCTTGTCGGGGTTGGCGGCGATGACGTCGTCGACGGCCTTCTCGATGGCGCCAGTGTCGGTCACCTGCTTCATGCCGCGGCTTTCGACCAGTTCCTTCGGGTCGCCGCCCTCATTCCAGACGATCTCGAACAGGTCCTTGGCGATCTTGCCGGAGATCGTGCCTTCCTTGATGAGGTCGATGATGGCGCCGAGCTGGTCGGGCGACACCGGGGCGTCCTCGATGTCCTTGCCGGCCTTGTTCAGCGCGCCGAGCAGGTCGTTGATGACCCAGTTGGCGGCAGCCTTGCCGTCACGGCCGCTTGCCACCTTCTCGAAATAGTCGGCGATCGACTTTTCAGAAACCAGAATCGAGGCGTCGTAAACCGACAGGCCGAGCGAAGTGACCAGGCGCTCCTTCTTGTCGTCCGGCAGTTCGACTAGGTCCTTGGCGAGCGCGTCGACATAGGCCTGGTCGAATTCCAGCGGCAGAAGGTCCGGATCGGGGAAGTAGCGATAATCGTGCGCCTCTTCCTTGGAACGCATCGAGCGGGTCTCGCCCTTGTTCGGGTCGAACAGGCGGGTCTCCTGGTCGATCTTGCCGCCGTCCTCGAGGATGGCGATCTGGCGGCGCGCCTCGTATTCGATGGCCTGGCCGACGAAACGGATCGAGTTGACGTTCTTGATCTCGCAGCGCGTGCCGAACTCGCCACCCGGGCGGCGCACGGAGACGTTGACGTCGGCACGCATCGAGCCTTCGTCCATGTTGCCGTCGCAGGTGCCGAGATAGCGCACGATGGTGCGCAGCTTGGTGACATAGGCCTTGGCCTCGTCGGCCGAGCGCATGTCAGGCTTGGAGACGATCTCCATCAGCGCGACGCCCGAACGGTTGAGGTCGACATAGGACATGGTCGGATGCTGGTCGTGGATCGACTTGCCGGCGTCCTGTTCGAGATGCAGGCGCTCGATGCCGATCTCGATGTCCTCGAACTCGCCCTTGCGATCCGGACCGACCGAAATGGTGATCGTGCCTTCGCCGACGATCGGCTGCTTGAACTGCGAGATCTGATAGCCCTGCGGCAGATCGGGATAGAAGTAGTTCTTGCGGTCGAAGACGGACTTCAGGTTGATCTGCGCCTTGAGGCCGAGGCCGGTGCGGATCGCCTGCTTGACGCATTCCTCGTTGATGACGGGCAGCATGCCGGGCATCGCAGCGTCGACTAGGCTGACATTGGCGTTGGGCTCGGCGCCGAATGCCGTCGATGCGCCGGAGAACAGCTTGGCTTCCGACGTTACCTGGGCATGGACCTCAAGGCCGATGATCACTTCCCAGTCGCCGGTGGCGCCGGGGATCAGTCGCTTGGGATCGGGCGTGCGGGTGTCGATGATGGTCATGGTGATCCGGAATCGTTTCTGTCTCGCCGGCAGCGGGCCGACAAACCTTACGGTTTCGCTAGATCAATCGTTGCCTTGTTGCAACCTCGTCGTACGAAATGTGCGGCAAAGCCGCGCCGCTCTGGCGTTCCGCGAAGGGCACGCCTATATCGGATCCATCCCTATGGAGTGTGGATGTTCTACTCGTCTGAGTCCCGCTGAGGCCCCGACCTTCTCTCGAAGGCGGGGCGTGAAAACCTGAAACCCCGTGCCGCAGAGCATTGCGGCGGCGGCTTTTTTCATTGGCTGTTTCAGCCAGGTTTTCCGGGACCTATCCAAAAATGGACATTTCGCGCACGGAGCAGCGCATCCTCCACATGCTCGCCCAGGGCGGGCGCATAGAAATCGAAAAGAACGACAGCAGGAAGATCGAGGCAGT
>MEEF01000096.1 GCA_001724355.1 Mesorhizobium sp. SCN 65-20 | reverse complement strand
CCCTTCAAACTGTCAACGACCTAATTCCAACTTTTGCGAAATTTTTGCGACACAAACCAAAACACCCCAGAAACCCTGCGTCAGCCAGCAGAAGATTCCTAAATCACCTCCGCTCGAGGCCGAGACCGCCCGCAATCCCAACGCGAAATCAATGACTTGATTCAGCCAAAGGCGGCAAACCAGCCGGAGAATCTCGAATCCGGGACCTGAAAACCGCTTGGCCGGGCTCGAAAATTCCCGCCTCGGCGCTCGGGAAAATGATTCAGGCACGATTCACGGGGGCATTTTCTTCTCGCGTAGAGCCGCTCCAGCAGGATCAAGAGCAATCCTGGCTGAATTCGTGCAGCCCCCTCCCCTCGCCCCGTATCGGGATCAGCCGAAGCGATACTCCCGAACGCAGTTCACATGAACAAAGAGGGCGCTCGCGCGCACGTGCTTATATATGCGAACAAGGACCCGCACTCACAAGTAAGCCCTATTCCCGCCCAATTGCAGGAAGATGTCTCGAAATGTCCCTGGCATCGGGTGAGTCCACCGGGTGTCTCTTGGTTGAGAGGAGGGACAGGTTGACATAGCGCACGCTTCGTTGACTTGGGCCGCCATGACAGGCAAATGTCATGGCAATTCAAAGCAAGGCGCGAAGCGTCGGGGACTTTAGCCGTACTGGATGCAGGATACGGACCAGACCATAGCCGAGCTCGGCAATGAGCCGCCGCTTATCGCGGATGGCCGCGCCGGTCCCCCGGACCGTCGCGAAGTGTCTGCGCGCTGGCTGTCCGGCACGTTCCTGACCGGCGTGACCTCGAGCGTGCTGATGGGCGTTGCCCTGTTCGCCGCGCTCGACGGACGCGAGAAGCTTGCGACCCCTCCCGAGATCGCTGAACTCGCAAGCCTCGCTGCCGGCAACGATTCCGGCGAGAAGGCCAAGACCACCAGGGTCGCGCCGCTGCGCCAGATCGCCAAGGCGAAGGATCGCCGGCGCATGGAAGTCTCGATGATGACGAAGGTCGGCGACCGCGACGTCGTCCGCACCATGCCGTTCGTCCAGATCAAGATGGCGCTGGCCGCCAACCATCCTTCGGCGCGCAACTACCCCGCCTTCGATCCGTTGCGGGTGTTTGCCGAGGACGGCGGGGCAGAGCCTGCCGCCGCCGCGGCACCCACTGGCCAGATCTACGGCGTCAAGGTCGAGAGCGAGATGAGCCTCAAGACCGTCGATTTCCCGATCGAGACGGCTGCCTTCGACGAATCCGGCGCGCTTTCGGCCGCCGAGGTCGAAAAGGTCGTCCGCGACACGGGTGGTGACCTGACCGAGGGCGACATCCAGGTCGCGGCCCTGCATTACGTCGACCCGCAGCGCTTCGGCGATGCCTTCGCCGACCAGACGCTCGCCGGCTCCTACGGTATCAAGATCGTGCCGGAAAACCTTTCGGTCTCGGTGCGCGAGGACGTCGATCCCAACACCTTGTCCTATGCCGAGGACATCATCCCCTTCGAGGCGAACCGCAAGATCGTCGATGCCCTAGCGGGTGCCGGCTACGAGGGCGAGGACGCCAAGGGTATGGCGAACGCGATCTCGCGGCTGCTCAATGCGACCGCGCTCAAAGCAGGCACCGTGCTGCGGGTCGGGCTCGAGGTGCGCGGCGACGTCGGCAAGATCGTCCGCACCAGCGTCTACGACCGCACCCAGCATATCCTGACCATCGCGCTCGACGACCGCAACCAGTTCGTGCCCGGCAACGAGCCGGAACCGAATCCGGAACTCGCCACCGCCTTCGACAGCACGCCGACGGTTGCCGCGCCGCGCGGCGCATTGCCGAGCGTCTATGACGGCATCTATCGAGCCGCCTATTCCTACGGCATGTCGGATGACATGACCCGCAAGCTGGTGCGGCTGCTCGCCTCCGACGTCGACTTCCAGTCGCGCATCAGCGCCTCGGACCGCATCGAGGTGTTCTTCTCGCAGCCCGACAGCGACGACAAGGTGTCGGAGGATTCCGAGCTTCTCTATGTCGCGGCGACCTTCGGCGGCAACACGCGCAACTTCTACCGCTTCCAGATGGAAGACGGCGCGGTCGACTATTTCGACCAGGACGGCCGCAGTTCGCGCCAGTTCCTGCTGCGCAACCCCGTGCCCAATGCCCGCTTCACCTCGGGCTTCGGCGGCCGCAAGCATCCGATCCTGGGTTATGTGAAGATGCACACCGGCGTCGACTGGGCCGCGCCCACCGGCACGCCGATCATCGCGCCGGGCAACGGCGTCGTGGAAAAGGCGGGCTGGGCCGGCGGCTACGGCAAGCAGACCATCATCAAGCACGCCAACGGCTATGTGACCTCCTACAACCACCAGAGCCGGATCGCGCCGGACGTCGTGCCCGGCGCGCGCGTGCGCCAGGGCCAGGTGATCGGCTATGTCGGCACGACCGGCCTTTCGACCGGCTCGCACCTGCACTACGAACTGATCGTCAACGGCACCAAGGTCGATCCGATGCGTGTCCGCCTGCCCACCGGGCGGGTGCTCGCCGGCGAGGAGCTGGAGGCCTTCAAGCGCGAGCGCGGGCGCATCGACGACCTGCTCAAGGACGAGAACAAGGATTCTCTCAAGGTCGCCGGCACCGACAAGGTCAGCGGCTAGCCGCCCTCTCCCATGACGGCTGGGTGAACCAGGCAACCAGCGCCGCCAACCAGCACATCGCTGCAGCAATCCAGGCGATCGCCTCGAAGGCACTGTTGGTGGCTTGGACCCGCAACACTTCTGCCGCGGGATCAAGCGGTGCCGCCAGAAGCGCGCCGAACTCGACGCCGGCCACCACGTTTCCAGACACCTGCGCAAAGACAATGCCGGCCACGGCGCCGAGTGCGGCCACCGCCATCAGCCCCGCCGCCCGCGCCAGCGCGTTGTTGATGCCCGAGGCGAGCCCCGTGTCCTCGTCGGGTGTGGCCCGCATCACCGCCGCCGAAATCGGCGACACGACGATCGCCATGCCGAGTCCCTTGAGCAGCAGGATCGGGAAGGTCACCTGCCAGAGCATCATCAGCGGCATCGTAAGTGCCAGCCCGGCATAGGAGATGCCGACGAGGACGGCGCCGAGGGTGAGCGGCAGGCGCGGGCCGATGGCGTCCGCCAGCCTGCCGGAGTAGCTCGACAGGGCGGCAATGAACAACGACAGCGGCACGAACAGCAGGCTCGCTTCCCATTCCCTGGCGCCCCAGCCGGAAATGACGGTCATCGGCAGGAAGAACAGGATCGCATTGAAAGCGAAGAACAGCACCAGCGTGTAGAGATTGGCGCCGCTGAAGGCGCGCGAGCGGAACAGTTCGAGCTTCACCATCGGCGACCTTGCCCGCTTCTCCCACAGGACGAAGACGACAAAGATCACTGCACCCACCACGATCCAGAGCCAGGACGGCAGGAATTGCCCTTCCGCCGGCAGGCCGAGCGCCGTCAGCCCCCAGGCCATAAGGCCGAGGCCGACCGTCGCGAGAACAGCGCCGACGACATCCAGCCTGCGCCGCGACGACGGCCGATCCTGCGGCACCTTGGAGAACAGCATGGCGAGCGCGATCAAGCCGATCGGCACGTTGATGGCGAAGATCAGCCGCCACATCCACTCGGCGCCGAACGACAGCACCATGCCGCCGACGAACGGCCCCATCGCCGTGGTCAGCGACGAGAACGCCGCCCACTGCCCGATCGCCCGCCCGCGGGTCGCGTTGGGATAGGATTTCGCGATGAGCGCCAGGCTGCCCGGAACCATCAGCGCCGCGCCGACGCCTTGCGCGGCCCGCATGACGATCAGCATGTCCGCGTCGACGGCAAGCGCGCAGGCAGCGGACGTCACCATGAAAAGTACTATGCCCGCGGCAAAGATGTTGCGCACGCCGAAGACGTCGCCGGCAGCGCCCCCGAGCAAGACCAGCGCGGAGAGGAAGAGCATGTAGCCGTTGCTGATCCACTGCGCATCCACCAGCGAGGCGCCGAGATCCTCGCGGATGATCGGCATGGCGAGTGAAACCACCGAACCGTCGATGAAGCCCATGCTCGAGGCGAGTATGGCCGAGACGAGCACGTAGCGCCGCGCCTCCGGCGGGCAGAAGACGTGGTTGCCATTGGTCGCGGGCGCGGCGTTTTCGGTCATGTCCATCCGAGGAGACTATGGGCGACGATCCGCGCCGGGAAGCGACCAGCAGTGCGATTTCGCGGAGCCAGCAAGTACCTTCTCCCCTTGTGGGAGAAGGTGGCCGACCCCGAGCTTGTCGAGGGGGAGGTCGGATGAGCGGTGTTGGACGGAGTGGGGCAGCTCATTGCTCGTCCATCCTGCGTTTCCTTCCCCATCCTTGTGTTGGGCACCTTCTCCCACAGGGGGAGAAGGAGACGCGCACGTCATCTGCGCCACGCCCCGTTTCCGGTCTGGCCATTGTCATCCTTCGACAAGCTCATCCTTCGACAGGCTCAGGATGAGGTAGTTCGGGAAGCGGGGCGCGGGGCCGAGCCTTCCGAATGAAAGCAATTGGCGCGAACCCACGCCCCGCCGGCGATTTCTGTTTCCGTCCGTTCCGCTTCCGGCAGCGGGGGCATTTGCGCCCCTGCTCCACTAGCGCATCGTCCAGCGCACCCGGGCCGTAGTACCCGGAGGGGAACCCTCGGACGGAACCTCCCCGGGCAACAGGCTACGTCAGCCCACTGCCGGAGGCGCCGGCTCCTCCCCACCCAATCACCGTCGCGACCGGCGTTCCCGTGGGAGGAACTGGGCGGAATCATACGGGCAGTTCCGGAGGGGGTGGAAAAACGGCGCGGTTTGTCCACGCGCATTACTGACAGTTGGTGACAGTAGGGACGTAGACAGTTTCCAACTACGGAAACTTTCTATTGCCAATTCGCGACCGCACAGATAGTTTCCCAATACGGAAACTGTTGAGACATCCTCCCGATGAACCTGACGCTCTACCTCCATCCCCTCGCCTCCTTCTGCCACAAGGTGCTGATCGCTTTTTACGAGAACGGGACCGACTTCCGGCCCGTGACCGTCGACCTCGGAGATCCCAGTTCGGCAGGGGCGCTGCTGGAGAAATGGCCTGTCGGCAAGATACCGGTCCTGCACGACGCGGCCCGTGAACGCACAGTCCCCGAGACGAGCATCATCATCGAATACGTCCAGAGACACTATCCGGGCCCGGTCCTGCTCCTGCCAGCAAACGAGGAGGCCCGCATGGACGCGAGGCTGTGGGATCGGTTCTTCGATCTCTACGTCAGCGTGCCGATGCAGAAGATCGTCACCGACAGGCTGAGGCCCGCCGGCGGCAACGACCCCGTGGGCGTGGCAGATGCCCGGCGCAGTCTGGATACCGCCTACGCGATGATCGAAGCCCAGTTGAAGGGACGGACATGGGCGACCGGAGAGGTATTCACCATCGCCGACTGCGCCGCAGCACCCGCACTCTTCTTCGCCTCGATCGTGCACCCATTCGGCAGCGACCAACCCAATCTCGCAGGCTACCTCGAGCGGCTTCTTGAGCGGCCTTCGTTCCGGCGTGCGCTGGAGGAGGCAAGGCCGTATTTCTTCATGTTCCCCTATCGCGAGGCCATGCCGCAACGATTCCTGGGCGAGGAGGCGCTGACATGATGGAAGCCGTCCAATTGGACCGCCTGTTCATGGCGCTGGCAGATACGGGCCGCCGCCGCATGGTGGAACGGTTGAGCGCCGGCCCCGCCACGGTCAAGGAACTTGCCGGCCCGAACGACATGCGGTTGCCCTCCGCGCTGAAGCACCTCAAGGTGCTGGAGGACGGCGGCATCGTCGTCTCCCGGAAGGTGGGCCGTACACGGACCTATTCCATGCAGCCGGACGCCTTCAGGGACATGGACGAATGGGTGCGGGCGCGCAAGGCGGCCATGAACACCGCCTTCGACCGGCTTGCCGAAGCGATGAAAGCGTTTCCCGAGGAAGAGAGCACGTCATGAACGCGGTCCAGCACACGACCTTCGTGATCGAACGCGAATTGCCGGCCGGTCCGCGCCACGCCTTCCGCTTCTGGTCGGACCCTATTCTCAAGAAGCAATGGAACGACTGCCACCCGGACTGGACCGTCCTGGAAGACTGCTTCGACTTCCGCGTCGAGGGCACCGAAGCCAAGCGCTGGCGCATGCCCGACGGCACCGAGCTGACGTTCCGGGCCAATTATTTCGACATCCTGCCCGGGCAGCGGATTATCTACGGCTTCGAAATGAGCCTTGGCGGCCAGCGCGTCTCGGCATCGATGGCGACAGTCGAGCTTCAGCCGGAGGGACAACTCACGCGCATGGTCTACACCGAGCAGATGGCCTTTCTCGGCGATTCCCGATCCATGCAGGCACGCATCGCCGGCACGGGGACCGGCTTCGACAAGCTGGTCGAGGTCGTCGCGCGGGAACTTGGCGTCGTTCACTGAGCGAACAGAACCTGGCTGCCTGTCACGAGTCGCGCCGAAGCGTCTTATCGACCATTCACCAGGTTGAGTATCAGCTGGTGGACGTTGCCGCCTTCGCTCATCTCGACGCGATCGAAGTCGCGACTGCGCTGGCGCTGGTCGAGCGACAGTTCGGCCAGACGCTTGGTGAGTTCGGTGCGGATCTTCTTGCAGCCGGGATCCGAGGGTACCGAGAAGCCGACGCTGATCGCCTCGATCGCCTTGACCATATCCTTGATGTGGTCGCCATGGACCTGTTCGTGCTTGTGCACGCCGGCGGCGAAGACATCCCAGCTTTGCCGGGTAGCCTCGGGCAGAGTGCCCGACGGCTTCGGTAGCATGTAGGTGATGATGAGCTTGGGCTTGGCGACGACAAGCGTGCACGCTCCGTCCGGCTGCGGCTCGTACTTGCGCGTCCATGTCAGCTTGAAATTGGTGTGCGCGATCGTGCGCGTGCCGTTGCCGACTTCGGGACCCCGCTGGCCGATCGACGCATAGAGTTCCGGACCGCTCTTGCCGGTGACCGCGTAGGTCTCGACCTTCTCGACGGCCTGCCATTGCGCATGGGCCGGCAGGGCCACTGCCGCAAGGCTGCATGCGAGCAGCACCGATCGAACAACCATTCTCACGAGAATCCTCTCGGCCGAAATGCCCCGAAGCAAGGCTAATAGCGGTTTTGATGTGTCCCTGGCTAGACTGGCGCCCGCAGGGCCAGGAACTGCGGGCTGTTCGTCCCTTGCCGCCCCTGCCCTACTCGATGAACTCGACCGGCACGCCCGACTTGACGATCTTGGCCAGCTCGCGCGCGTCCCAGTTGGTGAGGCGCACGCAGCCGTGGCTCTCGGTCTTGCCAATCTTGGATGGCTCGGGCGTGCCGTGGATGCCGTAGGTCGGCTTGTCGAGCGCGATCCAGACCGAACCGACCGGACCGTTCGGGCCCGGCGGGATGGTCAGGATCTTGTCGTTGTTGCCCTGCCTGAAGTTGAGGTTCGGGTTGTAGGTGTAGTTGGGGTCGAGCGCGATGCGCGACACGGCATGGATGCCGGTGGGCGAAGGCGTGTCGGTCGAGCCGATGGTCGCCGGATAGGCAGCGACGAGCTTGCCCGCCTCGTCGTAGGCGCGGACCTGCTTGAGCCCCTTGTCGGCGATGATGCGCGCCACCGGCCTGCTCACCAGCTTGCCGAAATTGGCAACCTTGATGATGGTGCCCGGCCGGTTGAAATTGGCCTCCGGGTTGAGCGCCTTGAGATAGTTCTCGTCCATATGGAAGCGCTCGGCCAGCATCTCGGTGACCGAGGTGAAGCTCATGCGCTCGAGCTTGGCCTTCTCGCCGTAGTCGTCGGGGATGGAGGCGACATAGGGGCCGGCCGCATCCTCGGGCGTGATGACATAGTTGGCGAAGGCGTCGCCGCCGGACTCGGCCAGAGCCTGCCGGATGCCCTCGGCGTCGGTCGACTTGAGGCTGGTTCCGGTCAGTTCGCGATAGGCGGCCAGCGCCTTGTCGACATTGGAGCCGAACCTGCCGTCGATGACCCCCGGCGAGGCGCCGGCGCGGTCGAGCAATATCTGCAGGGCGGCAATGTCTTCGCGGCCCCTGACCGAAATGGACGGCTCGATCGCCCCTTCGGTAATCGTCGGGGGTTCGCGGACCGCCAATTGGTCGTCCGTTCCCTGCAACTGCTCGCGCTCGACGATGCGCGGCCCCGGCGCTTCGGGGAAGGCGTTGGGGTCGTTGTAGTAGTCGTCGGAATACGGGTCGGACGGCTGTGCGGGATAGTCGTCGGAGTAGTTGCCCCCCTCGACCGGCCCGAGCAGGACGTCGCCCTGTCGGTAGTCCTCGCGCAGTTCCTGGCGGCGCAACTCGCGGCGCAGCGCCTGGCGATTGTAGCGGGTTTCGGGAGGCTGAACGGCAATGACCTTGCCGGTGTTGGGATCAACAAGCACGCGGTTCCCGCGGCCGTCGTAGAAGATCTCGATGTCGCCGTCCTGCGCGAGCTGCAGCTGCTTCGCGCGCGCTGGCGGCTCGCCCTGCACACCCATGGGCACAACCGCGGCGGTCGCTTGTCCGGCCACGCCGGCAGCTATGGCCGCCAGCAAGAATGTCCTGCGCAACATGGTTGCCGTTCTCTCCGGTAACTGGCTTTCCAATGTCCCTGCGAGCGAAGTGTTCCCCGCAACGCCCGATTCGTCTACCCGACTAACCCTTCAGGCATGAACGGGGCATGAAAATGGCCGCCGGCTCACGGTGCCATGCCGAGTTCGCGGCGGATCGCCCTGGGCAGCTTTGCGGTGACCATGCGGTAGCTTTCGCGGATGTAGTCGCGCAGGCCTTCGTCATCCATGCTCTCGTTCGAGGCGTGCTGGATCCATTTCAGGCCGCGCGAGGCCATGTGGGGTGCGGGCCGCAGCCCCGGCTGCTGCTTGAGCATGTCGAAGGCCATTTCAGAGGCCTTGAAGGTGACCCACGTCCCCTGCCCGTCATTCAGGCCGCCGATGGCAAAGACCTTGCCGCCGACCTTCCAGACATGCGCCCCACGCCACTGCACGACATAGGTCGTGTGCGGTAGCGAGGCGCAGAAGGCGTTGTATTCGTCGAGTGTCATGTCTCCCCCACGCGGTCTGTCGACCGACTCGGCCTCGCTACACGAGGCACCTCTCCCCCGATCGACGGGGGAGAGGAACAAGCTGGGCGCTCTTACGCCGCCTCTTCGGCCGTGAGCGTCGGCTTGGACCGGAAGTTGAGCCGGTCCGAGCCAGCGGTTATCTTGACCGTCGAGCCGTCGAGGATCTCGCCGCCCAGGATGCGCTCGGCCAGCGGGTCCTGCAGTTCCTTCTGCATGACGCGCTTGAGCGGACGGGCGCCATAGGCCGGATCGTAGCCCTTGTGCGCCAGCCACTCGATCGCGTCTGGCGCAAGGTCGAGCACGATCTTGCGGTCGGCCAGGAGCTTTTCGAGCCGCTTGAGCTGGATCGCGACGATCTTGTCCATGTCCTGCTCGCGCAGGCGGTGGAACAGTACGATCTCGTCGATGCGGTTCAGGAACTCCGGCCGGAACGCCGCCTTGACCGCGCCCATGACCTCGTCGCGAACCTCGTCGACGTCCTGGCCCTCGCCGAGACTGACGAGGTATTCGGCGCCGAGGTTCGACGTCATGATGATCAGCGTGTTGCGGAAGTCGACTGTGCGGCCCTGACCGTCAGTCAGGCGGCCGTCGTCGAGCACCTGGAGCAGCACGTTGAACACGTCCGGATGCGCCTTCTCGACCTCGTCGAAGAGGATCACCTGGTAGGGCCGGCGGCGGACGGCTTCGGTCAGCGTGCCGCCTTCTTCGTAGCCGACATAGCCGGGAGGCGCGCCGATAAGGCGAGCGACCGAGTGCTTCTCCATGAACTCCGACATGTCGATGCGGACCATCGCATGCTCGTCGTCGAACAAGTAGTCGGCAAGCGCCTTGGTGAGCTCGGTCTTGCCGACGCCGGTCGGGCCGAGGAACATGAATGAGCCGATCGGCCGGTTCGGATCCTGGAGGCCGGCGCGGGCACGGCGGACGGCCTTGGACACCGCCTGCACGGCCTCGCCCTGGCCGACGACGCGGACACCGAGTTCGTCTTCCATGCGCAGCAGCTTCTCGCGCTCGCCTTCCAGCATCTTGTCGACCGGGATGCCCGTCCAGCGCGAGACCACGTGGGCGACGTGATCGGGCGTGACGGTCTCCTCGACCATCGAGCCGCGGCTCTCCCGAGCCTCGGCGTCGACGAGCTTCTTTTCGAGCTCGGGGATGCGGCCATAGGCGAGCTCGCCCGCCCTCTGGAACTCGCCCTTGCGCTGGGCGATGGCGAGTTCGTTGCGGGCCTCTTCGAGCTGGCCCTTGAGGTCGGCGGCAACGCCGAGCTTCTCCTTCTCGGCCATCCATTGGCTGGTCATCGCGGCGGACTCTTCCTCTAGCCCGGCAAGCTCCTTCTCGAGCCGCTCCAGGCGATCGCGCGAGGCGTCGTCCTTCTCGAGCTTGAGGGCTTCGCGCTCGATCTTGAGCTGCATGATGCGGCGGTCGATCTCGTCCAGCGCCTCGGGCTTGGAGTCGATCTGCATGCGCAGCCGCGAGCCGGCCTCGTCGACGAGGTCGATGGCCTTGTCGGGCAGGAAGCGGTCGGTGATGTAGCGGTTCGACAGCGTCGCGGCCGAAACCAGCGCCGAGTCCGAGATCCGGACCTTGTGGTGCTGCTCGTACTTCTCCTTCAGGCCGCGCAGGATCGAGATGGTGTCCTCGACCGTCGGCTCCTCGACGAAGACCGGCTGGAAGCGGCGGGCAAGGGCCGGATCCTTCTCGACATGCTTGCGGTACTCGTCGAGCGTGGTGGCGCCGACGCAGTGCAGTTCGCCGCGGGCGAGCGCAGGCTTGAGCAGGTTGGACGCATCCATCGCGCCGTCGGCCTTGCCCGCGCCGACCAGCGTGTGCATCTCGTCAATGAACAGGATGATGCCGCCGGCAGCCGCGGTGACCTCGGAGAGCACGGCCTTCAGCCGCTCCTCGAACTCGCCGCGATACTTGGCGCCAGCGATCAGCGCGCCCATGTCGAGCGCCATCAGCTGCTTGTCCTTGAGCGATTCCGGCACGTCGCCATTGACGATGCGCAGCGCGAGGCCCTCGGCGATGGCGGTCTTGCCGACGCCGGGCTCGCCGATCAGAACCGGGTTGTTCTTGGTGCGCCGCGACAGCACCTGGATGGTGCGGCGGATCTCGTCGTCGCGGCCGATCACGGGGTCGAGCTTGCCCGCGCGGGCGTCGGCGGTCAGGTCGCGTGCGTACTTCTTCAATGCGTCATAGCCCTGCTCGGCGCTCGCCGAGTCGGCGGTGCGGCCCTTGCGGATTTCATTGATCGCGGCATTGAGCGCCTGCGCGGTCACCCCTGCCTTGGCGAGGATCTCGGCGGTCTTGGCCGACTTCTCCACGGCAAGCGCGGTGAGCAGGCGCTCGACGGTGACGAAGCTGTCACCGGCCTTCTTGGCCATGTCCTCGGCGGTCGCGAAGACCTTGGCGAGCGGCTGCGCAAGGTAGAGCTGGCCGTTGGCGCCCTCGACCTTGGGCATGGCCTTCAGCGCTGCCTCGACCCCGAGCCGAACGTCGCGGGCGTTGCCGCCGGCACGCTCGATCAGCGAGGAGGCGAGGCCTTCCTCGTCGTCGATCAGCACCTTGAGCATGTGCTCGGGCGTGAACTGCTGGTGGTTCTGGGAAAGCGCGTAGGTCTGGGCCGACTGGATGAAGCCGCGGACGCGCTCGGAATACTTCTCGAGATTCATATCTGTCTCCACTCCGTCGCCGGCCCGCTTTGCGGCACCGGTCTGGTTCAAGGTGACGGGTCCGCCCAATCGGGCCGGTCCCTGTTGGGCGTGATATGGGGAGTAGGACGATATCCCTCAAGACGCTTTGACCGAAGTCAAAAAACAAAAAAAACGGCGGGGGAACCTAGCCCCCGCCGTTTCATCATGTTCGACAATGCTTCGCCGCTCTGGCGAATACTTCGATCAGCCCTCGGCGACTGCCAGGCCTGCATCGGAGGCCGGGGCCTCGCCCTCGGGCTGCGCGTCGGCGGCTGCACGGCGCGGACGGCGGCCGCGGCGCGGCGCTGGTGCTGCCTCGCCCTCGGGAGCTGTGGCGGGAGCTGCTTCGGCAACCGCTGCCTGCGGCTGCTCTGCGACGACGGGCGCTTCGGCCTGCGGAGCCTCGACCTGCGGAACCTCGGCCTGTGCGGGCTCAGCCTGCTGCTCGACCGGGCGACGCTCGTGGCGACGGCCCTCGTGGCGGTTGCGGCCGCGCTCGCGGCGCCCCTCGCGCGGCTGGCCTTCGCCGGCCGCTTCCGGATTCAGCGCAACCTCGGCGGGCGTGCCTTCGATCTCAGGCTGCGGGCCGGTGCCGTTGAGCGGGGGCTGTGCCTGCGACGGCTGCTGCTGCATCGGCTGCGCCTCGGCGACGTTGCCGACCGCCTCTTCATCGCGCTCGTCGTCCATGTCGGCGTCGAAGTCGTCGCGCTGCTGCTGCTGATGCTGGATCGGCATCTGCGCCAACGCGGCTGCGATGATGCGGTTGTAGTGCTCTGCGTGCTGCAGGTAGTTCTCGGCCATAACGCGGTCGCCGGAACTCTGCGCGTCGCGAGCGAGCGTCGCGTATTTCTCGGCAATCTGCTGCGCGGAGCCGCGGATCTTAACGTCAGGTCCGTTGCTCTCGTAATTGCGCGTTAGCGGGTTCGGTCCCTTGCGGTTGTTATTGTTGTTATTGTTATTGTTATTATTGTTGTTGTTATTGCGCCCGCGCATACGCCTGTTCTGCTGTTGTGGCCTCATCAGATTCTCTTCGTGTTGAAATCTAGCTGCGAACCGCCGCTGTCCTCAAGACAGCCGGTCCGTGTCCTTCCGCTGGTGTTCGCCCGCAATGACTGCGCTGGCGCCACATGCCGTCCTTTGTCGGTTACATGTCTGCCGAACGATCCCCGCACGAAGCTAGAGCGTCGTCTACGCAAGAAGGCAGCAAGTTTCCTAGGGAAACCGAACGTTTACAGTGCTGCCTGCTTCGTCTCATCCGGTTGTCCGGAACCTAGCGGCATTCTTTTTCCTTGCCAAGCGGTTTTTTGCGGTGCCACAAGGCCTTCACCGACTGAATACGAGCACCCGGTCATTGCCGCCCAGGTCCTTGTGCTGGGCGACGAGCCGATAGCCGGCCTGCTCGAATATGTGCGTCACGTCCGGCCTCTGGTCGTGGCCGATCTCCACACCTACGCAACCACCCCGTTCAAGGTGATCTTCGGCAGCTGACGCAATGTCTCTGTATGGCTCGAGACCGTCCGGGCCGCCATCCAGTGCGCGCCGCGGATCAAAGTTGCGAACCTCGTCCTGCAAATCCTCGATCTCTGATGAAGGAATATAGGGAGGATTCGAGACGATTAAATGGTAGCGCCCCTCGATATTTGCCAACCAATTGGATTTTATCGCAGAAAAACGTTGCGAGACACCCAGATGCGCGGCGTTGGCGGCGGCGGTCGCAAGGGCATCGTCGGAGACATCCGCGCCAATCGCGGTGGCCCGCGGTTCCTGGACGACGAGGGCGAGTGCGATGGCGCCGGTGCCGGTGCCCAGATCGAGGATACGGCAGGCACCCTCGCGCTCAGCGGTCTCGCGAACGAAGGGCAGGACCGCGTCGACCAGGGTCTCGGTGTCGGGCCGGGGTTCCAGCGTCTCAGCGGAAAGTTCGAGGCGCATCCCATAGAAATCGCGGAAGCCAAGGATGCGGTGCACCGGCTCGCCGGCGATGCGACGATCGAGCGCAGTTTCGATCGCACTCACACCGACCACCTTGCCGGGCGAGGATATCGCATCCGCACGCGTCGTCCCGGAGAAATGTTCGACTATTAGCCGCGACTCGAGCCCCGACTCGGCGATGCCGGCGTCCGACAGCTTCTGCCGCGCGTAGCGCAGAAGTTCGCCAAGCGGACGGCCGTTCTCAGGCATCCGAACCCATGTCGGCGAGCAGCTTCGATTGGTGGTCGGCGATCAGCGCGTCGACGACCTCGTCCAGCTCTCCCATCATGACGCGATCGAGCTTGTAGAGCGTCAGATTGATGCGGTGGTCGGTGAGGCGCCCTTGCGGAAAATTGTAGGTGCGGATCCGCTCGGAACGGTCGCCCGAGCCGACCTGCGACTTGCGCGAGGACGAGCGCTCCTCGTCGGCGCGGCTGCGCTCCATGTCGTAGAGGCGCGCACGCAGGATCTGCATGGCCCGCGCCCGGTTCTGGTGCTGCGACTTCTCCGCCTGCACCACCATGATGCCGGTGGGCAGGTGGGTGATGCGCACGGCTGAATCCGTGGTGTTGACGTGCTGGCCGCCCGAACCCGAGGCGCGCATGGTGTCGATGCGGATGTCCTCGGCGCGGATCTCGATGTCGACCTCCTCGGCCTCCGGCAACACGGCGACGGTGGCAGCGGAAGTGTGGATGCGGCCGCTGGCCTCCGTGGCCGGCACGCGCTGGACGCGGTGGACGCCCGACTCGAATTTCAGATGCGCGAACACGCCCTTGCCGGAGACGCCGGCGATGATTTCCTTGAAGCCGCCGGCATCGCCGTCGCTGGCCGAAACGACCTCGAAACGCCAGCCTTTCGATGCGGCGTAGCGTTCGTACATGCGGTAGAGATCGCCGGCAAAAAGAGCCGCCTCGTCGCCGCCGGTGCCGGCGCGGATTTCGAGAATGGCGTTCTTGTCGTCGGCCGCATCCTTGGGCAGCAGCAGGATCTGGATGTCACGCTGCAGTTCCTCGATGCGGTCCTCGACCTCGGGCTTGTCCATCTCGGCAAGCGCGCGCATCTCGGCGTCGGTGCCCTTGTCACCCAGCATGGCGTCGAGATCGGCCAGTTCCTGCTCGGCACCGCGCAGGGCGCGGATCTTGCCGACGAGGTCCTGGATGTCGGAATACTCCGACGCCATCTTCACATAGGCTTCTGGGTCGGGGCCAGCGGCCATCTGGGCTTCGAGCATGTCGAAGCGCTTGACGACTTGGTCCATTCGGTCGCGAGGCAGGCTGATCATAGGGGTATGGAACGGTCATCCGCAAAGGCCTGGAGCAACGCGCGCATCGGCAGGTTGGCCGCAGGTCCGGAAAGGTTTTCGTCGAAGAACTGCTTGAGTTCCACGAGCGGGAGTTCAGTGAGCATCGCCTTCACGGGGCCGATCGAGGCCGGCGACATGGAGATGGAGCGGTAGCCGAGGCCGAGCAGCGCCATGGCCGAGATCGGCTTGCCGGCGAGTTCGCCGCACAAGGTAACCGGCGTGTGGTTGCGGTCGCCGGCTTCGGCGATCTGCCTGAGCACGCGCAGGAATGGCACCGACAGCGGGTCGAAACGGTCGGCCAGCTGGGTGTTGCCGCGATCGGCCGCCATCACGAACTGGAACAGGTCGTTGGAGCCGACTGAGACGAAGTCGACCGCCTGCATGAGCTCGTCGAGCTGCCAGAGCAGCGCCGGCACCTCGATCATGGCGCCGAGCTTGAGGCTGGTCGGCAGGTGGTGGGCGAAGCGCGACAGGTGGCGCACCTCGCGGTCGATGATCTCGCGCGCCTGGGCGATCTCCGACAGCTCGGTCACCATCGGCAGCATGACCTTGAGCTCGCGCCCGCCGGCCGCCTTGAGCAGCGCGCGGACCTGGGTGCGCAGCAGGCCGGGACGGTCGAGGGTCAGGCGGATGGCACGCCAGCCGAGCGCCGGGTTCTCTTCTTCCTGGGCCGAGCCCGTGAAGTAGGGCAGCACCTTGTCGCCGCCGATGTCGATGGTGCGGAATGTGACCGGGCGGCCCTTCGCCGTGTCGAGCACGTCGCGGTAGAGCTTCTCCTGCGCCTCCGCGCGCGGGAAGGTCGAGGCCACCATGAACTGCAGCTCGGTACGGAACAGGCCGATGCCCGCAGCACCCGCTTCGGCGAGCTGCGGCAGGTCGACGGCGAGGCCGGCATTCATCAGGAGGTCGACCTTGACGCCGTCCTTGGTCTCCGTCGGCTTCTTGCGCAGTTCGCGGTAGAGTTCCTGGCGGCGGGCGCGGAAGCGTACCTTCTCGGCATAGGCTGCCTCGAGGTCCGACTGCGGCCGGAGGTGGATGGTGCCCTCGTCGCCGTCGACGATGATCGGGTCGCCGTTTTCCGACATGGAAACGGCGCCCTTCATCTGGCCAGCCACGGGGATGCCCATGGCGCGCGCTACGATAACGACATGGCTGGTTGCCGCCCCCTCCTCGAGCACAAGGCCGCGCAGGCGGTCGCGCGGATAGTCGAGCAGTTCGGCAGCGCCCATCGAACGGGCGACGATGATGGCGTCCTTGGGCAACGAGGCCGCGACGCTTTCCGGGCCGCGACCCATCAACTGGCGCAGCAAGCGATTGGCGAGATCGTCGAAATCGCTCATCCGCTCGCGCAGATAGGGATCGGTCATGTGCAGCATGCGCGCGCGCATGTCGCTCTGCACCTTCTCCACCGCGGCTTCCGCGGTCAGGCCGTTGCGGATCGCCTCCTCGAGGCGGCGCACCCAGCCGCGGTCGTTGGCGAACATGCGGTAGGCCTCGAGCACCTCGCGGTGCTCGCCCTCGAAGGCGACGTCGCGGCGTTCCAGCATGTCGTCGATCGACAGGCGCAGCGAACCGAGCGCATCCTCGAGCCGGCGCAGTTCCTCTTCGCTGTCCTCGTTGAACAGGTTGGTGACGACGATGCGCGGCTCGTGCAGCACGACATGGCCGAGGCCGACGCCTTCGTTGAAGGAGTTGCCGGTGAAC
>MEEF01000095.1 GCA_001724355.1 Mesorhizobium sp. SCN 65-20 | reverse complement strand
GAACTCGGACGAGCGACGCTGCCGGACTCAATACCTCCCAGCCTGACCGCGACATCCGGTGCACGATTCCGTTCCGAATCGTGCAGTAAATTCAGTGTATTGATCGGGAGTCGCGTGAACAGCCCAATTTTTCGCACTGCCGCATTCGGATGTGGAAACAGGCTGCCGCACAGGCTCATGAAGAGCCTGTAAGGGATTCACGACAAAGCACTTTTTCGTTTGGCGCTTTGTGGAAAAGTTAACGAATTATTTCTTCGCGCGGGGCTTCGGCGACGCTGCCGGTGTAGCCGCCTCGCCGGCCTTGCCGGTGAGCGAGGCGATCGTCGCCTCGAGGGCCTCGATGCGCGCGGTGAGCGCCTTGTTCTCGGCGCGCGCCTTGATCGCCATGTCGCGAACGGCCTCGAATTCCTCGCGCTGCACGACCTCGAGCGAATTCATCACGCGCTCTGCCTGCGAGCGAAACGCGGTTTCCACCTCGCGCCGCACACCCTGCGCGGCACCGGCGGCATCGGTCATCAGCTTGGCGAACTCGTCCAGGATGCGGTTAGGTCCGGTGGTCATGACATGCCCTCGCGTTGCAGTTTTCGACGTAGTGGGGCGAGCCCGGGAATGCAAGTGCGACCGCAGGGGTGCGTCGTTCGATCCTGCGCGGATGGATGTTACCACGATCCAGCCCAGACCTCGCATATCCGCAAGGTTTCACTGCACATCGGAGCCTTGTTCGGCCCTTTGTTTGCCAAGAATGACGCAGATATCAGCGTGAAGAAGCGAACTCTCCAGTCACCAGAAGGGTGCGCTGTTGTGAACGCGGAATATCTCGCCTCGATGATTAGCCTTGTTTCCGTCATATCCAGATGCATGAACTCGAATACTGCAGCCTGGCGCCGAAAAGCGACAGGCGTGCGAATTTGATCTTGTATCGAATGACATCTTGGTGAGCGGTCTCGGGCCGCCTTGACCATGCCAAAACCCTGCCCCATGTTCCGCGCGCGATCGCGTGTTTCCGGAGATTGAATTGAGCGAATATCTGGCCCTTCAGCTGGCAGCACTGACCTTCCCGAACATCGATCCCGTGATCTTCCAGGTCGGCCCCCTGGCCGTGCGCTGGTACGGCCTTGGCTACATTGTCGGCATCCTGTTCGCCTGGTGGTACGGCAAGCGACTGGTGACGAACCCGCGCCTGTGGCCGAACGGCCAGCCGCCGATGAAACCCGAGGCCCTCGACGACTTTGTGCTTTGGGCGGCAATCGGCATCGTGGCAGGCGGCCGCATCGGCTACATCCTGTTCTACGACTTCGCGCGCTACATCGCCAATCCGCTCGACATGCTCGCCGTCTGGGAGGGCGGGATGTCGTTCCATGGCGGCCTGATCGGCGTGACTCTCGCCATGATACTGTTCGCCCGCAAGCACGGTATCTACGTCTGGTCGATGATCGACGTCATTGCCGCGGGCGTGCCTGTCGGGCTCGGACTGGTGCGCGTCGCCAATTTCATCAATTCGGAACTCTGGGGCCGGGTATCGGATGTTCCCTGGGCCTTCCAGTTCCCCAATGGCGGCCCCTTCCCCCGCCATCCGAGCCAGTTGTACGAAGCCCTGCTCGAGGGCCTCGTGCTGTTCCTCGTGCTGCGCTTCCTCACCCATTCCCGGCTCAAGCTTATGACGCCGCGCTTCGTCGCCGGCGCCTTCGTCTGCGGCTACGGCCTGTCGCGCATCTTCGTCGAGTTCTTCCGCGAACCGGACCAGCAAATCGGCTTCCTGTTCGGCGGCTGGCTGACCATGGGCATGGTGTTGTCCCTGCCGATGGTGCTCATCGGCATCTGGGCGATGATGTCGGCCAAGCTGGTGACGCACGCCGCCAGCCCCGCATGACGCCGCTGAAGCAGCGCATCGCACGGCTGATCGGCGCCTCGGGGCCGATCAGTGTCGCCGACTACATGGCGACCTGCCTGTTCGATCCCGAACACGGCTACTACACGACGCGCGAGCCCTTCGGCGTGGCCGGCGATTTCACCACCGCGCCCGAGATTAGCCAGATGTTCGGCGAGCTTGTTGCCGTCTGGCTGTACTCGGCTTGGAAGGCGAGCGGCAGTCCCGCAGGTGCGACCTTCGCCGAGATAGGGCCGGGTCGCGGAACGCTCATGAAGGACATGTTGCGCGTCCTCGGCAGGCTCGATACCGCCTTCTTGGGCAGCGCCTCCGTCGCCCTGATCGAAACCAGCCCCCGGCTGCGCGACGTCCAGAAGGCGACGCTTGCGGCAAGCGGCGTGAACGTCGCCTGGCACGAGAGCATCGCCACGCTGCCGCAATCGCCGCTGTTCATCGTCGGCAACGAGCTCTTCGACGCCATTCCGACACGCCAGTTCGTCAAGGCCGCCGATGGCTGGAACGAACGCGCTATTGGCATCGACGCAAGCGGCGAACTCGCCTTCGCCGCCGGTCCCGCCAGGATCGACGCGGCAATTCTCCCTCCCGAGGCTGCCGCTGCTGCGGCAGGTACGATCTTCGAGTTCGCGCCGGCGCGCACGGCGATGATGGAAACAATTGCCGAGCGCATCGCCGTGTATGGCGGCGCCGGCCTGTTCTTCGACTACGGCCATCTGCGGCCGGGCCTCGGCGATACGCTGCAGGCGCTGCGCAAGCATCGATACGAGGACGTGCTGGCAAATCCCGGCGAGGCTGACCTGACCTCGCATGTGGACTTTGCGGCGCTCGCGACCGCGGCCAGGGCGCATGGCCTCGAGGCACATGGGACGACCCAGGGCGAGTTCCTGCTCGCCCTGGGACTGCTCGAACGCGCCGGTTCGCTTGGTGCGAGGGGGGACGAGAATGCACGCGAGAAGATCCGCTCGGAAGTCGAGCGCTTGGCCGGCCCGGACGCCATGGGCACCTTGTTCAAAGCGCTCGCGGTCATGCCCCGCGGCATCAAAATCCCTTTCCCCTGCGTCAGTTGACAGCGCGCTTGCGGCTGCGTCACTGTCCGCGCTCACGACCCTGAGGCCGGAGCGGCGCGAGCCGCCCCTGCCTTGACGAAAGCGCCCCCGCAGATGACAAGACCCGCAATGCTGAACGACTCGAAGCTGGACCCGATCCGGTCCAACCTGCTCGCCAGCGCGGAAGCCAGCGGCATCCGCCACGGCTATTTCACCCGCATCGGCGGGGTTTCCCAAGGGATCTACGAGGGGCTCAACATCGGCACGGGTTCCGACGACGACCAGTCGCTCGTCACGGAGAACCGTCGCCGCGTCGCCGAATGGATGGGCGTAGCGCCCGACCGGCTGCTGACCGCCTACCAGATCCACTCCCCCGACGTGATCGTGGCCACGGGCCCGTTCGCGGGCGACCGCCCCAAGGCCGATGCCATCGTCACCAACCGGCCCGGGATCGCGGTCGGCGCATCGTCGGCGGATTGCGGCCCCGTGCTCTTCGCCGACCCCGAGGCGCGCGTCGTCGGCGCCGCCCATGCCGGCTGGAAGGGCGCCTTCATGGGGGTGCTCGAAAACACCATCGTCGCCATGGAAGGCCTGGGCGCCAGGCGCGAGCGCATCCTTGCGGTGCTCGGCCCCGCGATCAGCGCTGCCAGCTACGAGGTCGGGCCTGAATTCGTCGAGCGCTTCATCGAGGCGGACGATGCCAACGCCCGCTACTTCGCGCCGTCGGAAACCGCCGGGCACTCGATGTTCGACCTCAATCTCTACACGGTGGACCGGCTCAAGCGCGCCGGCGTCTCGGCCGAGATGCTCGGCCTGTGCACCTATCGGGACGAGGATCTCTTCTATTCCTACCGGCGCACCACGCACCGCAAGGAAGCCGACTACGGGCGACAGATTTCGGCAATCGCATTGGAGGACTGACCGTATGGCGCTGCATTTCGAACGATCCGAATTCGACGCCCGGCGCGATCGCCTGATGATCGAGATGGCCGAGAAGAAGCTCGATGCCATCGTGCTTTTCGCCCAGGAGAGCATGTACTGGCTGACCGGCTACGACACCTTCGGCTTCTGCCATTTCCAGTCGCTGGTGCTGAAGGCGGACGGCTTCATGACGCTGCTCACCCGCTCGGCCGATCTCCGCCAGGCGCGCCACACCTCGACCATCGAGAACATTGTGCTCTGGACCGACCGGGAGGGTTCTAACCCGACGCTAGACCTGCGCAACCTTCTCAACGATCTCGGGCTGCTCGGCGCCCGCATCGGCGTCGAATACGACACACACGGGCTTACGGCATTCAACGGGCGCCGCCTCGACGAGCAACTCCAGACCTTCGGCCAGATCGTCGATGCCTCGGGCATCGTCAGCCGCTTGCGTCTGTTCAAGAGCCCCGCGGAGATCGAGAAGGCAGAGAAAGCCGCCGCCCTCGGCGACGACGCCCTCGATGCAGCACTTCCGCTCATCAAGCAGGGCGGCGACGAGGCGAAGATCCTTGCTGCCATGCAGGGAGCGATCTTCGCCGGAGGCGGCGACTACCCGGCCAACGAGTTCGTGATCGGCTCCGGCGCGGACGCCCTGTTGTGCCGCTACAAGTCCGGCCGCCGCAAGCTCAACAAGAACGACCAGCTGACGCTCGAATGGGCGGGGGTCTTCCACCACTACCACGCGCCGCTGATGTGCACGGCGCTCACCGGCAAGGTCTCCAAGCGCCACCAGGAACTCTATGACGCAGCCCTTGCCGCCCTGCACGCAGTCGAAAAGGCGATGACGCCGGGCAACAGCTTCGGCGACGTCTTCGACGCGCATGCCCGTTCGCTTGAGCAGCACGGCCTCACCAGGCACCGGCTCAATGCTTGCGGCTATTCGGTCGGTGCCAGTTTCGCGCCGTCCTGGATGGACATCCCGATGTTCTACCAGGGCAACGCCGAGCCGATCGCTCCGAACATGACGCTTTTCGCTCACATGATCATCGCGGATTCCGAAACGGAGACCGCCATGTCGTTGGGCCGTACCTATCTCACCACCGAAGCGGCGCCGAAGTCGCTTTCGCGCCATGGCCTCGACCTGATCGTGCGGTGACTCCAAATGGGCGTTGAGGGGGATCACGGACACATGAGACGTCGCATGGTTGCCGCCGGCTGGCTCCTCGTCGCAGCGGCCTTGTCCGCATGCACCAGCGCTAAGGACGTGCTCGAACCGTCGGCCATCGCCCCCACCGACCAGTCGACCGCCCTCGCCCAGGCAGAGGCGACCGACACTACTGCCGCCGCGGCGTTGTCGGCCCAGACCGGCCTCCCCACGCAACCCGCCCCGCCGCAAACGGCCGCGATCACAAGCAACATCCGCGTGCAGTTCGCTCCCCTCGTCGGCACGCCAGTCGAGGCGGCCACGCCGCTCACCGAAAGGCTCGGCGCCAAGGCCCGCGCCCGCGGCATCAAACTGGCCGGAAGCACCGACACCACGCCTCCGGGCATCATCATGCGCGGCTATTTCTCGGCCATGACTGAGGGCAAGGACACCACCGTCGTCTATGTCTGGGACGTCTATGACTCCGCTGGCACCAGGCTCCACCGCATCAACGGCCAGCAGACCGCGACCTCCGCCGGTACCGGCGATGGCTGGCCGGCGGTCGTACCTTCGACCATGCAGGCGATCGCCGATCAGACGATCGACCAACTCGCAACCTGGATGGCTGCGCGGCCAGGCTAGGCGCAACATTCCGTTACGCATGTCGCTTTTTTGGGGTTCCGCGGGCGAGTCCGCTTGCAATACGAGCCAAGGCCGCTAAAAGCCCGCTCATATTTCACTTCCCAGGATCGACGTATGAAACTCTTCGCGGGCAATTCCAACCGGGTGCTGGCAGAGTCTGTCGCACGTTATCTCAACATTCCGCTGGGCAAGGCGAGCGTTCGTCGCTTTGCCGACCAGGAAATCTTCGTGGAAATCCAGGAGAACGTGCGCGGCGAGGATGTCTTCATCCTGCAGTCGACCGCCTTCCCGACCAACGATCACCTGATGGAACTTCTCATCATGATCGACGCCTTCATGCGCTCGTCGGCACGGCGCATCACGGCGGTCATCCCCTACTTCGGCTATGCCCGGCAGGATCGCCGCGCCTCGGGCCGCACGCCGATCTCGGCCAAGCTGGTCGCCAACATGATCACCCGCGCCGGCGCCAATCGCGTGCTGACGCTCGACCTGCATGCAGGCCAGATCCAGGGCTTCTTCGATATCCCGACCGACAACCTGTTCTCGATCCCGGTCATGGCCCGCGACGTCAAGGCCAAGTACAAGCAGCTGAACAACGTCATGGTGGTCTCGCCCGACGTCGGCGGCGTGGTGCGCGCCCGCGCGCTGGCCAAGCGCATCGACGCCCAGCTCGCCATCGTCGACAAGCGCCGCGAGCGTCCGGGTGAATCCGAGGTGATGAACGTCATCGGCGAAGTGCACGGCAAGGACTGCCTGCTCGTCGACGACATCGTCGATTCCGGCGGCACGCTGTGCAACGCAGCCGATGCGCTGCTCGCCAAGGGCGCCACCAGCGTCACCGCCTACATCACCCACGGCGTCCTGTCGGGCGGCGCCGTTGCCCGCATCACCGGTTCGCAGTTGCAGGAACTGGTCATCACCGACTCGATCCAGCCGACCCAGGCCGTCATGGACGCGCACAACATCCGCGTCGTCTCGATCGGCGACCTGATCGGCGAGGCGATTTCGCGCACGGCGACCGAAGAGTCGGTTTCGAGCCTGTTCGACTAAGTTCGCCAGCCTCCCGGCTGTTGCATTCAAAGGCCCGTCCCGCACTCCGGGGCGGGCCTTTTCGCATCCTGGTGGAACGGTCGCCGTCAGGCCATCTGCCAGGCCATCCCGGCCAGTGCCGAGACGGCCAGAACCACGATCATGTTGGCCTTGTACCGGATCAGCGCCAGGCCGGCGCCGACGGCAATGCCTGCCGCTACCCAGTCGAACTGGCCGAGATCGGGCGCAGGCAGCATCAGCGGCCCCCAGGCGACCTCCCTGAAGTTGCCGAACAGCACATGAAGGCCGAACCAGACGGCCAGGTTGGCGATGATGCCGACCACTGCAGCGGTCACGGCGGCCAATGCGCTCGACAGCCAACGCACGTTGCGCACCGTCTCGACATAGGGCGCGCCGACGAAGATCCAGAGGAAGCACGGAACGAACGTGAACCAAAGCGTCACCGCCGCGCCCGCGGCACCTCCGGCGAGCGGAGCAAGCGCCGACAGGCGCGCCCCGCCGAGGAAACCGACGAAGACCAGAACCAAGATCAACGGTCCGGGCGTTGTCTCCGCCAACCCTAGGCCAGTCAGCATCTCGTCCGGTTTCAGCCAGCCGTGGACCTCGACTGCCTGCTGGGCGACATAGGCCAGCACCGCATAGGCGCCGCCGAAGGTGACGGTCGCCATCTTGGAGAAGAACACCGCCTCGGTCGTGAACACATTGGTCGGGCCGAGCGCCTGCCAGAGCAAGACCAGGGGCAGGAACCAGGTCGCGAGCCAGACAGCGAGCGTCGTGAAGAAGCGCCGTGCGCTCGGTTTCGTCCATTCGGGCATCTCATAGGCGACTTCGTCCTGATCGACGGACTTGGCACTGACAGGGCCGAGGTCCGCCAGATGCATCAGCGCCCCGATCACCGCAGCGGCAAGGATGATCAGCGGGAATGGCAGCTTGAGGAAAGCGATGGCGACGAATGCGGCAATTGCCAGCGCCACCATGAATCCGTTCTTGAGGGCGCGCTTCGACACCTTGATCAGGGCCTCGAGCACGATGGCGAGCACCGCTGCCTTGAGGCCGAAGAGCAGCCCCTGAACCAGGGTGATGTGGCCGACCGTCAGGTAGATCGCCGACAGCGCGGTGAGGACGAGCGCGCCGGGCAGCACGAACAGCAGCCCGGCGACAAGCCCTCCCCTGATGCCGTGCAACAGCCAGCCGGCATAAGTGGCGAGTTGCATCGCCTCGGGCCCGGGCAGGAGCATGCAGTAGTTGAGCGCATGCAGGAAGCGCGGCTCGTCGAGCCAGCGCTTCTCGTCGACCAGTATGCGGTGCATGAGCGCGATCTGCCCAGCCGGCCCCCCGAACGACAGGAGGCCGATCTCGGCGAAGGTGCGTGTCGTCTCCCCGAAGGAGGGGTGCGCGGCCTTGGGCGGCGTGGTGTCCATGTCAAACCGTCTTTGCCGGCCAGTTGTGCGTTTCGGCCGTCGCGTAACGGCACCAGCCGTATAGCGCATCGTAGATCGGCATGCCTCTTTCCAGTTGTACGAGATCGTCGTCCTCGATCGCCGACAGGCCGAGCGATATGGCGAGCAGACCCGCCGCCTGCGGTTCGAGATCAAGCCGCGCCGTATCGGCTCCGCGAACGATGCGGGCAAGATGCAGGACTGCCTGGTCGGTGATGCCGAACTCGGAGATCAGCGTGTCGAAGGTGCATTCATCGCCGCGATGCGAATAGTGCACGTCCTTGATGTCGAAGGGGATGGCGCCGGTCTCGTCGGCGATGTCCTTGACCCACTCGGCCGAGACGAAATGGAAGACGGCGAGCGGATCGATGAAGCGGCGGATCAGCCACGGACAGGCGATGCGGTCGATCTTGGGCCGCGCCCTGGTCACCCACTCGCTTGGCCTAGGCAAACCAGCCTCAAGCATCGGCGCCTCGCGCGCCACAACCGGCCCATCGACCGCGACCCACGCCTCCATGCCACCCTCGAGCATGGCGGCATCCGCGCCAGCGGCCGACAGCTTGGCCAGGGCTATCTCGCTGACATTGTGCCCGTGTCCGCAGTAGACGACCACTTTACGGTCGGGCGGCAGCAGCGGCAGCCACTCGTCCACCTTCATGTGATCGCGCCACAGCGCGCCGGCGATCCGCGTCGGCGCCGCGGCGAAAACCGCCTCCCGACGAACGTCGATGATCAGCGGGCAATTTTCGGTGCCGACGAGGCGGATCAGATCTTGCGATGAAATCATCCGGGGCATGGTCTTTCCTCCGCACAACAAGAGCGAAGGCGGAACTTGGGCCATAGGCCTCACGGGGAGTCCACCATGCCCCCGATGTGTGAATTCTATTTGAAAACGCCCGCCGCTTCAACGAAAACGGTCATCAGGCAGCGCTGCCTCCGACGTCCCTCTTTCACCGCAGCACGCCGTCGAGGGCGGGCAGGCCGATGATCGCAGCGGCTGCGATCAGGCCGTAGCAGATGCGCCGGAACGTGGCTTCGCTGGCCCGGCCGAACAGGCGCGCACCGATGAACAGGCCGAGCGCAAAAGTCGGCCCGATCGTCAGCGACAGCCCCACCGTCTCCCAGGTGAGCAGTCCAGCGACCAGGTAGCTGGCGATCGACAGCACGCTCGATATCGCGAAATAGAGCACAATGTTGGCGCGTACAGTCTGCGGCAGGAAGGCACCGCCGAGCCAGTAGGCGACCACCGGCGGCCCGCCCACCTGCGCCGCACCGGAGAACAGCCCCGAAGTCAGGCCGACGGTCGCAGTCATCGAGGCATGGGGACGGCCCTGATAGCGCCAGCCCGACATGAGCAGCGCGAGCAGCACCACCACGATAACGACGATGGCCCAGCGGATCACCACGCCGTCGACATGGGTGAGCAGGAAGGTGCCGGCTGGAACGCCGACTGCCGCCCCGATCGCCATGACACCGACATTGCCACGGTCTGCGTTGCGCCACGCATTCGGGATTAGACCCGGGGTCAGGACGAGATCGACGATCAGCAGCAGCGGCACCGCAAGCTTTGCGCCGACCAGCGAGCTTGCCACCGGCACGAAGATCAGCGCCCCGCCAAAACCCGAGAAGCCGCGTGCGCAGCCGGCGACGAAGGCGGCCACGATGAGGACCAGGATGGTAGCCGTGGAAAGGTCGACCGGGAGAAAGTCTAGCATGCTTGGGAATGTCGCCGTGAGTGTTTCGAGCGGGCGTGATACAGGTGCTATGGCGATTACGCGAGCAGCCACGGCCGTGCCTTGGGGGAGCCAGCACCGGCTTGCCCCGACGGTTGCACTTTTTGCCACCTTCCGCTATAGAGCCGCCACCCGCGTAGACACCCTTGGAGGCAACGCGGCGGAAGGCCGCCCTAGCCGGCGGCTTTCGACGTTTACGGACGAGGCGTCAAGCCGGCCGTAGGCGCTCCAGACAACCCGAAAGGAAATGCCATGAGCGAAACATACGAGC
Organism: Mesorhizobium sp. SCN 65-20; assembly: GCA_001724355.1. GTDB lineage: Bacteria > Pseudomonadota > Alphaproteobacteria > Rhizobiales > Rhizobiaceae > Aminobacter. Next base: position 2,278 of record MEEF01000095.1, on the reverse strand, counting down.
TCAAGGCCGAAGCACGCGAACTGGTCGGTAAGGGGTCCGCCCGTGAAGTTCGCCGCAACGGCAAAGTGCCTGCAGTCATTTACGGCGACAAGCAGCCTCCCCTGGCCATCGCCCTGTCCTACAAGGACATCTTCTACAAGATCCATGGCGGCGGCTTCCTGACCACCGTGGCGACGATCGACGTCGATGGCAAGAAGATCAAGGTCCTGCCGAAGGACTACCAGCTTGATCCGGTCCGCGACTTCCCGATGCACGTCGACTTCCTGCGCGTCGGCGCAAACACCGAAGTCAACGTCCAGGTCCCGGTTCACTTCATCAACGAAGAGAAGTCGGCCGGCCTCAAGCGCGGCGGCACGCTGAACATCGTCCGTCACGAGGTCGAGTTCCACTGCCCGGCCAACGCGATTCCCGAGTTCATCACCGTCGACCTCGACGGCACCGACATCGGCGACTCGATCCACATCTCCGCCGTCAAGCTGCCCAAGGGTGTGAAGCCCGTCATCTCCGACCGCGACTTCACCATCGCGACGATCGCCGGCACGTCGGCTTCGAAATCGGAAGACACGGCTGCCGAGGCTGCTGCCTCCGAGTAATCGGAATACGTGCCCGGAGGGCCCGAACATGCTGCTCTTTGCAGGTCTCGGCAATCCGGGTACGCAATACCAGAACAACCGGCACAATGTCGGCTTCATGGCGGCGGACGCAATTGCCCGCCGCCATTCGTTTTCGCCCTGGACGAAGAAGTTCAAGGGTTTGATCGCCGAGGGCAACATTGCCGGCGAAAAGATCATCCTGATCAAGCCGCAGACCTTCATGAACCTGTCCGGCCAGTCGGTCGGCGAGGCACTGCGCTTCTACAAGCTCGCTCCCTCCGCGCTCACCGTGCTTTATGACGAGCTCGATCTCGTGGCCGGCAAGGTGCGCGTCAAGGTCGGTGGTGGCGCCGGCGGCCACAACGGCATCCGCTCGCTCGACCAGCATGTCGGCAAGGACTACCGCCGCGTCCGCATCGGCATCGGCCATCCCGGCGTCAAGGAAATGGTGCACGGCCACGTGCTCGGCGATTTCGCCAAGGCCGACAAGGACTGGCTGGAGCCCCTGCTCGATACCATCGCCGACAGCGCCGGCCTTCTCGCCAAGGGCGACGACAGCGGCTTCATGAACAAGGTGACCGTCGGGCTGCGCGACCTGCTGCAGCCGACGAGCGCCGACGACACCCCGCCGCCGAAGGCTCCCAAGCCGCAGGCGCCGAAGGCCCAGAGCCACATCCGCCAGGCCCGCCCGAACCAGCCCGCCGTCAAGGTTCCCGAAACCGGCCCGATGGCCGCCATGCTGAAGAAGCTGCTCGGCAAGGAGTGAGGGCCTCTATCTCGCCTTTGCTGCGCATCGGTCCGGCTCATCTTAGCCTCACATGCGCCAAAACTTGAATTTCGCACTCGCCGCCGCTATATCACGAACACACGAACTTCGTGTTTTCGTGTGGAGGCTCGGATGAAAAACGTCACAATCTCAATGAAGGATGAAGTGCTCAACGAACTTCGCGTTGAAGCCGCGAAAGCCGGGAAAAGCGTGTCGCGCTTTGTTGCAGAACTCATCGAGGCGAGCATCCACAAATCCGCCCCTCCGGCTCCCATGTCGCGCAACGCCCAAATGGAGGCGCTGGAGCGCATACTGAGCGGACCCAAGTGGAGCGTGATGCGCGACGGCCGCATGCCGACCGCCGAAGAACGCAATGAAAGATAGGACCTTCATCGACAGCAACGTCTTCCTTTACGCTGTTGAAGCAGGAAGCGCCCCAAAATCAACTGTTTCGGGAGATTGGCTGCGCTATCTCCTTCACACTGGCTTTGGCGTGGCCAATCTTCAGGTCCTGAATGAAGTGACCAACGTTCTCATCAAGCGAGGCAACAAGCCTCCTGAGGCAATCTTCACGATCATCGACGGATTTGCCCTCTTCGGGACCACCGCCATTAACCTCGAAACCGTTGCAGCGGCACGCCTTCTGCATTTCGAGAACAAGTATTCGTGGCGGGACTGCCTGCTGCTCGCCTCCGCCATCGAATTGCAGTGCAGGTTCTTCCTCTCCGAGGATATGCGGGACGGACATCAAATACGTGGGTTGACGATCATGAACCCATTCCGGCATAGCCCTCCACAAATCCCGCTCCACTAGGACCAAAAGACCATGGGTTTCAAATGCGGCATCGTTGGCCTGCCCAACGTTGGCAAATCGACGCTTTTCAACGCGCTGACGCGCACGGCTGCCGCGCAGGCGGCC
>MEEF01000094.1 GCA_001724355.1 Mesorhizobium sp. SCN 65-20 | reverse complement strand
AGGCGGCCCGCACTCAGGAGCGCGAATGCCAGCACGCAGCGGGCGATCTCGTCTTCCGGAACCGCTGCGACGGCGGCCTCCGCGAGTCGTATCGACTTCTTCAGGTTCTCCGGCGTCCTGGCAATCGCCCCGAACGCCATGCCGATCGAGGTGGCGAGCGAAAGGATCCGCATGGCCCGGATGCTGGCCGGCTCTATCTCCAGCGCCCGCTCGACCAGTACCATCGCGGCCTGCATCGATTTCTGGTTCATTTCGTAATATTTGACGACCGCCCGGTTGATCAGGACGCGCGCTTCCGGATCGTCCGACGGCGCAATGTCGCGCACGCCCCAGCCGATGAACAGCAGCTGGACCCGGACGGCAAAGGCAATCGACTGGGCAACCCTGTCCTGGAAGTCCAGTGGTTCCTCCGCGCTCCCGTCATAGCGCTCCGCCCAGAGATGGTCGCCGGCGCCGGCTTCGATCAGTTGCGCGTTGACCCTTATGCGCCCGTTCATCCGCTGCACGCTGCCGCAAAGCAGGTAGCGGACGTCGAGCCTCGAGGCGATCTCGGCGATGCGCGGCGCTGGCGACCTGGCATCGTACAACACGTCGTCGAACCGAAGCAGGAAGGTCTTGTGCGAAGACAGTTCGGCGATGATGTCCTGCGCCAATCCTCGAGAGAAAGGCTCCTCGTCCTGGCTCCCCGTCAGACCGACGAATAGTTGGACACCGACCGGCAGCCGCTGCCCGGCCGTTTCCGGCGCGTGGTCGGCCACCCTCTGCGTCTTGGCGTCGAGCACGATCCCCGCCTGCGGAGTGCCGACGATCACCTGCCGCAGCTTCTCGGTTTCCGGGCTGGGATTGACGCCGAATTCCTTGCGCAGCATGTCCCGGCACAGGTCGTATTGATGGAGGGCGAGGTCGCGATGGCCGTTGGCGGCCAGCAGTTCAATCATCAGCCTGTGGGAGGCTTCGCTCGTCGGCTCTATCGACAGCAGGCGGCGAGCATAGTCGATGCCATTTCGACCGTTTGCCTGGCGGGCGAGCCGTTCGAAGGCGACGATGGCGACGCTTGCGAGCCGCTCGCGCTCCGCCGAGGCCCATTCCTCGAACACCTCGCTTCCGGCGAAAAACCCGTCCAGGAACGGGCCCGCGTAGACCTCCGCCACGGCGTGGCCATCAGCACTGGGTTCGATGGCAGCAGCCCTGACGAATCCGTGTACGTCGCATTCGACGGACTGCGGCCGCAACCCCACCATGTCCTGACGGGAAAACAGGAGATCGGGGTCGTAGGGAGAAAGCTCGCGGCGCAATGCGGCCAGGGTCTGCCGAAGGCTGTTCCTGGCATGCTGGTTGTCGGCATTGCTCCACAACAGGTCCGCCAGCCTGTCGCGGGAGGCGGACATGCCCCGGCACTGGCAAAGATAGGCGATGAGCGCGAGGCTTTTCCTGCCGGAAATGAGCACGGCCTCGCCGTCGGCGGTGAGCAGACGTGCCCCGCCCAGTAGCGAAACTCTGATCGGGCGTTGACTGCCTAGCGGCATGACGTCGTCCCGGCGCAGATCGCAGCGCAGTTGTTTGGTTAAGGTCGGACCCTCGACCGCAAGCTGCATTTTAACGCTGCGCTAACGCCAGACAAGCGCCCCGCTGACGCCCGCTTGCTACTTTCCCCAACGTAAGATTGCACGAGCGGAGATCGGCGATGGGAATCAAGTCGACTGGCTATCTGGCGTGTCTGCTGCCACTGACCTTGATGAGTACTTTTGTTCCGGCATCGAACGGCTCCGCGACCGACGCCGGCCATGCCGTCGACCTCGCTTTGGTGCTCGCGGCGGACGTCTCCAGCTCGATGACGCAAGTCGAGGTAGCCCTTCAGCGGGATGGATACGCTGACGCCCTGCTTTCCCCCAGCGTGCTCGCGGCGATCCGCAGCGGCGCCCACAAGCGGATCGCGGTGACCTATCTCGAATGGTCGGGCGAAGGCATGGCCCAGATCGTCGTCAAGTGGACGCTCTTGGACACCGGTGCATCTGTCGAACAGGTGGCGGAGACCATCCGTTCCTTCGTTGCCGAGCCCTCGCGCAGGAGCCGGGCCGGCCGCACCTCGATTTCATATGCGCTGCGCTACAGCTCTTATCAGTTCAGGAGTCTGCCCTGGCAGGCTGAGCGCCGGGTCATCGATATTTCCGGCGACGGCATCAACAATGATGGGGAAGAGGTCGAGCCGGCCCGGGCCGAGGCGCTAGGCTCCCGCATCACGATCAACGGCCTGCCCATCGGCAATGGCGTCAACGGCGGGGAACCGCTCTCCGATTATTACGCCCGCGCCGTCATCGGCGGCGACAACGCCTTCATCGAACCTGTCGCCTCGCTCCGAGATTTCGAGATCGCGATGGAGAGGAAGCTTCAGCGCGAGATAGCAAACCTCGACGGCAACATGATCGGCCTGGCCGGCGGGAAGTTGGCGAGCCGCGGGCCGACCCCGGATGACGACCTTCGAGAGGAGATAGTGGCGCTCATCCGCTAAAGCATCCGCGGCCGGACAGCACCGTCCGGCGTCGCACGAATGCACCAAGAAGAACAGGCAGAGCGGCGGAACCGCATTCGTCAGATTGCCGGCCGCTCTCAATATCCGGCGAGACCGCTATGCTGCGATATCAAGCCAATGCGCTGTTGTTCTTCGCAGCGTTTTGCTGGGGGATAGGCAACGTCGCCCAGAAAACGGTGCTCGACGATCTCGGCCCGATGGTCGCCATGGGCCTCAGAAGCCTCATCGCCGCAATCGTCATCGCCCCGCTCGTCTGGCGCGAGGCGAGGGCCTCATCGCATCATTCGGACGAATTCTGGCAGGCGCTGGCACAAATATCTGTGGTCTTCGTGCTGGCGCTGGCGACCCAGCAGTGGGCATATGGCGGGACCTCGGTCACCAATGCGAGCTTCCTGGTCAACACGACCGTGGTGTTCACCCCCGTGCTCGCCTGGCTGATGATGCGCGAGCGGGCCGATCTCATACTGGTGCCGTCCATCGGCCTGGCGATCAGCGGCATCCTGCTGATGGGCGGAGGCCTCTATGCATTACGCTGGGGAGACGCCATGTGCATCGTCTCGGCGCTCCTCTATTCGATCTGGATCGTGCTCGTCGCGGACGCGATGCGCAAATTCGAACGGCCCTTCGCCATCGCGGGTTGCCAGTTCGCGCTCGCCGCCATCGTCGGGATGAGTTCGGGCCTCGCCATCGAGGGAGTAAGCGTGCAGGCGCTCGGGAATGCTGCGCCCGAACTTGCAGTGCTCGGCATCGTCTCGACCGGGATCCCCTACACGCTGCAGGCCATCGCCCAGCGCCACACCCCGCCTTCGCATGCGGCCATCATCATGAGCGCCGAGAGCATCTTCGGCGCCGCGGCAGCGGCGATCTTCCTCAGCGAGCAGATGGGCGTCATGAACGGCATCGGGGCGATGATGATCATCGCGTCGATCGGCCTCATCCAGTTGCCCACGCGATCGTGGCCGGGCAAGAGAGCCGCAGGGCTGGCTCACCCGACCTACCACCCGAAGCGATAGGCAAGAACAGCCCGAGATATCTAACCCGCCTGATCGCCGCGTCAGATCACCACTCGGCGAAGGATCCGTCGGCGTGGCGCCAGACGGGGTTGCGCCAGCGGTGGCCTTCCTTGGCGCGTTCCTGGACGTAGTCCTCATCGACATCGACGCCGAGGCCTGGGCCGTCGGGAATGGCGACGAAGCCGTTCTCGTAGCGGAACACGTCCTTGTTCTTCGCGTAGTCGATCAGGTCGTTGGCCTTGTTGTAGTGGATGCCGAGGCTCTGTTCCTGGATGAAGGCATTGTAGGTCACGGCATCGAGTTGCAGGCAGGCCGCGAGAGCGATCGGCCCGAGCGGACAGTGCGGAGCCACCGCAACGTCGTAGGCCTCGGCCATGGCCGCGATCTTGCGGCATTCGGTGATGCCTCCGGCATGCGACAGGTCTGGCTGGATGATGTCGACCACGCCTTCGGTGAGGACGCTCTTGAAGTCCCAGCGGCTGTAGAGCCGCTCGCCGAGCGCGATCGGCGCCGAAGACAGGGCGGCGATCTCCTTGAGCGCCTCGCGGTTCTCGCTCAGCACCGGCTCCTCGATGAACATCAGCCGGTAGGGTTCGAGTTCCTTAACCAGAACGCGCGCCATGGGGCGGTGGACGCGGCCGTGGAAATCGACGGCGATGCCGACATGCGGCCCGACCGCCTCACGCACCATGGCGACGCGTTCGACCGCGGCGTCGATCTTGTCGTGGCTGTCGACGATCTGGAGTTCCTCGGTGCCGTTCATCTTGAGCGCGGTGAAGCCGCGAGCCACCACGTCCCGTGCGCCATCGGCAACATCCGAGGGGCGGTCGCCGCCGATCCAGGAATAGACCTTGATGCGGTCGCGGCACTTGCCGCCGAGCAGTTCGTGCACCGGCACGCCGAGCGCCCTGCCCTTGATGTCCCAAAGCGCTTGGTCGATGCCGGCGATCGCGCTCATCAGGATCGCCCCGCCACGGTAGAAACCACCGCGGTACATGACGTTCCAGTGGTCCTCGATAAGGCGGGGGTCCTTGCCGACAAGATAGTCCGCGAGTTCATGCACCGCGGCCTCGACCGTATGCGCGCGTCCCTCGACCACGGGCTCGCCCCAGCCGCTCACGCCCTCATCGGTCTCGATCTTGAGGAACAGCCAGCGCGGCGGGACGATGTAGGTCTTCAACGCTGTAATCTTCATGGTGTCGCCCCTCGAATATGTTCGCGCCAGTTCAGTCACTTTTTCTGGTTCTTGGCGCGCGCGAGGTCGCGTGCGGCGAGATCCAGGATTTCATTCGCCGCCTTGCGCGCGGCGTCGCCGTCGCGCATGCGCAGCGCCTCGACCACGCCGAAGTGCACCTTCACCGCCTCGTCGCGGCGATCGACCGAGTTGGCGGTGGCCTCCAGGGCGAAATTCAGCGCCGTCTCGATCAGCCCGCCGATCTGGCGGAAGATCGGGTTGTGGCAGGCCGCGTAGAGCACCTGGTGGAATGCCGCGTCCGACCGGGCGAAGCGCGCCACGTCGCTGCCGGCGGCCTCCATGCCTTTCCAGGCAGCCTCGAGGTCGGCGATCTCCTGCAGCGAGGCGCGGCTGGCGGCAAGTTCCGCGACCAGCGGTTCGATGGCGCGGCGCGTCTCCAGAATGGAATCGAACAGCTTCGGATCGAGCGTGTTGGGCGCGTGCCATTCCAGCACCTGCGGGTCGATGATGTTCCAGCTGTCGCGGTCGCAGACGACCGTGCCGATGCGCGGGCGGCTGAGCACCAGGCCCTTGGCGGCGAGCATCTTCAAGGCTTCGCGGATGACGGTGCGGCTGACACCGTGCTCGGCGCCGAGATCGTTCTCGCTGGGCAGCGTCGACCCCACCGGATAGTTTCCCGCGAGGATTTCGGAAGCGATGGCGCGCACCACGTCCGGCATCACGCGAGGCCGACGCGGCTTCGGCGCTGCTACCGCAATTTCGGCCGTGGCATTGGCCATCAGTCCATTCCTCCCCCGGTTTTCCCATCCCGGTTCTATGTGCACGCCGCGCACCCGACAATGCGACCTGCGGTCGTCGTACTGCGTGCAACTCCACCCAAAAATGAAGCTAGCTTATTTATCATACCAGCGCAATTGACTGGTATGATAAAAGGCGCTAGCGTTTGGGCATCCGGGCCGAGCGCCCGGTACCTTTGGGAGGAAATCATGAGATTTTTGAAGACGGCGCTCGTCGCGGGCGCCCTTGCCGTCCTGTCTGCCACGACCATCGCCTCCGCCTATGCGCAGGAGACCAAGATCGGCTTCATCGTAAAGCAGCCGGAGGAGCCGTGGTTCCAGGACGAGTGGAAGTTCGCCGACCAGGCAGCGAAGGAAAAGGGGTTCACCCTCGTCAAGATCGGCGCCGAGGACGGCGAGAAGCTGATGTCGGCCATCGACAACCTCGGCGCCCAGGGCGCCCAGGGCTTCGTCGTCTGCACCCCCGACGTCAAGCTCGGACCGGGCATCGTCGCCAAGGCGGCCGCCAACAACCTCAAGCTGATGACGGTCGACGACCGGCTGGTCAACGCGGACGGCAAGCCGATCGAGGAGGTCCCGCATATGGGCATCTCTGCGACCAAGATCGGCGAGGCTGTCGGCCAGGCCATCGTCGACGAGATGAAGGCACGCGGCTGGAAGCCGGAGGAAGTCGGCGCGATCCGCGTCTCCTACGACCAGCTGCCGACCGCGGTCGACCGCGTCGATGGCGCGATCGCGGTGCTCAAGGCGAACGGCTTCAAGGCCGAGAACATCTTCGACGCTCCGCAGGCCAAGACCGACACGGAAGCCGCGCTCAACGCCGCGACGGTGGTCCTCAACAAGAATGCCGGCATCAAGCAGTGGGTCGCCTTCGGCCTGAACGACGAGGCGGTGCTGGGCGCCGTGCGCGCTTCGGAAAGCGTCGGCATTCCCGCCGACGGCATGATCGGCGTCGGCATCGGCGGCGCGGAATCGGCGATCAACGAGTTCAAGAAGCCCACCGCCACCGGCTTCGTCGGTTCGGTGATCATCTCGCCGAAGCGCCACGGCTACGAGACCGCGCTCAACATGTATGAGTGGATCGCCAACGGCAAGGAGCCGGAGAAGCTGATCCTGACCGCCGGCTCGCTCGCCAAGCGCGACGACTTCCAGAAGGTCCGTGCCGAACTCGGCATCGAATAAGCCTACGCATTGAACGGAGTCCGGCGGTTGGCCCAGAGCCCGCCGTCGGACATGTCGGAGGACCGTCGATGTCATTTCTCGAATTTGCGCATATCTCGAAATCCTATCCGGGCGTGCAGGCGCTGTCGGACGTGTCCTTCAGCGTCGAGAAGGGCGCGGTGCACGGCCTGATGGGCGAGAACGGCGCAGGCAAGTCGACCATGATCCGCGTGCTTTCGGGCGACCAGCATGCCGATTACGGCGACATCGTCATTGACGGGCAGGTCCAGAAATACGCCTCCACGCGTGACGCCTTCCATGCCGGCGTCATCGTCATCCATCAGGAACTGCAGCTCGTCCCCGAGCTCACCGTCGCCGAAAACCTTTGCCTCGGCCGCTTCCCGGCGAATGCGGGCGTCATCCAGTCCCGGCAGATGTTCGCCGAGGTCTACGAGAAGCTGAAATCCGCCGGTATCGACATCGACCCGCGGCGCAAGGTGAAGACGCTGTCGATCGGCGAGCGCCAGATGGTCGAGATCGCCAAGGCGATCATGCTCGACGCCCGTGTCATCGCGCTCGACGAGCCGACCTCGTCGCTGTCGTCGCGCGAAAGCGAAATCCTCTTCGCCCTGATCGAGCGCCTGCGCGCCGAGGGTAAGGTCATCCTCTATATCTCCCATCGCCTCGACGAGGTGTTCCGCCTCTGCGACAGCCTCACCGTGCTTCGCGATGGCAAGCTGGCTGCCCATCACCCGAGCCTCGACAACGTCACCCGCGAGCAGGTCGTGGCAGAAATGGTCGGGCGCGAGATCTCCAACGTCTGGGGCTGGCGGCCGCGCGCCATCGGCGGCACCAGGCTGAAGGCCAACGGGATCTCGGGCGAGAAACTCGGCCAGCCAGCGAGCTTCGAAGTTCGATCGGGCGAGATCCTCGGCTTCTTCGGGCTCATCGGCGCCGGCCGCTCCGAGCTGATGCGGCTGATCTACGCTGCCGACCCGCGTTCGAGCGGCGCGATCACCATGGACGGCAAGGCAATCCAACCGGCCGATCCGCACCAGGCCATACGCTCGGGCATCGTGCTGTGCTCGGAAGACCGCAAGCATGACGGCATCATTCAGGGACGTTCGCTGGAGGAGAACATCAACATCTCCTCGCGGCGCCACCATGCGCGCTTCGGCATCCTCAACCCGCGCAAGGAGGTGGAGGTCGCCGAGACCTTCATCAAGAAACTCAAGGTGCGCACGCCCTCGCGCAAGCAGGACATCGTCAACCTGTCCGGCGGCAACCAGCAGAAGGTCATCCTCGGACGCTGGCTGTCGGAGCAAGGCGTCAAGGTCCTGATCGTCGACGAGCCGACGCGCGGCATCGACGTGGGCGCCAAGTCCGAGATCTACGAGATCCTCTACCAGTTGGCCGAGGACGGCATGGCGATCATCGTCGTGTCGAGCGAGCTGCCCGAGGTGATGGGCATCTGCGACCGTATCCTGGTCATGTGCGGCGGCCGCATCTCGGCCCATCTCGACCGCGACCAGTTCAGCGAGCAAGCCATCCTGGCGGCCGCACTCCCCGACAAGAAAACTCCAGACGCAATCGCATCCTAGAGGGACGGAGATGACGAACTCTTTCAAGAAGGTACTGCTGGGCGACCAGGGCCTCGTCGTGATCTTCGTGCTGGCCTTCGCGCTGGTGTCGATCTTCGTTCCGAACTTCCTGACCGAACGCAACATGCTCGGGCTGCTGCAGTCGGTCGTCACCGTCGGCATCGTCGCCTGCACCATGATGTTCTGCCTGGCGGCGCGCGACTTCGACCTCTCGGTCGGTTCCATCGTCGCCTTTGCCGGCATGGTCGCGGTCATGGCGTCCAACGCGACCGGCTCTATCATCGTCGGCATCCTCGCAGCACTGCTCTGCGGCGCGGCGGTCGGGCTGGTGAACGGCGTGGTGATCGCCAAGTTCCGCATCAACGCGCTCATCACCACGCTGGCCACAATGCAGATCGTGCGCGGCCTGGCCCTGATCTCGTCGGACGGCCGCGCCGTCGGCATCAACGACCCGAACTTCTACCAGCTCGCGCTGTCCAAGCTGTTCGGCGTGCCCACCCCGATCTGGGTGCTGCTGTTGCTGTTCGTGGTATTCGGCTTCGTGCTCAACCGCACCGTCTTCGGCAAGAACACGCTCGCCATCGGCGGCAATCCCGAGGCGTCGCGCCTGGCCGGCGTCAATGTCGACCGCACCCGCATCTGGATCTTCACGCTGCAGGGCGTGGTCTGCGCCATCGCCGGCATCCTGCTCGCCTCGCGCATCACCTCCGGCCAGCCCAACGCCGCGGTCGGCCTCGAGCTGTCGGTCATCTCGGCCTGCGTGCTCGGCGGGGTGTCGCTTGCCGGTGGCCGCGCGGCGATCGCCGGCGTCATCGTCGGCGTCATGATCATGGGCATCGCCGAGAACGTGATGAACCTCCTCAACATCCCGGCCTTCTACCAGTACATCGTCCGCGGCGTGATCCTGCTGCTCGCGGTCCTGCTCGACAACCTGCGTTCCAGCGCGCTCGGACGCCGGTGACATGCAAGGCCTGGTGGGGCTCGGGAACGACCGCCTGTCGCTCGGTGTGAGCCCCCGCGGCGGCGCGGTCGTCGACGGCCGGACCCGCGATGGCCGTCCGTTCCTCAGACCCCATGGCGAGGGTGCGTTCGACGTCCTGCGCTCCGCCTGCTTTCCGCTGGTGCCGATCGGCAACCGCGTCGAAGGCAACGGTTTCGAACTCGGCGGCAAGCACTATCGCTTCGAGCCCAACACCGCCGAGCCCCACTACATCCATGGCGACGGCTGGCTGGCCGAGTGGGCGGTGCAAGAGACATCGGCCTCGCATGTGCAGCTCTGCTTCGAGCAGGCGCGGCCTGCACGGTCGCCACACGCCTATCGCGCCGTCCAGACTCTCTCCCTCGACGGCCCAACCCTGCGGCTGGAGCTCTTTGTGGAAAACCTGAGCAGGGAGACGCTACCCTTCGGTATCGGGTTCCATCCCTATTTTCCTCGTACCGCGGCCATGCGGCTCACCGCCCCGGCGCAAGCCTGGTGGACCGAGCGCGACGGCTACCTGCCCGGCGTGCGCACGCCGGTCCCCGGCACCGCCGACTTCGCCAAGCAGCGCCAGCTGCCGCGCCGCAGGCTGAACAACTGCTTCGAGGGCTGGAACGGGCAGGCCCGCATCGTCTGGCCCGAAACGGGGCTCGCCGCCGTCATTGCCGCCGATCCGGTGTTCTCGCGCTATATGATCTATGCGCCGGAAGACGATACGAGCTTCTTCTGCCTGGAGCCGATGTCCCACACGCCCAATGCGCTGGCGATCTCCGGGCCCGGGGGGCTGCATCTGCTGGCGCCCGGGCAAACCCTGTCCGGGGGCTTCTCGATCACCGTTTCGGATTGCGAGGATTTCCAATGAGCGAACGTCTTGCCGGCAAGCGCATCTTTCTCACGGGCGCGGCACAGGGGATCGGCCTCGCCATCGCCGAGGCCTGCCTTGCCGAGGGCGCGAGGCTCTTCGTCGTGGACCGCGACGGGGCGTTGCTGCGGGAGACGGTCGAACGGCTGGCGGCCGGCCCCGGCATGCTGGACTACGCCGAGGCCGACATAGCGGATGCGTTCGCGATCGCCGCGGCGATGGCCGAGGCCGACAGGGCGATCGGCCCGGTCAACGCGCTCATCAACAATGCCGGCATCAACGTGTTCAACACGCCGCTGGAAACGACCGAGGCCGAGTGGCAGCGCTGCTTCGACGTCAACCTCAAGGGCGCGTGGAACTGCTGCAAGGCAGCACTCCCGGGCATGATCGCAGCCGGTGGCGGGGCGATCCTCAACATCGCCTCGACGCACGCCTTCACCATCATCCCCCACACCTTCCCCTACCCGCTCGCCAAGCACGCATTGCTCGGACTGACCAAGTCACTGGCACTCGAATATGCGGCGGCCGGCGTGCGCGTGAACGCGCTCGCCCCGGGTTATGTCGAGACGCAGAAGGCGATCGACTACTGGAATAGCTTCCCCGATCCGGCGAAGGCGCGGGCCGACACGATGGCCCTGCATCCGGGCAAGCGCATCGCCACCGCAGCCGAGATCGCCAAGGCCGCCGTGTTCATGATCTCGGACGAATGCCCGTTCATGAACGCGGCCTGCCTTGTGGTCGACGGCGGCCTGAGCATGCTGCAGCACGCCGCCTGAGCTAGAGCAACTCCAGGAAAAGTGCGAAGCGGTTTTCCGTCAGGAATTGCGTCAATACGAGAAGATAGAAGCTTTCCGCGAATCGAAGATAAGCGGAAAGACTCTGGTGCCTCAGGCTGTTCCGAACGCCGCGTCGTAGGCGGCAGCGATGCGGCGGCCCTTCTCGCGCACCGTCTCGGCGCTGTCGCCGGGCTTGTAGATGTTGGTGCCGAGACCGAATGTCTCCACGCCGATCTTGCGGTACTCGGCGAACGAACCTTCCGCGACGCCGCCGACGACGCCTACCACCGTTTCCTTGGGTAGGATGGTCTTGATGGCGGCAACGCCGGTCGTGCCGAGCACGCCGCCGGGGAAGAACTTCAGCGCCGATGCGCCGCATTTGACGGCGAGCAGCGCCTCCGTCGGCGTGAACACGCCGGGCATGGTCAGCATGCCGTGCTCCGAAGCGCGCGCGATCACGTCCGGCTCGATGTTCGGGCTCACCACCAGCCGGCCCCCGGCGTCCGCCAGGCGGTCGACCTGTTCGGCCGACAGCACCGTGCCGGCCCCGATCGTCGCCTTGTCGCCGAAGGCGTCCACGCAACGGCGGATCGAGGTGAACGCGTCGGGCGAATTGAGCGGCACCTCGATGAGCTCGTAGCCCTCCTCGATCAGCGCGCCGACGACCGCCACGCTCTCGTCCGGCGTTATGCCGCGCAGTATGGCAACCAGCGAGCGCCGCAGCTTCGGCCAAGCGATGTTCGAACCCATGTCGTTACTCCACAATCATGCCCAGAGAATCTTCGCCGCCGCATGCAGGCCCTGGCGCACGGCCCGGTCGGCATCCACGCACCGCACATCCAGCCCGCAGCGTTCGAACGCCGCGCCATAGAGGCCGGCGATCGCACCGGACGCCACGAGCGTGACTTCGGCGCTGTCGGGGAAACTCCGCCGCGCGGCCACCACCTCGGCGCCGATCAGCAGCCCGGAGAGATGGGCAGCCCCTTCCTCGCGGCCTTCGAATTCGAGCAGTTGCGCGGCGCGCACGCCGAACAGCCTGCTCAGCACGAGCGCGGGATCGGCAAGCCCGATCTCCAGCGCCCTGAGGAAGGCCGGCGAGGCGGCGTCGAAGCCTGTGCCGGCCTCGACGGCGAATGCCAGGGTCGAGTGCTTGCGCAGGAGGGCGAACACTTCACCGGTCATGAAGGTGGTGAAGCGCCTCACCCAGCCATTCTCGAGCACGACCCATTTGCAGTGCGTGCCGGGCATGCAGACGAGCCGGCCCGGCGCGCCGTCGCCCAGCCCCATGAGTTGCGTCTCCTCGCCCCGCATCACCTCGGGGGCCAGCGGGTCGCGCTGGGCAAGGCCGGGCAGGATGCGGATGTCGGCAAAGTCGGCCGGGGCGCGGACGGCGCGGATGGCCGCGACGGGATGCCGGGGGTCGATGGTGAGGACGGCCGTGACGGTGCCGACGGAGTCGACGGACAAGACGGGGTTACCGGCCCGAGCGGACCGCGGGGCTT
>MEEF01000093.1 GCA_001724355.1 Mesorhizobium sp. SCN 65-20 | reverse complement strand
CATCAACGACTTCGACCTGATCATCTTCGACCGCTACCAGCACCGCGACGTGCTGCCGATCCTCTATTACGACTACATCGCCGAATATGTCGAAAAGGGTGGCGCGCTGCTGATCGCGGCGGGGCCGGAATATGCGGGCGACCAGTCGATCGCCAACACCCCGTTGATTGCCGCCCTGCCGGCGATGCCTACCGGCGACGTGATCGAGCAGGCCTTCTATCCGCGGCTCACCGAGCTCGGCAAACGGCACCCTGTGACGCGCGGGCTCGAGGGCTCGGCCCAGGAGCCGCCGCGCTGGAGCCGCTGGTTCCGCCAGATCGGCATCGAGCAGCCCGAGGGCGAAGTGGTCATGAAGGGCGCCGACGACAAGCCGCTGCTGCTGCTCGACCGCAAAGGCGAAGGCCGCGTCGGCATGTTCCTCTCGGACCAGGGCTGGCTATGGGCACGCGGCTTCGAGGGCGGCGGGCCGCATGTCTCGCTCTATCGCCGCATCGCCCACTGGCTGATGAAGGAGCCCGAACTCGAGGAAGAGCGGCTGACCGCCGAGGGACGCGGCATGGTGCTCGACATCCGCCGCCAGACGATGCGCGACGAAGCCGGCCCGGCCCGCGTCATCACGCCATCGGGCAAGACACTGGACGTGCAACTGACCCAGAACGAACCGGGCATCTTCTCAGGCAGCGTGGAAACCAGCGAGATCGGGCTCTACCAGGTCGGCAACGGCGATCTCACGGCCCTCGCCCATGTCGGCCCGGTCAATGCGCCGGAGTTCGCCGACGTGGTTTCCACCGAAGACGTGTTGCGGCCGGCGGCAGAAGCGACCGGCGGCGACGTTCGCCGGCTCGCCTCGACCGGAATTGCAGGCATCGGAAGCGGCATCACTTTGCCGAACGTCGTTCCGGTCCGCGGCTCGGCCGAGGCATCGGGCCGCGACTGGATCGGCTTCCGCACGACCGACGACAGCGTGCTGAAGTCGGTGTCGCGCGTGCCCCTGTTCGGCGGCTTCCTCGGGCTCGGCCTGCTGCTGCTGGCGCTGGGAGCCATGTGGTACCGCGAAGGGCGGTAGACGCCCTCACGGCCCTGGGGCAGGTCCGGTAGTAGGAGCGGCCGGCGTCGCTCTTGCCCGCCGCTACAGCGCGTTCTCGATTCCTACCTGGGTCGACTTGGCTGCCGGCCTTCATTGCCCCAGCATGGGACCGTCAGCGGCTTCCCCTATTTCACGGCATGGATCCCCGACACTCTCCGCTCGCGCTGCTCGCTCACGAGGTCGAGGATGACGGGGTTCTTTGGTCGCTTCCGCCAATCGCCAACTGAGGAGATTAGCGGAGGCGCTTCTGCAAACCGTCATCCTCGACCTCGTGAGCGAGTGAAACGAGCGGAGAGTGTCGGGGATCCATGCCGCGACAGTCGTCAAATCTGGGACGGTTCCATGCTGAGCCCCCATGTCCCAAACATTCCGGTTTCACTCCTCCGGCTCGGTGGTGAACTGCAGCGGATAGCCGTTGGCCTTGCCGGCCTCGGTGGCGCGGGTGGCCTTGGTTTCGGCGACGTCGCGGGTGAACACCGCGACCACGCAGACGCCGCGCCTGTGGGCGGTGATCATGACGCGATAGGCCTGGTCCTCGCTCATGTGGAACTCGCCCTTGAGCACGGTGACGACGAAGTCGCGCGGCGTGTAGTCGTCGTTGACAAGGATGACCTTGTGCAGCCGCGGCCGTTCGGTCTTCAGCTTCGTCTTGGTGCGGGGGACTGAGATGATCTCGGGCATGGCAGTCGTGCCTTCATGCGCTCGCACCAATAGTATGGGATCGTCGGGCGGGCTCTTCAACGCCCTTTGGAACACTTCCGACTCGCACACATTGAAGAGGTGGCGAAAAAAATCGGGGACGGTGTCGGATACACCGACCGCTATTCGTCCTTGGAAGGCAAGTCCCAACACGAGGAGAACATCATGACTTATGTCGACGGTTTCGTGCTCGCAGTGCCAAAAGCCAAGATCGAGGCCTACAAGGCCCAGGCCAGGACTGGCAGCGAGGTGTGGAAGGATCACGGTGCGCTCGCCTATGTCGAGTGCATCGGCGACGACGTGCCCTATGGTGAGCTGACCTCCTTCCCGCGTGCCGTGCAGGCCAAGGACGACGAGGTCGTGATCTTCTCCTGGGTCCTCTACCGTTCACGCGCCGATCGCGACGAGATCATGAAGAAGGTGATGGCCGACCCGCGTCTCGACAGCGACCCCGCGTCCTGGGCCTTCGACGGCAAGCGCATGATCTTCGGCGGCTTCGAGGCATTCATCGAAGTCTAGGCGGCTTGCCGCCTCGATGCGCGATCATGGGCGGGTCAGGTTGATTGTTGTGGAGGAGGCGTCTCATGCGCACTCGAACGGCGTCCTGCACCTGTGGTCAGTTGCGCATCGAGGTCCAGGGCGAGCCGGTCGGCGTGGGTGTGTGCCATTGCCTTGCCTGCCAGAGCCGGACAGGCAGTGTCTTCGCCGCCCTCGCCGCCTTCCCCTCGCCCTACCGGACTTCGGGAACCGCGACGGAATACGTCCGGACCGGCGACCGTGGCTCTAAGTTCCGCTTCAGGTTCTGTCCGGTCTGCGGCTCGACCGTGTACCACACCGAGGAAGGCGTCGACCGCGGCTTCGTGGCGGTCGCGGTGGGCGCCTTCGGAGACCCGGACTTCCCGCCGCCCGAGGATTCGGTCTACGACTGCCGCCGTCATGCATGGGTGCAACTGCCGCCCGGGATAGCCGTCTACGACAAGGACCCCGATTAGCATCGCAGCCCAGCATGGCACGCGACACAATGCGGTCCGATTTGACCAGGATCAAACCCGGGCCAGCCGGGGCGGACTAGGCTTGCTTCGACACAACGCAAGGAGACGACCGAATGTCGAACACGCCTCACACGCTCGGCGAGGAATTCCCCGGCCAGCTCGAAGCCATCCACGCACTCAAGGCGCAGGATGAGAACTTCGCCCGTGTGCTGAAGGAATATGACGAGGTGAACGACCAGATCCACCTGGCCGAAACCAATCTCCAGCCCGTGAGCGAGGAACATGAATCCACCTTGCGTAAGCGGCGTCTCGCGCTGAAGGACACGATTGCCGGCGTGCTCGCCGCAAACTGACCGAACTGCCTGTCGTGAGCGCTCCCTCCCCGGGCGCGCTCATCGCCAGTTGACCGTAGAGCCGTTTGCCCCGATAAGACGACAACCCGCATACATTGCAAGGTTGACGTATTGCCATCTCAGGTCGCAGCGGGGCGGCCGGTTTGCTACGGATCTGGCATGATGCAGCGACTGTCGACCTACGATGTTCCGGCGCGCGACCGGCTGTCCTATCTGCACGACTTCGTCGCCCGCCATGTCGCCGGACTACGCTTCAAGCCGGCCGACAGCGACACCTTCGACTTCGACCTCGCGGCCTATTTCCTTGAGCCGGGTACGACCATAGGCACGGCACGCTATTCGGCCGTACACGGCGAGCGGCCGACCGACCTGATGGCGGTCGATGGGCGGCAGGATTACCTGATGGCCATCCCAACCGCCGACTACGAGGTGGCGGTCGAGGGCAAGGCTCCGGTACGGGTGAAGGCCGGCGACATCACCCTCGTCAATGAAGCCACCGCGATGGCGTTCGAACTGAACGGCTCCCTGCTGAAGGTGATTTCGCTTGATCAGGCGCGCCTGGCCGCCCTTGCCCCGCGCGTGCGCACGAAGGCGTTTCACCACTTTCCCGCCGGATCCGCCGGGGCGGGCTTGCTGACGGGCTACGGCGACCTGTTGCGGGCCGCCTCGCCGGAGACCGAAACAGGGCGCCGGCTTGCCGGCGGCCACCTCTATGATCTCGCCGCGCTGGTGATCCAGGGCGCCAGCGCCGACACCGCCGAGCAGTTGCGCCCGAGCATCGGCGCGGCCCGGCTGGAACTGGTCAAGACCGATGTGCTGAAGCACCTGACCGACCCCGAGTTCGGCATTGTCGACGTCGCCCGCCGCCAGGGCGTATCGCCGCGCTACATCCAGCGCCTGTTCGACCAGGAAGGCCTCACCTTCTCCGAATTCCTGCGCAATGCCCGCCTCGATGCCGCGTTCTCGGCCCTGGAAAAGGCCGAACCACGGGCGGCAACCGTATCGGCCATCGCCTTCGACGCGGGTTTCGGTGACCTCTCCCATTTCAACCGCGTATTCCGACAGCGCTTCGGCGCCACGCCCAGGGACGTGGTTGCGGCCGCCCTGCGCCGCCGCCAGTGAAACTGCGCGCACGACTATAAAAATCGTCATGGAGTTCGCTCCAGCCCGCATCTGTTCGTCCCGCGCCAAGACCGCTGAGGCAATCGCATCGTAAACCGGCGCCACGGTTGACCGATGGTTCCAGTGGCGGGGGCATTTCGTCCAGGACATGCACGGTTCGACCTTAGCGGGCCGCCGACGGGGGCAGCCTCGGCGGTCCGCTGTTTTTTCCGGCATGGCGCCGGTTCATCCACGCAAAATCGAGAGAAATGCATGAAACGGGCAATCCTATTGATCATGTGCGGCCTGTTGGCCGCGTGCAGCCAGAGCGCATCGGGCGGGCCGAAAACGACATCGGCGACCGCCAAGGCGACGCCGAAGAAGAACCAGACCGCGGCCCAGCGCTGCGAGGAAGCGATGCGCAAGCAGACCGACGCGGCGATGCTGGGCACCGCGCTGTCGGTGGTCGGTGGCTTCGGCGGATTTGCGGGACGCGGCGGCGCGGTCGCCGCACAGGCGGCGTCCGTCGGCGGCTCGCTGGTGCAGGCCAAGGCACAGAACGACGCCGGTAAGGCAATGAACGCGGAGTGCATGGGATGAGTTCAGCCTTTGCACTGCGCATGGCGGCAGGCTTGCTTGCGGCAAGCTTGGCGCTCGGCACCTTCGTGTCGCCGGCCAATGCGCTGACCGACGACGAGGCTGGCGAGGTGACCCGGCTCCTGAACGAACTCTATGCGGCGGCGGGCAGCTTCGCCTACGACGACGAGGTAGCCGACGATTGGTACGACCGCGACCAGGAGCAGGACCGGCTCATCGAGAAGGCCGGCTTCGACCGGGACAGCTGGCGGCGGAGTCTCGGCGAGACTTTCCGGGGCTACCTGGCGCTAATGCCCGACGACGCCTTCGCCGGCCGCTTCAAGCAGATCAACGACAGGCTGAAGGCCGACACGACTCTGACATCAGAGCAGAAGCAGGAAATGCAGGCCATGGTCGACGAGCAATGGGCTGAGATCACCAGCCTGCGCGAGGAAGGCAAGGCGTTCGCCGACACCGTGCGGCCGCATGCCGACCTGCTGCATGTCGTCCTGGGCGAAAACGTGCACCATTGAGCACCGGCGCGCCTGGCGGGCGCCGCGGCTTGACATGACCGAGGGCTGAAGCCGTCGAGCCTCAGCCCTCGTTCGTGGTGGCGGGAGCGCCGCTGCCCCGAACGGACGCGATCACGCTCGCCAGGAGATCGTGCAGCTGGTCGCGATGGCCGGACCGGGCCGACGGGTTGCCGTCGTCCGACGTCATCACCACGGTCAGCGACAGCGACGGCACGATGTACAGCATCTGGCCGCCATAGCCCCAGGCATAGACCACATCCTCGCCGCCAATCCGGCGCAGGAACCATGCGTAGCCATAGCCATCGCCGTTGAAGACCGAGGTCGTGCGCGGCAGCCACGATTCCCGGATCCATTCGGGCGAGACGATCTGCTTGCCTTCCGATGTCTTGCCACCGTTGCGGTAGAGTTCCCCGAAAGCCAGAAGAGAGCGGGCGCTCATCGCCATCTGGTTGCCGCCCAGGTAGATGCCTTGCGGGTCGCGGTCCCATCCCCCGATGCTGAAGCCGCGGACCGGGCCGAGCCAGTCGCGGGCGAGTTCGAGCGTGGAGCGCCCCGTCTTGCGCGTAAGGATCGCCGAGAGCAGGTGCGAGGACCCGGTCGAGTAGAGCATGCCGCCGCCCGGCTCGTCGACGAAAGGCTGCGCGAGGACGAAGCGGACCCAGTTGCCGCTGGCGACCCACCGCCCGTAGTTCGGGCCGGAGGTCCGCTCCAGCCCGGCCTGCATGGACAGCAAGTTGCCAACTGTGATCTCGTCGAGCCTCGGATCGCGCTTTTCCGGCAGGTCCCGGGCAAGGATCGGGGCGATCTTCTGGTCGACGCCCCCAATTATCTTCTTGTCGATGGCGATGCCGACCAGCAGCGAGATGACCGATTTCGAGGCCGACTTGATGTTGGTGGGCGTGTCCGGCGAACTGCCGCGATAGCCGCGCTCGGCCAGCACCTCGCCGTTGCGCGCCACGACGACGGTCTTCAACGCTTCCAGCTTGGCCGCCTCGTCGAGCAGCCCCGGCAGCGTCTGGATCGGAAGCGAAGCGGCTCCCTCCTGCGAGAGCGCCGGAGATGCCAGGGGAGCGAGCCCGGCCAGTAGGAGGAACGCGCGGCGATTCATGCCGCCAGACCTATCCCGGCAGCATGGTGAAGTCATGCGCATCGCAGCGGGCTCACGCCGAATTGACCTCCGAGCCAGCGTGCGCAGCGGCCGGCTATCGCCGCAATACCGCGCTCAGCACGTCGCGTACGCCGATGGCGCCGACGAAACGCGACTGGTCGTCGAACAGCGCGACCGGCGACGTCTGCGAGCGGTGCATCGCAAGCATGACCAGCTTGAGCGACGTGCCCGGCTTGGCCCAGAACACCTGGGCGGTGTCCTCCGGCGTGCGTTCGATGTCGTCGACCGAAACCCAGACGGCGGGCTGGCCGTTGCGCTCGGCCGCTGCGACCAGCCCATGCTCGTCGATCTTGAAGCGCGTCGTCTTGCGCCGGTCGAGCCAGAGCCAGCCATCGTCGCCGGCAGCCTCGAGGTCGCGCCGGTCGCGCATGACGTTCCAGGCGGTCAGCACCGAGAGCGGGTTCACATTGGCGATGAAGTCGCGGACGTAGTCGTTTGCCGGACGCAGCACGATGTCCTCGGGCGCCCCGGTCTGGACGATGCGGCCGCCCTCCATGATGGTGATGTGGCTGCCGATCTTGAGCGCTTCCTCGAGATCGTGGCTGACGAAGATGATGGTCTTCTTCAGCCGCTTCTGCAGCTGCAGCAGTTCGTCCTGCAGCTTGGTGCGGATGAGCGGGTCCAGCGCCGAGAACGGCTCGTCCATGAGCAGGATCGGCGCCTCGGTGGCGAAGGCGCGGGCGAGGCCGACGCGCTGCTGCATGCCGCCCGACAGCTCATGCGCGTACTTCTTCGCCCATGGCGTCAGGTTGACGAGGTCGAGCTGCTTGCCGACCTTCTGCTTGCGCTCGGCTTCCGGCATGCCGGCGAGTTCGAGGCCGAAGCCGACATTCTCCTCCACCGTGCGCCAGGGCAACAGGCCGAACTGTTGGAACACCATGGCGACCTGATGCTGGCGCAGACGCCGCAGCGTTGCGTCGTCGCAAGAGACGACGTCGACCATCTTGTCGCCGTCCTTGACCAGCACCTGGCCGCGCGAGACGACGTTGAGCCGGTTGACGGCGCGCAGCAGCGTCGACTTGCCCGAGCCGGACAGGCCCATCAGGACGGAGATCTCGCCCTCGTTGATAGTGAGACTTGCGCCTGCGCAACCGAGCACATTACCGGTCTTTTCGAGTATCTCGGCGCGGGTTGCGCCCGCATCGATCATTGCCAGCGAGGCGCTCTGTTCGGAACCGAAGACGATATCGACGTTCTTGAAATCGACGGCGACGGTCATTTCTTGCCTCCCACGCCGATGCGGGTCATGCGGTCGAGCACGATGGCGAGCACCACGATTGCGAGGCCCGCCTCAAGACCGAGGTCGATCCTGCGCGAACCGAGCGCTCGGTTGATCTCGGTGCCGAGGCCGCCGGCGCCGATGAGGGCGGCGAAAACCACCATCGACAGCGACAGCATGATGCACTGGGTGAGCCCGGCCATGATAGTGGGCAGTGCCGCCGGTAGCTCGACCTTCCACAGCAGTTGCCGTCTGGTGGCGCCGAAGGCCTCGCCGGCCTCGATGATCGCGGTGGGCACGGAGGTGACGCCGAGATGGGTCAGACGGACAGCCGTCGGGATGACAAAGATGATGGTGACGATCAGGCCGGGCGCGTTGCCCAGGCCGAACAGCGTCAGCACCGGAATGAGGTAAACGAAGGTAGGCAGCGTCTGCATCAGGTCGAGCACCGGAAGGAGGATCCGATAGACCTTGGGGTTGTGCGCTGCCCAGATGCCGAGCGGCACGCCGATCGCCATGGAGGCCGCGGAAGCGGCGACCACGAGCACCAGCGTCTCGACGGTCTGCTTCCAGAGGCCCTGGTTGATGATGAAGAGCAGGCCGAGCAGCACGCCGATGGCCAGCGCGCGCGACCGCTGCAGATACCAGGCGAGCAGCGCAATGGCGGCGACCACGACTATCGGAGGCAGGAACAAGAGCCCGTCGACCGTCCCCTTGAGGAGGAAGTTCAGCCCGCTCGAGAAACCGCGGAAGACGGCGTTGAAATTGTCGGTGAGGAAGGTGAAGAACGCCTTGCCCCAGGCTCCTATAGGAATCTTGTAGGCGGCGAGCCAGCTTGATACCGGATCCATGTGTCCCCTCTCTGTAGCTTCCTCCAACGCCGACAGGGGCCGGCGCCGCTCCGTGAGCATGATATGAAAAAGGGCAGCTGTCTCGCGTCGCTGCCCTTGATCCTGTCAGGCGGGATCAGCCCGCCCGGCACGCCCCAAGGGACGTGCCCTCGCAATCAGTTGGCCAGCGCCGCCTTGACCGCCGCCGCAGCGTCGCCGCCGTCGAAGGTGGTCACACCGGCGAGCCAGGGCGTCGCGGCATCCGGATTGGCCTTGAGCCACTCCTTGGCGATGTCGTTGGCGTTGCCGCCCTTGAGGATGCCGTCCATCATCGTGCCTTCCATCTCAAGGTTGAACTTGAGATTGGACAGGAACTTGCCGACGTTCGGGCATTCCTGGACGTAGCCCTTGCGGACGTTGGTGCTGACGGTGGCAGCACCGAAGCCCGAGTCGCCCATGCCGTCGAGGTAGGTGATCTTCATGGCGCCCATGACCGGATGCGGGGTCCAGCCCAGGAAGGCGATCCACTCGTTGGCCTTCATGGACTGCTCTGCCTGGGTTAGCATGCCCGCCTCGGACGACTCGACCAGCTCGAAGCCTTCGAGGTTGTCGGCCGGGTTCTTGATCATGTCGAGGATGATGCGGTTGCCGTCGTTGCCGGCCTCGATGCCATAGATCTTGCCGCCGAACTTGTCCTTGAACTTGCCGAGATCGGTCAGCGTCTTGACGCCAGCCTCGGCGACGTAGGTCGGCACGACGATGCCGTAGCCGGCGCCGCTGAGGTTCTCGCCGATGGTCTCGACCGAACCTTCGGCGGCGTAGTCCTTGATATCGTTGGTCATCGACGGCATCCAGTTGCCGAGGAAGACGTCGAGGTCGTTGTTCTTGAGCGAGGCGTAAGTAACGGGCACGGAGAGCTGGATGACCTGCGGCTCGTAGCCGAGAGCCGTCAGCAGCACCGAGGCGACGCCCGTCGTGGCTTGGATGTCGGTCCAGCCGACGTCGGAAAGGCGTACGACCTTGCAGCTTTCGGCATCGCCGGCATAGGCGGCGCCCGCGGTCAGGACCGTAGACACGCCGATTGCAGCGGCGAGTGATTTGATGCGCAACATGTAGATTCTCCCAATCGGTATTTTTATGGCGACGCGGTATTGTTGTTGGTCTTTGCCGCGAGCCAAACACCATTTTCCTTTGGATTCAAGTGACATGACCCAACGACAGACGCCGCCCGCTTTGCCATCCGCGACATGCGCACGGATTTTTGCGGTGGACGGAGAAAGTCTCCCCTCCCTGCCACAGGAAGGTTCAGCATAGAAGGGCGTCATGGCCAAACTCTACTTCCACTACGCGACCATGAACGCCGGCAAGACCACCATGCTCTTGCAGGCGTCCTACAATTATCGCGAACGCGGGATGAACACGATGCTGTTCGTGGCGGGCCACTACCGAAAAGGTGACACTGGCTACATTTCGTCGCGTATCGGCCTGGAGGCCGGAGCGGAGATGTTTCGCGACGGCGACGACCTCTTCGCCCGAATCGCCGAGCATCACGAGCACACAACCGTCCACTGCGTATTCATCGACGAAGCGCAGTTCCTTGAAGAGAGCCAGGTGTGGCAGCTGGCGCGGGTCGCCGACCGGCTCGGCATTCCGGTGATGTGCTACGGACTGCGCACCGATTTCCAGGGCAACCTTTTCACGGGGTCGCGCGCCTTGCTGGCCATCGCCGACGAGTTGCGCGAGGTTCGCACCATCTGCCGCTGCGGCCGAAAAGCCACCATGGTCGTGCGGCTCGGCCCGGACGGAAAGGTCGCCAAGCAGGGCGCTCAGGTCGCGATCGGCAAGGACGTCTACGTTTCCCTGTGCCGCCGGCACTGGGAGGACGAGATGGGGCGCGGCGAGCCCGACGATCTGCTGGGCTTCATCGGCGGTTGACGCGCTTCCCGCCCTTGCCGGCAGCAAGCGGCCCGGTCGCCTGGTTGCTGTTGGAGGCGAGCTTCGGCACGGCTTTCGGCCGAAAGATCGAGTATCCGTTTCGTCCGCGCCGCTTGGTCTCGTAGAGCGCCGCATCCGCCTTCTCGAGGACCATTGCGGGGTCGTCCCCATATGCCGGGAGCCACTCGGCGACACCAATACTCGCGGTCAAGGCAACTTTCTCGCCCTTCCAGACGAAATCGGCCGAGTGGAAACCCCGAACGAGCTGGTCTGCTGCCGAGCCTGCCTCACGTGCCTCCGTCTCGGGCAGAAGCGCGCAGAACTCGTCACCGCCCAGGCGCGCCAGCGTGGCCTGCATCGGCAGCGACGCGCGGGCAGTCCCGGCGAAGTGCCGGAGTGCCGCATCTCCGGCGGCGTGGCCGTACGTGTCGTTGATCGACTTGAAGTCGTCCAGGTCGAGCATGAGCACGGAAAAATGCTTCCTGCTCCGGCCCGCGCGCAGCGCTTCCGCGGCAGCCATCTCCATGAAGCGGCGGCGATTGGGGAGCCCGGTCAGTTCATCGGCGACGGCCAGCGCCGCAAGCTCGCTGCGCAGCCGGTCGATCGCCATCAGCACGAAGCCGAAGTTCCACACCACCGCGCCGAAGATGATGGTCAGCAGGCAGAACGCGGCATAGTCGTAGTAACCCTTGTCCGACAGAACCCCGGCGATCCGCATCAGGTTCATGACCGCTTCCGCGCCCTGCCCGATCATGCCGACAATCATAGCGAGTGCCGCGACCCAGGCGCCGAGGCTGCGCTCCTCGCGAAACAGCAGGTGTACAGTGGCCAGCGATACGAGCACGATCTGCCCGGTGGCATAGACGACGTTGCGCGCCTCGGAACTGTCGCGGACGACAAGCAGGACCGCAATGCTGGTAAGGGTGACGGCAGCGCTCACGCCCCAGCCGCCATCCGTTCCATAAAAGCTCCTGACGCCGATCCAGACCAGCCCGAAGCCGAAGATGACCAGCGCGTTGCCCAAGACGGCGAGCGCGAGATTGAAGCCGTCGCCCTGCAGGGCGAGCAGCCCGCCGCCGACGGTCGTCAGGATGCAGGCGCCCAGCCAATGCCTGGCTGCCGGGATGTTGCGGTGGACATGGGCGATCGCGCCCCAGATGACGGTGAGGGTAAGCGAGTTGAGCAGGATGACGAGATAGAGGGTCGGGAAGTCTAGCTGCATGATCCGCCTGGGTTGGAATACTCGCCGCGCGCACCTCCCAGCAGCGCCTTTGGTGGGCAGTCGATACAACAAATCGCAAAGCAGTTGGTTAAGATCGCGGCATCTCGTCTTGGAAATCCGAAATATGCGTTGCGTTCTTTCAATCGATAGATGCGCCACATATATTCGCCGCCAGTGCCCGCATTCGTGACCGGAGGAACTCATGGCAACGCTGCAGAACTTCGATGCCGAGATCGCCAAGACCAAGCAGGTCGTGGAGGACATGCGGGCAAAGATCGAGCAATCGGGTACGGTTCTCGACAAGATCGCCAAGACGGACGACAAGATCGGCGCGTCCGATTTCGACATCGAGAACGCCCGCATCCAGGACGTGCTCAAGCAGCAGAAGGTGATGGAATCGAACATCGCCGACCTGATCATCGGGCTGGAGGACGCGACCAACGTCTTCGGCGCCGAGTTCGAGAACATGAAGAGCTTCACCGGCTGGGAAACCTTCGTCGGCATCTTCTCGGACGAGAGCAAGCAGCGCATGCGCACCGAGCGCGTCCGCAACATGTCGCTCGCCGGCAACCTGCAGGAACTGCTTACGAAGTCGGACACCATCGTCGGCATCCTCAAGGCGCAGAGAGAAGTGCTCGACCAGCGCTACAAGACCTCGGAGACGAGCCTTTCGCAGGTGATCGAGCGCCGCAAGAACACCATGGCCAATCTCGAAGCCACCCAGAAGCGCATCGAGGAGTTGAACCCGCTGCTGCTCGACATCGAGAACAAGATCGCCGCCTCGACGAGCCAGAAGGAGCGCACCGACCTCGAATCCGAGCGCTCGAAGCTCGCCACCGAATACAACCAGCAGCAGGCCAAGGAGCAGGAACTCCTGGCCGAGAGC
>MEEF01000092.1 GCA_001724355.1 Mesorhizobium sp. SCN 65-20 | reverse complement strand
ACGTCCAGCCGATATTGCAGCGCGGCGTGTGTTTTTGCGTTGCACAAAACGCAAAGCTCCTATGCAATATCAACACTTTAAATCCGGACACCGCGGGGCTAGATATCACTCATCGAATTTGTCGGGGACTACCTCCTCCCAGAACCCGACGAATAGGTCAGCGCCTACCTCCTCCCAGACGCTGGCCACCAATACGACACCCGCCGGACCTCCTCCCCCGGCGGGTGTTGTTTTTTGTCCCCTCCACATCGAGCCTTTTCCCTTCGCCCAGCCGCTGAGGCTGGACCACGCGCGCCCATTCCGCCGGACAGCATCGCTGCGGTCACGACTGGTGTGGCGCTCGGGTGCCGTTACAGGCTATAGGCAGTGCCAAGCGTCTTCCGGCCCAGGTCGCGAA
This sequence comes from Mesorhizobium sp. SCN 65-20, assembly GCA_001724355.1. Lineage (GTDB taxonomy): Bacteria > Pseudomonadota > Alphaproteobacteria > Rhizobiales > Rhizobiaceae > Aminobacter. Next base: position 12,274 of record MEEF01000092.1, on the reverse strand, counting down.
GAAACGAAACGGCCGCCGCGGCCAGCCCCAGACAACGAACAATCGGGCGCCGACGGCGGGTGAGGAACGTGGAAAGGAACTCAGCATGAACGTGACAAGCGAAACCGCTGCCATTCTCGAGCGGCTCGGCGTGGCCAGGGCGGACTTCACCGCCGGCGACCTGATCGTACGCAGCCCGGTGACCGGCGCCGAGATCGGCGCGCTGAAGTCGATTTCGCCTGCCGAAGCGGGCAAGGCCATCGAGCGTGCCGACAAGGCCTTCAAGGCCTGGCGCAACGTGCCGGCGCCGAAGCGCGGCGAACTCGTCCGCCTGCTCGGCGAGGAACTGCGCGCCGCCAAGGCCGATCTCGGCCGCCTGGTGTCGATCGAGGTCGGCAAGATCCCGTCGGAAGGCCTGGGCGAAGTCCAGGAAATGATCGACATCTGCGACTTCGCCGTCGGCCTGTCCCGCCAGCTCTATGGCCTCACCATCGCCACCGAGCGCGCCGGCCATCGCATGATGGAGACCTGGCACCCGCTCGGCGTCATCGGCGTCATCTCGGCCTTCAACTTCCCCGTCGCCGTGTGGTCGTGGAATGCGGCGCTCGCCTTTGTCTGCGGCAACTCGGTGGTGTGGAAGCCTTCGGAAAAGACGCCGCTGACCGCACTCGCCTGCCAGGCGATCTTCGAGCGCGCGGCCAAGCGCTTCGGCGCCGACGCGCCCGAGGGCCTGTCGCAGGTGCTGATCGGCGACCGCGCCGTCGGTGAGGTCCTGGTCGACAACCCGAAAGTGCCGCTGGTTTCGGCCACCGGCTCGACCCGCATGGGCCGCGACGTCGGTCCGCGTCTGGCCAAGCGCTTTGCCCGCGCCATCCTCGAGCTCGGCGGCAACAATGCCGGCATCGTCTGCCCCTCGGCCAATCTCGACATGGCGCTGCGCGCCATTGCCTTCGGCGCCATGGGCACCGCCGGCCAGCGCTGCACCACCATGCGCCGCCTGTTCGTGCACGACAGCGTCTACGACACGCTCGTTCCGCGCCTCAAGAAGGCCTATGAGAGCGTCTCGGTCGGCAGCCCGCTGGAGACTTCTGCGCTTGTCGGTCCGCTGATCGACAAGGCCGCCTTCGACGGCATGCAGAAGGCGATCAAGGAAGCCGGCGAGCACGGCGGCAAGATCACCGGCGGCGCCCGCGTCGACCAGGGCCATGACGGCGCCTACTACGTCAAGCCGGCGCTGGTGGAGATGCCCGGCCAGGTCGGCCCGGTGCTCGAAGAGACCTTCGCGCCGATCCTCTACGTCATGAAGTACTCCGACTTCGACCAGGTGCTCGAGCTGCACAACGCGGTCGGCGCCGGCCTGTCGTCGTCGATCTTCACGCTCGACCTGCAGGAGGCCGAGCGCTTCCTGTCGGTCGAGGGCTCGGACTGCGGCATCGCCAACGTCAACATCGGCACCTCGGGCGCCGAGATCGGCGGCGCTTTCGGCGGCGAGAAGGAGACCGGCGGCGGTCGTGAATCCGGTTCGGATGCGTGGAAGGCCTATATGCGCCGCGCCACCAACACGGTGAACTACTCCAAGGCGCTGCCGCTGGCCCAGGGCGTGTCGTTCGACATCGACTGAGCAAATAGGCCTGGCAAAGTTAGAACGCCGTCCGCGAGAGCGGGCGGCGTTTTTTTATTGCGCCAACCAATGTATGCCGGAGGCCGATCAGCTGGATCGTCGCTGCGGTGCGGCCGAATCGATGCCTTCCCAATAGTCCATCGTCGCCGACTTGCGGTAGCCCTCGCCGGTCAGGCGGACGCTGACACGCCCGGACTCGGGATAGACGATGACGTCGTTGGGGTTGCGCTCGCCGATGATCAGGTAGCGGCAGGGCCGATCGGTGTGGTTGAACAGCGAATGGCCGACTTTCTGACCGGCCGGGAAGCACACATAGTCGCCCGCTTTCATGACATGGCTGCGCGCGCCCAGGCGCACCGTGAGCGAGCCTTCGAGCACGTAGGCATGCTCCTCTTCCAGCATGTGGTAGTGGGACGGATTGGATTCCTTGCCGGGTGCGAGCTCCTCCAGCGCCACGCCGACATGGGTGCCGCCCCCGAAGCTGGACAGATGCCTGAAGCTCGAGCCGAAGCGCTCGCCGTGCGAGAACTCCTCGAGCGGCACGTCCGCAGCAGTGAAGGGTTCCGAAATGCCCTCGGCGTTGAGTGCGGAGCTCTTGGTCGACATCCCGATTTCCTCCTCCATGTGTCCGCAAGAGGTGGAGCCGGCGGCCTGCCGGGTCAAGCCGTATTGCGCCGGTTGCCTGTCCGGCCGCCAAAGCAAAACGGCGGACCTTGCGGCCCGCCGTTGCTTGTTTCGCCAGTGGGGCGAAAGATTACTCGGCCGAAGCCTCGGCCGGAGCAGCAGCTGCGGCGGCGATGGCGGCAGCGGCGTCTTCCTGGGCCTTCTTCAGGGCAGCCAGACGCTCCTGGGCCTTCTTGCCCGGCTCGCCCTTGGTCGGGTTCGAACGGGTTTCGCGCTTCGCAACGCCAGCCTCGTCGAGGAAGCGGGCAACGCGGTCGGTCGGCAGGGCGCCGTTCGACAGCCAGTACTTGGCGCGGTCGGCGTCGAGCTTCATGCGGTCGCCGTCCTTGGGCAGCAGCGGGTTCCAGGCGCCGATTGCCTCGATGAAGCGGCCGTCACGCGGGCTGCGGGCGTCGGCGACGACGATGTGGTAGTAGGGGCGCTTCTTCGAGCCGGCGCGGGCCAGACGGATCTTGAGGGACATTTTCTTACTCCTGGGATGGTTCTGTCTTGGGTTGTCTTGGTCTTCAGTCTGTTCCGCCGTCAGGCGGAGGTAGTCTTGTCCGACGCGCCGTTGTGTTCGGCGGCCAGCTTTTCGTGGTGTCGGATCACCTCGCGGATGATGAAGTTGAGGAACTTCTCCGCGAAATCGGGGTCGAGATGCGCATCGTCCGCGAGACGGCGCAGACGCTCGATCTGGGTGGCCTCGCGCGCCGGATCGGCCGGCGGCAGGCCGTGGGTGGCCTTGAGCATCCCCACCGCCTGGGTGCAGCGGAAGCGCTCGGCCAGCATGTGGATCAGCGCGGCGTCGATGTTGTCGATCGATGCGCGCAATTCGAGAAGCCGTGCTTTGGGATCGATGTCGTTCATGCCACGCCCCTCACTTCTTCTTGCCGAGGCCCGGCAGGCCGCTGCCGAGGCCCGGAAGCTTCATGCCGCCCGGCAGGCCGGGCAGGCCGCCACCCATGCCGCCAGCGCCCGGCAGACCCTTGAGACCCTGGCCGAGGCCTGCGGCTTCCGCCTGCTTCTTCAGCGCCTCGAGCTGCTTGGGATCCATCTTGGAGAGGTCGGGCATGCCGCCGCCGGGCATCATGCCGCCGAGGCCCATCTTCTGGGCCAGGCCGCCCATCATGCCGCGCATGAGGCCGCCACCTTTGCCCTTGCTGCCCATCGCCTTCATCATGTCGGCCATCTGGCGATGCATCTTGAGCAGCTTGTTGATCTCGGCCGCATCGGTGCCGGAACCGGCGGCGATGCGCTTCTTGCGCGAGTGCTTGAGGACGTCTGGATTGGCGCGCTCGGCCTTGGTCATCGACGAGATGATGGCGAGCTGGCGGCCGAACATCTTGTCGTCCAGGCCGGCTGCGGCCATCTGGTCCTTCATCTTGCCCATGCCCGGCATCATTCCCATGATGCCGCCCATGCCGCCCATCTTCTGCATCTGGCCTAGCTGGTCGGCGAGGTCGTTCAGGTCGAACTTGCCGGACTGCATCTTCTTGGCCATCGCCGCGGCCTTTTCCGCGTCGATGGTTTCGGCAGCCTTCTCGACCAGCGAAACGATGTCGCCCATGCCGAGGATGCGGTCGGCGATGCGCTTGGGATAGAACTCCTCCAGCGCATCCATCTTTTCGCCGACGCCGATCAGCTTGATCGGCTTGCCGGTGACGGCGCGCATCGAAAGCGCCGCACCGCCGCGGCCGTCGCCGTCCATGCGGGTCAGCACCAGGCCGGTGATGCCGACGCGGTCGTCGAAATTCTTGGCGAGATTGACGGCGTCCTGGCCGGTCAGCGAGTCGGCGACGAGCAGGATCTCGTGCGGGGTCGCGGCCTTCTTGATGTCGGCCATCTCGACCATCAGCGGCTCGTCGATATGGGTACGGCCGGCGGTGTCGAGGATGACGACGTCATGGCCGCCGAGCTTGGCGGCCTGGACGGCGCGGGCGGCGATCTGGACCGGCGACTGGCCGGCGATGATCGGCAGCGTTGCGACCTTGGTCTGTTCGCCGAGCTGGCGCAGCTGCTCCTGGGCTGCCGGGCGGCGCGTGTCGAGCGAGGCCATCAGGACCTTCTTGCCCTGGCGCTCGGTGAGCCGCTTGGCGATCTTGGCCGAGGTCGTCGTCTTGCCCGAGCCCTGCAGGCCGACCATCATGATGACGACCGGGGCAGGCGCGTTGAGGTCGATGGCGACGCCCTCGGCCCCGAGCATCTCGACCAGTTCGTCATGGACGATCTTGACGACCATCTGGCCGGGCTTGATCGACTTCAGAACCGCGGCACCGACCGCCTTCTCGCGCACCCGGTCGGTGAACGAGCGGACGACCTCGAGCGCGACGTCGGCTTCGAGCAGGGCGCGACGGACCTCGCGCAGGGCGGCCGTGACATCGGCCTCCGACAGCGCACCACGGCCGGTAAGGCCGTTCAGGATCGATCCAAGCCGCTCTTGCAGCGATTCAAACATTCGACTTTCCCTTTCCCGGACAAACCAACGTTGGCCGAGAAGTAATGCCTCCGCGCCCAAGCGCCAAACCATTCATGCGGCCAAAACCAAAAAGCACCCGGGGGCGCATCGCGCTGCCGGGTGTTGGCCTCCGGGATCGTTCGACAACCTCTGGGGTGTCCCGGTCGGCCGCTCGGAGTGGAACTCGTCGCGGAATTTCGAGGGCTGTAGACAGGAAAATGGCCGGGGAGTCAAGGGAAACGCATAATCTCGCGTCACCGCGACGGAATTTTCATGTCCGCTCAGCGAGTGTTAAGACATAACATCTATGAAGCCGCCTGATGCGTAATTTCCGATTGTATTGCAACCATGCGTGACCGGAGTGCTGGTTCGCACCCGGTCTCCAAGGAAGATCGCAGCGAGACCCCTTCCATGATTTCGGCACTTGCCGGCCTTGTCGAGAACTTCGAGTTCGCCCTCGTGGTGATCGATGCCGGCGGCGTCATCACGTTCGTCAACAAGGCGGCCGAACAGATGTTCGGCTACGAGCGCGCCGAGATGGTCGGGCAGACGCTCGACCTCATTATCCCACCCAGGCTGCGCGGCGCCCACCATGCGGGCGTCATGCGGGTCGGGTCCGGCAGCCCCTCGAGACTGAGCGGCAAGACGGTCGAGGTGGCGGCGCTGCGCCGCGACGGCAGCGAGTTTCCGATCGAATTGTCCCTGTCCGTCTGGCAAGGCCCCGAAGGGGTGTCTATGGGCGGCATGATCCGCGACATATCGGACCGGCGGCAGCGCGACATGCGGCTGCACCGGCTGGCCCACCAGGATCCGCTGACTGGACTTCCCAACCGGATCCAGTTCGAGACACGGCTCGGGGAAGCGCTGGAGGCCGGAGAGGAGCTATCGGTGCTCCTGCTCGATCTCGATCGTTTCAAGAAGATCAACCACACGCTCGGGCATAACACGGGCGACAGCCTGCTGCAGGCGCTTGCCGTGCGCCTGCCGGCCGTACTCGACGGCGGCGCGACCGTGGCGCGGTTGGGCAGCGACGATTTCGGCGTGCTGATTGGCGGGGGACGGGACGTCGCGGCAGAGGCTGCCGAAGCCCTGTTGCGATCGTTCGACCAGCCCTTTGGCATAGGCGATCACCTGATCAGGCTCGGCGTCAGCATCGGCGTGGCGGTAGGGCCCGAGGACGGTGCCGATGCCGAAGAGCTGATGGCCAGCGCCGACCTGGCCCTGCTGCGGGCGCGCAAGCGTGGCGGGCGGCACTGCATGTTCGAGCCGGCGATGCGAAGCGCCATTGCCGAGCGGCGCGCCCTGCAGGACGAGTTGCTGCAGGCGATCGAAGCAGGCCAGTTCGTGCTCCACTACCAGCCGCAGGTGTGCCTGGGCACCGGCGCGCTTCTCGGCGCCGAGGCGTTGCTGCGCTGGCATCATCCCACGCGCGGGCTCATCGCCCCCGGCGAGTTCCTGGAAGTGCTCGAGACCCATTTCGGCGCGCTGACCGCCGGCAACTGGATCCTAGACGAGGCCTGCCGGCAATTGGCGGAGTGGCGCGCCAAGGGGCTGGAGCCGGGCCGCATGGCGGTGAACCTGTTTGCGGTGCAGATCAATACCGGCAAACTTGCCGAGACGGTGAAGGCGACGCTGGCGCGCCACGGACTGCCGGCCGAGGCCCTCGAGCTGGAGGTCACCGAAACCATCGCCCTCGACCACGAGGAGCGGACAGTCGCGCCCTTCCGTGAATTGGCGGAGGCCGGGGTCCGGCTCGCCTTCGACGATTTCGGCACGGGGCATGCGGCGCTCAGCACGCTCAAGCGGTTTCCCCTGACGACGCTCAAGATCGACCGCAGCTTCGTGCAGGACCTGCTCACCGACCCCCAGGACGCGGCGATCGTGCGCGCGGTCCTCGGCATGGCCAGGGACATGAACCTCTCGGTCGTGGCCGAAGGCATCGAGACGCGCGACCAGGAGGCAGCCCTCTCTGAGATGGGCTGCCGGATCGGCCAAGGCTACCTTTATTCGAAGCCCCTGCCTGCCGACAAATTCACCCGGTTCCTGAAGAAGCCGGCGGGGCCCAAGAAGACCAACTGACCGCGACGTCCGGGCGCGAGAATCCCACGCCAGTTCAACCGTACGGGTATAGAGTGAGCAAGGCGAGCCCGACCGGCTGATACGTTCCGCATGCCAGAGGCCTTGGCCCGCCCGGAACTCCAGGGAGGTTGCCATGCCGGATCTTGCCACAGCTGACCTGCCGCAGCGGGTCGCCCTGATGCCTTCGACCTCGACCGAGATCGTCAACACCATGGCGCATTACCACCGCGCCGAGATGGCCCGCATGGCCGGCTGGCGCGACCGCATCGACCGGACCAGCAACTGGGCGATCACGGTGGTCGCGGCCATGCTGTCGGTGTCCCTGTCGACGCCCAACGCGCATCACGGCGTCCTGCTCTTCGCCATGCTGCTGGTGTTCTTGCTGTTGTGGATCGAGGCGCGCCGCTATCGCTTCTTCGACGTCTACCGTTCGCGCGTCCGAACCTTCGAGCGCTACTATTTCGCGCCGATCTTCGCGCCCGTCGCCGGGGACAATGTCGACTGGCGGCAGATGCTCGGCGAGAGTCTCAGGGAGCCGCAGTTCCGCATCTCCTATATCGACGCATTCTCGCGTCGCCTGCGGCGCAACTACATCTGGATGTTCCTGATCCTGCTGCTCGCCTGGGTGCTGAAGATCTCGACCCCGCAGTTGCAGGATGAAGGCGTGAGCGGCCACCTCGTGTCGTCGCTCTGGGAAGTCATCGGCAACGCCAGCCTTGGCCCGGTGCCGGGGTGGCTGATCATGGTGGGGGTCCTCGGGGTCTATGGCTGGCTGCTCTACATTTCTTTCCGGCGCTTCGACCATGCCGTGGAAGGCGGGCTCGTGCATGTCTGAGTTCGGGGGCAGGCCGCCGGGCGATGCCCGACGGCCCTTTTCATTTACCGCATCACGTAGACGATGCGCCGGCTGGCAGGCTCGACCAGCACCGGTTGCCCGTTGAGATAGACGTAGCGGTACTCGTAGTCCGGGATCTCGGCGAGTTGCACGGTTTCTGGAAGGCCTGCGCCGACTACCACCTCGCCGTCCAGGTAGACCGGTTCGGTTTGGTTGGCCTGCACATAGGTGCGAACCTGGCCGGGCGGATCGATGACGGTGCCGGCCGTACCGCCGGCGATCACACCGCCGGCGCCGCCGACCGCCGCCCCCACCGGGCCGCCGATCACAGCACCCGCGATGGCGCCTGTCACACCGCCGAGCACGGCGCCGGTGTCACCGCCGCCCCGCTTCGGCGCCTCGACGACCGTCACCGCGGAATCGGCCGGCCGCGCGGAGAGCACGACCTTCTGGCCGCCGAAATCGCCAACCAGATAGTCGGAATAGACCCAGCCCTCGCCGCCGGCTTCGGCGATCGTGCACCACTTGCTGTTGGCAAGGCAGCCGCGCAGGACGGCGGACTGGCCCGCAGCGAGGACGCCGACAACGGGGTATTGCGGTCCGGGACCGGCGCGGACGTTCAGATCGGTAGCCGCTGCCACTGCAGTTTCGGCAATGGACGGGGTAGACATCGAGAGGATCGCTCCCGCAACGGCGGGAAGCAGCAATGTGGATTTCATGATTTTCGCTCCTTTCGTGATCCCTCGGGAGCGAAAACGACCTAAACTTCCTTCAGTTCCGGCCCGAAAGCCGTCACTTCCCTCACGAATTGTTCCAAAATCCTACGAGTTATTCTTGGATTCACCTGCCGGTGAGCTGGGCGGCCACCTGTCTCGCCACCGCCTCGCCGGACAGGCGTGCCCCGCCGCAGGTCTGGATGAGCGGCCCGGCGACGTGCTCGCCGGCGAAGAAGATGCGCTCGGCGACGGGCTGCATGAGCGTAGCACGAGCCTCGGCACGTCCGGGACGGGCGGCCGCATAAGCGCCGCGCACGTAGCGCTCGGCGCCCCAGTTGGTCATCATCGAACGGCCGACGTGGCGGCGCGTGTCGTTTCCCAGGATCTCGCAGAGACGGTTGGTGGCGAAGTCGACGCCCGCTGCCTCGCCCGCGGCCGACATCTCCCAGGCGAAATCGCCGCCGATGAAGCCGACCATCAGGTCGAGGTCGAAGGGAAAGCACAGGAAGTAGATGTCGTGCCGTGCGGTGCGCTCGACCAGCAGGTCGTCGAACGGCTTCAGTCCGAGGCGCGTGCCGCGGATCTCGAGCGGCAGCTTGGTCAGCATGCCCATAGGAAGATCGAAGAAGGCGGACATGTGGGCATCGGGCAATGCCGGTGAAAAGACGATCTCGTCGAAGGCGAGTACTGCCGGCGAGGCCGTGACGATGACGGCCCTGGCCTTCAGCGTGCCACGGTCGGTGACGCAGACGACACCCAGGCCATCCCATTCGATGCGCCGGACCGGGGTCGACAGTTGCACCGGCACGTCGGCGCCGAAACGGGCGACGAGCGCGCCGAACCCTTCCCTGGTGAAATAGTTGGGCTCCAGGTCGGCCGCCGCCTTGAAGTCGGCAATCGAGATCTCGTCCTCGTCGGAGCCGAAGTCCATGGGGCCGCAGAAGGTGGCCGCGGCGCGGGAGGCGCGTCCCTTGGCGAGCAATGCTCCGAGACGGTCGTCGCCGCCGCTGTGCCCTTCCATCAACTCCGCGAGGGACGCGTCGGCCGCCTTGACGCTTGCCTCCTCCTCTTCGCTCGCCTTTCGGCCGCGATAGTAGAGGTGGTCGATGTTCATGTCGTGGTGGTGCATTGTCCAGCCCGCAGCCTGGGCCTCCGGGAAGTAGGGATTTCGGTCGGCGGCATGCAGCCAGGCGCAGCCGATGTCGAACGGCACGCCGAAATGCTCGCTGCTGGTCCAGGCGCGGCCGCCGATACGGTCAGTCGCTTCCAGCAGCTTGAAGTTGAGTCCTGCGGTCCTGAGCACTTTTGCCGCCGAAAGGCCCGCCGACCCCGCTCCGACGATCACAACATCGACATCTTCCATCGATTTTTCCCGCTCTCGCCACATTCGCAGCTTGATCCTATGCGAGTTTTTTGCCACCAGCCATTGCAGACAGGCAGGGACGTGCACGCCTTCTTAACGATGTGAAGAGAGCGTGCGGCTGGCTACTTCCCTCCCAAGGGCAATTGATTCAGGCATCAGGAGTACGGCATGGCAATACTTGCCAAGGTGAAGACTTTTGCTGCGGCCACCGCCATGCTGGCGGTCACGGCCAGCGGCGCTTACGCTGCCCAATGCGGCAACACGGCCGGCGGTTTCGAGGCCTGGAAGGCCCAGTTCGCCCAGGGGGCCGCGGCCAACGGCATCGGAGGCGGGGCGCTCGATGCCCTCGCCGGCACCAAATACGCAAGCAAGACCATCTACGCCGACCGCAACCAGAAGAGCTTCAAGCTGTCGCTCGACCAGTTTATGGCCAAGCGCGGCGGCAAGACGATCGCCGCCAAGGGCAAGACCCTCAAGCGCCAGAACGCTGCCCTGTTCCAGAGCCTCGAGGCCCGCTACGGCGTTCCGGCCGGCCCGCTGATCGCCATCTGGGGCATGGAGACCGGCTTCGGCAGCTTCATGGGTAACCAGCACACGCTTTCGGCGGTCGCCACGCTCGCCTATGACTGCCGCCGCTCGGAGTATTTCACCGAGCAGCTCTATGCCGCGCTGAAGCTCATCCAGAGCGGCACGCTCGCACCCAACGCCATTGGCGCCGCCCATGGCGAAATCGGCCAGACGCAGTTCCTGCCGGTCAATGTCCTCAAGTTCGGCGCCGACGGCGACGGCAACGGGCGCATCGACATGGTCCGGTCCAAGGCCGACGCCTTGGCCTCGACCGCCAACTTCCTGCGTGGCCACGGCTGGCAGGCCGGCGGCGGCTATCAGCCGGGCCAGGCCAATTTCGCCGCGCTGCAGGGCTGGAACGCGGCCAGCGTCTACCAGCAGGCCATCGCCATCATCGGCGCCGAGATCGACGCCAACTGAGACTGACAAACCTGACACAACCCTGTCAGGAGACATTTCCGCAGCACTGGCAAAGCCGAGGCCGCGGACGCAGAGTGACAAAAGCCCGGTGCCTTGCGCCGGGCTTTTTTCGATGCGGACGAGGAACAGTCATGACCAGCCAGAGCGGCCTGCCCGCCGATCTCTCGCGCTTCGGCAATGTCGAAGGCTATGCCCACTATCCCAAGACTGTGACCCCTAGCCTGCCGGCGACAGCGGGCGGCGGCCTGCTGAAATGGTACGACATCGCGGAAGCCGAAACGCCGGTAACGCGCGAGACGGACGCACTCGCCCGCCGCTTCCTGGCGACGGAGACGGCAACCGGCCGGCTCGACCTCAAGGGCGAGCTAGGCTTCGTCATCCTGCACCGCTGCGGCGGTGATTTTCATTTCCTGCTGGTGAGTTCGTGGCGCAATGCCAACGAGATGTGGGAGACGGTCTATGCCAAGACGGCGCAGGCGCCCGACTTCTCGCTGTTCCCGCTGCCCGGCCCGCACCGGGCGACCTTCTGCGTCTGGGAACTGGCGGCGGTGAACCACGAGCGGCTGGCGTTTAGCCGATACCTGTTCTCGGCGCGCGACGACGCGGCCAAGCGGGCATATCTCGGGGATATGTATGAGGGTGGGGCGTAGCCTTTTCCTTCTCCCCGTTCACGGGGAGAAGGTGGCCCGAAGGGCCGGATGAGGGGCAGAGCCGACTTCTGAGAGGCATTCTCTGCCCCTCACCTGCCTGCCGGCATCCTCTCCCCGTGAACGGGGAGAGGAGACGCTGTCATTACCGGTTGCGCGCGGCTAGCGTGCGCAGGCGCAGCGCATTGAGCTTGATGAAGCCGGCGGCGTCCTTCTGGTCGTAGGCGCCCTGGTCGTCCTCGAAGGTGACCAGCTTGTCTGAATAGAGCGACTTCGGGCTCTCGCGGCCGATGACCATGACGTTGCCCTTGTAGAGCTTGAGGGTGACTTCGCCCTCGACGTCCTTCTGGCTGAGATCGATCGCCGCCTGCAGCATCTGGCGCTCGGGCGAGAACCAGAAGCCGTAATAGATCAGCTCGGCGTAGCGCGGCATCAGCTCGTCCTTGAGGTGCGCGGCACCACGGTCGAGCGTGATCGACTCGATAGCGCGGTGCGCCTGGAGCAGGATGGTGCCGCCCGGAGTCTCGTAGACGCCACGGCTCTTCATGCCGACGAAGCGGTTCTCGACCAGGTCGAGGCGGCCGATGCCGTTGTCGCGGCCGTAGTCGTTGAGCTTGGCCAGCAGCGTCGCCGGCGACAGGCGCTCGCCATTGATCGAGACGGCATCACCCTTCTCGAAGCCGATCTTGATGACGGTCGCCTTGTCGGGCGCGGCTTCCGGAGAAATCGTGCGCATGTGCACGTATTCGGGCGCCTCGACTGCCGGGTCTTCCAGCACCTTGCCCTCTGAGGACGAGTGCAGAAGGTTGGCGTCGACGGAGAAGGGAGCCTCGCCCTTCTTGTCCTTGGCGACCGGGATCTGGTGCTTCTCGGCGAAGTCGAGCAGGTCGGTGCGCGACTTGAACGACCAGTCGCGCCAAGGTGCG
>MEEF01000091.1 GCA_001724355.1 Mesorhizobium sp. SCN 65-20 | reverse complement strand
CACCAACACGCCGATGGTCAAGAAGGCCCGCGAAGGCGTGATGGAGTTCCTGCTCATCAACCATCCGCTCGACTGCCCGATCTGCGACCAGGGCGGCGAATGCGACCTGCAGGACCAGGCGATGGCCTTCGGCCTCGACGGCTCGCGCTACAAGGAAAACAAGCGCGCGGTCGAGGACAAGTACATTGGCCCGCTGGTCAAGACGATCATGACGCGCTGCATCCACTGCACGCGCTGCGTCCGCTTCACCACGGAAGTCGCCGGCATTTCCGAGCTCGGCCTGATCGGCCGTGGCGAGGACGCCGAGATCACCACCTATCTCGAGCAGGCGATGACCTCCGAGTTGCAGGGCAACGTCATCGACCTGTGCCCGGTCGGCGCGCTGACCTCGAAGCCCTATGCCTTCCAGGCGCGTCCGTGGGAACTGACCAAGACCGAATCCATCGACGTGATGGACGCGGTCGGCTCGGCGATCCGCGTCGACAGCCGTGGCCGCGAAGTTATGCGCATCATGCCGCGCGTCAACGAGCAGGTGAACGAGGAGTGGATCTCCGACAAGACCCGCTTCATCTGGGACGGCCTGCGCACGCAGCGCCTCGACCGCCCCTATGTGCGCCACAACGGCCGCCTGGCTCCGGCAAGCTGGGCTGAAGCCTTCGCTGCCGTCAAGGACGCCGTATCGAAGACCTCGGCCGACCGCATCGGCGCCATCGCCGGCGATCTCGCGACCGTCGAGGAAATGTACGCGCTGAAGCAGCTGATCGCCTCGCTCGGCTCGAAGAACGTCGACTGCCGCCAGGACGGTGTTGCACTCGATCCGTCGCTCGGCCGCGCAAGCTACATCTTCAACCCGACCATCGAGGGGATCGAGCAGGCTGACGCCATCCTGATCATCGGCTCCAACCCGCGCTTCGAGGCTTCGGTGCTCAATGCCCGCATCCGCAAGCGCTGGCGCGGCGGCGAAGTGCCGGTGGCCGTCATCGGCGAGGTCGGCGACCTTCGCTACGACTACGAGCAACTCGGTGCCGGCGTCGAAACGCTGAAGGACCTCGCCGAAGGTAACGGCAAGTTCTTCTCGGTGCTGAAGAATGCGACCAACCCGCTGATCATCGTCGGTCAGGGCGCGCTCGCACGTGTCGACGGCTCCGCCGTCCTCGGACTCGCTGCGAAGCTCGCGACAGCGGTCAACGCTGCCCGCGAGGACTGGAACGGCCTTGCCGTGCTCCACACGGCGGCGGCCCGCGTCGGCGGCCTCGACATCGGCTTCGTGCCGGGCGAGGGCGGTAAGGACGTCGCCGGCATGCTGGGCAACACGGACGTGCTGTTCCTGCTCGGCGCCGACGAGATCGACATGTCGAAGACCGGCGAGGCCTTCGTGGTGTATGTCGGCACGCATGGCGATGCCGGTGCCCACCGCGCCAACGTCATCCTTCCGGCGGCGACCTACACCGAGAAGTCGGGCACCTACGTCAACACCGAGGGCCGCGTTCAGATGGCCAACCGCGCCGGTTTCGCTCCCGGTCAGGCCAAGGAAGACTGGGCGATCCTGAGGGCGCTGTCCGACGTGCTCGGCCACAAGCTGCCCTTCGATTCGCTGCAGCAGCTGCGCGCCAGGCTGCATGCGGAATTCCCGCACCTCGCCAATATCGACGAGATCGAGGCGGGCGACTTCAATGACATTGCCAAGGTCGCCAAGCTCGGCGGCCAGCTGAACAAGGCGGCCTTCACCTCGACGGTGAAGGACTTCTACCTCACCAACCCGATCGCACGCGCGTCGGCGGTGATGGCGGAGTGTTCGGCACTGGCCAAGAACGGCTTCAAGCAGGCGGCGGAGTAAGGGCTGTCATGGATACCTTTTTCTCCTTCTACGTCCTGCCGGCGTTGATCATCCTCCTGAAGTCGGTCGTTCTGATCGTCGTTCTGCTGATCTTCGTCGCCTACATCCTCTACGCCGATCGCAAGATCTGGGCGGCGGTGCAGCTGCGCCGCGGTCCGAACGTGGTCGGTCCCTGGGGCCTTCTGCAAGCCTTCGCCGATCTCCTGAAGTTCGTCTTCAAGGAGCCGGTGATCCCGTCAGGCGCCAACAAGGGTGTGTTCCTGCTCGCTCCGGTCATCTCGGCTGTCCTGGCGCTCGCTGCCTGGGCGGTGATCCCGGTCAGCGAGGGCTGGGCGATCGCCAACATCAATGTCGGCATCCTGTACGTCTTCGCCATCTCCTCGCTTGAGGTCTATGGCGTGATCATGGGCGGCTGGGCGTCGAACTCGAAGTATCCGTTCCTCGGCGCGCTGCGTTCGGCCGCCCAGATGGTGTCCTATGAAGTCTCGATCGGCTTCGTCATCGTCTGCGTGCTGCTCACCGTAGGCTCCCTGAACCTCACCGACATCGTCATGTCGCAGGGCGACGGCATCGGTACGCGCCTCGGCCTGCCGAACTCGTTCCTCGACTGGAACTGGCTCGTGCTGTTCCCGATGTTCGTGATCTTCTTCATCTCGGCGCTGGCCGAGACGAACCGTCCGCCCTTCGACCTGGTTGAAGCGGAATCGGAACTCGTCGCCGGTCACATGATCGAATATTCGTCGACGCCGTTCCTGCTGTTCTTCCTCGGCGAGTACGTGGCCATCGTGCTGATGTGCGCGCTCGCGACGATCCTGTTCCTTGGCGGATGGCTGCCGCCGTTCGACTTCGCGCCCTTCACCTGGGTTCCCGGCGTGATCTGGTTCGTACTCAAGGTGTGCCTGGTGTTCTTCATGTTCGCCATGGTGAAGGCCTTCGTCCCTCGCTACCGCTACGACCAACTGATGCGCCTGGGCTGGAAGGTGTTCCTGCCGATCTCGCTGGCGATGGTCGTCATCACCGCTGCCGTCCTCAAGCTTACCGGAGCCGCCTGATGTCAGCGCTCGCCCAAGCCGCCAAGTCACTGCTCCTGAAGGAGTTCGTCGGCGCGTTCTTCCTGTCGATGCGCCAGTTCTTCGCGCCGAAGCCGACGCTGAACTACCCGCATGAGAAGGGTCCGGTCAGCCCGCGCTTCCGCGGTGAGCATGCGCTGCGCCGTTATCCGAACGGCGAGGAACGCTGCATCGCCTGCAAGCTGTGCGAGGCGATCTGCCCGGCGCAGGCCATCACCATCGAGGCCGGACCGCGCCGCAACGACGGCACCCGCCGCACGGTGCGCTACGACATCGACATGGTGAAGTGCATCTATTGCGGCTTCTGCCAGGAAGCCTGCCCGGTCGACGCCATCGTCGAGGGACCGAACTTCGAATTCGCGACGGAGACGCGCGAGGAGCTTTACTACGACAAGGAAAAGCTGCTCGCCAACGGAGACCGTTGGGAACGCGAGATCGCGCGCAACATCGCTATGGATGCGCCGTATCGCTGAGGCTTGAACGATGGACGGGCCGGAACGGCTCGTCTAAGGAACGCGCGGCCTGCTTCGGAGGCGAAGCAGGGCGTGGACAGGGCAGGGCGCATCGGCGTCGCGCCCGAAAGGAAAACCGGGGGAACCCATGCTCAACGGACTTGAAGCGGTATTCTTCTACCTCTTCGCCTTCATCGCGGTGGCGTCGGCCTTCATGGTCATCTCCTCCCGCAACCCGGTTCACTCGGTGCTCTTTCTGATCCTGACGTTCTTCAACGCGGCAGGGCTGTTCCTGCTGACCGGGGCCGAATTCCTGGCGATGATCCTGCTGGTCGTCTATGTCGGCGCAGTCGCGGTGCTGTTCCTCTTCGTCGTGATGATGCTCGACGTCGACTTCGCAGAGCTCAAGTCGGGCGCGCTGCAGTATGCCCCGATCGGCGCTCTCGTCGGCCTCATCCTGGCTGCCGAGCTCATCGTCGTCACCGGCGGCTACGCCTTCGCGCCGAAGCTCGCTGAAACGGTCGCGCAGCCGACCCCGGACATTGCCGTTCGCCACAATACGGCGGCGCTCGGCGACATCCTCTACACGGACTACATCTACTTCTTCCAGATCGCCGGCCTCGTGCTTCTGGTCGCCATGATCGGCGCCATCGTGCTGACGCTGCGCCACAAGCCGAACGTCAAGCGCCAGAGCATCCCGGCGCAGGTGGCGCGCACTCCGGCCACCGCGATCGAGGTCAAGAAGGTCGAGACGGGCAAGGGAATCTGACCATGGTTGTGGGCATCTCACATTTTCTGACCGTCTCGGCGATCCTGTTCACGCTCGGCGTCTTCGGCATCTTCCTGAACCGAAAGAACGTCATCGTGATCCTGATGTCGGTCGAGCTCATCCTGCTCGCGGTCAATCTCAACTTCGTGGCGTTCTCGGCCCAACTCGGCGACCTGGTCGGGCAGGTGTTTGCGCTGTTCGTGCTTACGGTTGCAGCTGCCGAGGCGGCGATCGGTCTTGCCATTCTGGTCGTATTCTTCCGCAACCGCGGCTCCATCGCGGTCGAAGACGTGAACATGATGAAGGGCTGACGGGACAAAAATGTATCAGGCAATCGTCTTCCTTCCGCTTCTCGGCTTCCTGATCGCCGGCCTTTTCGGCCGTGCGATCGGAGCGAAAGCGTCCGAATACATCACCTCCGGTCTTCTGGTGGTGTCGGCTGTCCTGTCCTGGGTCGCCTTCATCCAGGTAGGCCTCGGTGATGTCGAGACCTTCACCAAGACGGTGTTGCCCTTCCTCAACGTTGGTGGGGTGCAGGCTAACTGGGCGCTTCGCATCGATACGTTGACCGTCGTCATGCTGGTCGTGGTCAATACGGTGTCGGCGCTGGTCCACATCTACTCGATCGGCTACATGCACCACGACCCGCATCGGCCGCGCTTCTTCGCCTACCTGTCGCTCTTCACCTTCGCCATGCTGATGCTGGTGACGTCGGACAACCTCGTCCAGATGTTCTTCGGCTGGGAAGGCGTGGGCCTGGCGTCCTACCTGCTGATCGGATTCTGGTACAAGAAGCCCTCGGCCAACGCCGCGGCCATCAAGGCCTTCGTGGTGAACCGCGTCGGCGACTTCGGTTTCCTGCTCGGTATCTTCGGTGTCTACGTGCTGTTCGGCTCTGTCGACTTCAGCACGATCTTCGCCAATGCCGCCTCCTACCTGCCGGCTGAAGGCGCAGGCGAGAGCGCCGGGACGGTGCTGACCTTCCTCGGCTATGCGCTCGACAAGCAAGGCGCACTGACGATCGTCACGCTACTGCTGTTCATGGGCGCCATGGGCAAGTCGGCCCAGGTGCCGCTGCACACCTGGCTGCCGGACGCCATGGAAGGCCCGACGCCCGTGTCGGCGCTGATCCACGCTGCGACCATGGTCACCGCCGGCGTGTTCATGCTGGCGCGCCTGTCGCCGATCTTCGAGCTTTCGAGCACCACGCTGACGGTCGTGACCTTCATCGGCGCCTTCACTGCGTTCTTCGCGGCGACGGTCGGCCTCGTGCAGAACGACATCAAGCGCGTCATCGCTTATTCGACCTGCTCGCAGCTCGGCTACATGTTCGTCGCTCTCGGCATGGGCTTCTACTCGGCCGCAATCTTCCACCTGTTCACGCACGCCTTCTTCAAGGCGCTGCTGTTCCTGGGCTCGGGCTCGGTGATCCATGCCGTCTCTGACGAGCAGGACATGCGCAAGATGGGCGGCCTCAGGAAGCTGATCCCGTCTACCTACTGGATGATGATCATCGGAACGCTCGCGCTCACCGGCGTCGGCATCCCGGCGACGATCATCGGCACGGCCGGTTTCTTCTCCAAGGACGCCATTATCGAAGGCGCTTTCGTCGGCCACAACGCGGTCGCCGGCTTCGCTTTCGCGGCCCTGGTGATCGCCGCCTGCTTCACCAGCTTCTACTCCTGGCGCCTGATCTTCATGACGTTCCACGGTACGCCTCGCGCCACCGCCGACGTCATGCACCACGTGCATGAATCACCCCCGGTGATGCTGGTCCCGCTGTTCATCCTGGCCGTCGGCGCGCTGTTCGCGGGCGTGGTGTTCCACGACCAGTTCATCGGCGAAGCCTATGGCGAGTTCTGGAAGGGCGCGATCTTCACGCTCGAGACCAACGAGATCCTGCACGAGTTCCACACTGTTCCGATGTGGGTAAAGCTCGCGCCGTTCGTCGCGATGCTGGTCGGCTTCGCCATGGCCTACCTGTTCTACATCAGGGCACCGGAAATGCCGAAGGTGCTGGCGTCCCGCCATCGCGGTCTCTACGCGTTCCTGCTCAACAAGTGGTACTTCGACGAGCTCTACGACTTCCTCTTCGTGCGCCCCGCCAAGTGGCTCGGCCGCTTCCTGTGGAAGAAGGGTGACGGCTGGCTGATCGACGGCTTCGGCGCCGACGGTATCTCGGCTCGCGTCGTCGACGTGACGAACCGCGTCGTCAAGCTGCAGACCGGCTACCTCTACCACTATGCCTTCGCCATGCTGATCGGCGTGGCTGCCCTTGTTACCTGGATGATGCTCGGGAGCTCCTTCTGATGTCTGGCGTTCCCATTCTTTCGCTGGTCACCTTCCTGCCGCTGGTCGGCGCGTTGCTGATCCTCCTGATCAGAGACGACGGTGAGGCTGCGCGGCGCAACATCCGCAACGTGGCGCTGCTGACGACGGTGTTCACCTTCGCGGTGTCGCTGCTGATCTGGGTTTATTTCGACAATGCGGAAGCTGGCTTCCAGTTCGTCGAACAGGTCGCCTGGCTGGATTCCGGCATCTCCTACAAGATGGGCGTCGACGGCATCTCGATGCTGTTCGTCATCCTGACGACCTTCCTGATGCCGCTGTGCATCCTGGCCAGTTGGCAGTCGGTGGAGAAGCGCGTCAAGGAATACATGATCTCGTTCCTTGTGCTCGAAACCATGATGATCGGCGTCTTCTGCGCCCTCGACATCGTGCTGTTCTACGTCTTCTTCGAAGGCGTGCTCATCCCGATGTTCATCATCATCGGCGTGTGGGGCGGCAAGCGTCGCGTCTATGCGAGCTTCAAGTTCTTCCTCTACACGCTGCTGGGCTCGGTGCTGATGCTGCTGGCCGTGATGGCGATGTTCTGGCAGGCCGGCACGACCGATATCCCGACGCTGCTGACGCACGACTTCCCGGCCGGCATGCAGACCTGGCTCTGGCTCGCCTTCTTCGCGTCGTTCGCGGTGAAGATGCCGATGTGGCCGGTCCACACCTGGTTGCCCGACGCACACGTCGAAGCGCCGACCGCAGGCTCGGTCGTCCTGGCAGCCATCCTCTTGAAGATGGGCGGCTACGGCTTCCTGCGCTTCTCGCTGCCGATGTTCCCGCTCGCCTCCGAGTTCTTCGCGCCGATGGTCTTCGCGCTGTCGGTCATCGCCATCATCTACACCTCCCTGGTGGCGCTGATGCAGGAGGACATCAAGAAGCTGATCGCCTATTCGTCGGTCGCGCACATGGGCTACGTCACCATGGGCATCTTCGCGATGAACCAGGAAGGCATCCAGGGCGCGATCTTCCAGATGCTCAGCCACGGCCTGGTTTCGGGCGCGCTGTTCCTCTGCGTCGGCGTCGTCTACGACCGCATGCACACCCGCGAGATCGCGGCTTACGGCGGCCTGGTCAACAACATGCCGAAATATGCGGTGGCGTTCCTGATCTTCACGATGGCAAACGTCGGCCTTCCGGGCACCTCTGGCTTCGTCGGCGAGTTCCTGACGCTGTTCGGCATCTTCCAGGTCAACACCTGGGTGGCTCTCCTGGCTGCAACCGGCGTGATCCTCTCGGCTGCCTATGCGCTCTGGCTCTACCGCCGCGTGATCTTCGGCGCGCTCACCAAGGAAAGCCTGAAGGGTCTGTTCGATCTCTCCGGCCGTGAGAAGGCGTTGCTCTATCCGCTGGTCGTTCTCGTCATCTTCTATGGCGTCTACCCGACGCCGGTCTTCAACGTGACGACCGCATCGGTAAATGCGCTGATCAACAACGTAACCGTATCGATCGACGCCGCGCAGACCGCGGCGGCGAACTGAAAGGGGTTTTGCGAACCATGACGCCCGAACTCCTTTCGAGCCTCTCGCTCTCCACGCCGGAGCTGATCCTCGCCGTCGGCGCGCTCGCGCTGCTGATGGTCGGCGTGTTCTCCGGCGAGCGCGCCAACACGACCGTATCCGGCCTGGCCGTCGCGCTGCTGATCGCAGCCGGCGCCTGGATGCTGGTCTTCGGCAGCGACGGCACGGCCTACGGCTCCGCCTTCGTCTCCGACCCGTTCGCCCGCTTCATGAAGATCCTGACGCTGGTCGGCTCGGTGGTCACGCTGATCATGTCGGTTGGCTTCGCCAAGGCCGAGAAGTTCGACAAGTTCGAGTATCCGGTGCTGGTCCTGCTGTCGACGCTCGGCATGCTGCTGATGATCTCGGCGAACGACATGATCTCGCTCTATCTCGGGCTGGAACTGCAGTCGCTCGCGCTCTATGTCATCGCCGCGATCAACCGCGACAACGTGCGCTCCACCGAAGCCGGCCTGAAGTATTTCGTGCTGGGCGCGCTGTCGTCGGGCATGCTGCTCTACGGCATCAGCCTCGTCTACGGCTACACTGGCCACACCTCGTTCGAAGCGATCGCCACGGCCCTGACTGGCGGCGAGCGCCAGCTCGGCCTGGTCTTCGGCCTGGTGTTCGTGCTCGCGGGCCTGTGCTTCAAGATCTCGGCCGTTCCGTTCCACATGTGGACGCCTGATGTCTACGAGGGCGCTCCGACCCCGGTCACCGCGTTCTTCGCGGCGGCGCCCAAGATGGCCGCAATGGCGCTGATCGTGCGCGTTACCGTGGGTGCCTTCGATCCGATCGCTCCCGACTGGCAGCAGATCATCGTCTTCATCTCGATCGCCTCGATGGCGCTCGGCGCCTTCGCCGCGATCGGCCAGAAGAACATCAAGCGCCTGATGGCCTATTCGTCGATCGGCCACATGGGCTACGCGCTCGTCGGGCTTGCCGCCAACAGTCAGGCCGGCGTGCGCGGCGTGGTCATCTACATGCTGATCTACATGGTGATGACGCTCGGCACCTTCGCCTTCATCCTCGCCATGCGCCGCAAGGACGGCAATGTCGAGCAGATCAGCGATCTGGCGGGCCTGTCGTCGACCAACCCGATGATGGCGACCATCCTCACCATCCTGATGTTCTCGCTGGCCGGCATCCCGCCGCTCGCGGGCTTCTGGGGGAAGTGGTACGTGTTCCTCGCGGCCATCGACGCGAAGCTCTATGCGCTTGCGATCATCGGCATGCTCGCCTCCGTGGTCGGCGCGTTCTACTACCTGCGCGTCATCAAGATCATGTGGTTCGACGAGCCCGTGGGCGGCTTCCAGCCGATGGCAAGCGAGTTGCGCCTCGTGCTCGGGGTCTCCGGTGCGTTCGTGCTGTTCTACGTGCTGATCGGCGGTCCTGTCGGGCGGATGGCCGAGGCCGCCGCCAAGACATTCTTCTGACGGCATGGGCTTCCAGCTCGCACCCACGGCAAGCGCAGAGGGCTTCCGCCTGGAAGCCCACGACACGGTAGGATCGACCAACGCACTTGCCCTCGAGCGGGCACTCGCCGGCGACCTGGGCAGGCTCTGGGTCGTTTCGAAGAAGCAGGAGAGCGGGCGCGGCCGCCGCGGCCGTGCCTGGTCGACGCCGGAGGGCAACCTCGCAGCGACCCTGCTCCTCATCCTCGAGCGCGATCTCCAGCATGCCGCGACGCTCGGATTCGTTGCCGGTCTCGCGCTGGCCGACGCGCTGGATGCGGTCGCGCCGAACGCCCGCATTTCGGTGGGAGTGGACGGTGGCAGCGGGCAGGGCGTCAAGCGCTTCGAGCTGAAGTGGCCGAACGATGTGCTCGCTTCCGGTGCCAAGCTCGCTGGAATCCTGCTCGAATCGACGATGCTGCCGCATGGGCGCCTGGCCGTTGCCATCGGCATCGGCGTGAACGTCGTAGCTCACCCGGCGGATGTTCCCTATCCGGCAACTTCGCTCACCGGCCTGGGGTCCGGCGTCGATGCCGAAACCCTGTTCCTGGCGCTTTCCGACGCCTGGAGCGAGAATGAGCGGTTGTGGGGCGAGGGGCGCGGCCTGGCGGCAATTCGCCGGAAGTGGCTGACGCGAGCCGCCGGACTCGGCAGCGAAGTGGCGGTACGTGTCGAAGGAAGCGTCGTGCGTGGCACGTTCGAGACCATCGACGAGGATTGCCGCTTCGTCATCCGGGACGTTAATGGTGCAGTGGTGAAGATCGCTGCAGGAGACGTGCATTTCGGCGCAGTGGCCTCTGCCGGCGCCGCCTGACTGACCTGAGAGGATTGTTGCATGGCGAACGCGAACAACGCGGAACTCGTATTCGTGCCGCTGGGCGGCGTCGGCGAGATCGGCATGAATTTCGCCCTCTACGGTTTCGGACCGGTCGATGCCCGTGAATGGATCGTCGTCGACGTCGGCGTCACCTTCCCGGATGCCAGCCTGCCCGGGGTCGATCTCGTCCTTCCCGATACCCGCTTCATCGAGGAAGAACTCAAGAACCTCCGCGGCATCGTCATCACGCATGCGCATGAAGATCACTACGGCGCCCTGCACGACATCTGGCCCCGCCTCAAGGCGCCTGTCTGGATGACGCCGTTCACGGCCGGGTTGTTGGAAGCCAAGCGGCAGGCGGAGCAGGGCGCGCCGAAGATCCCCGTGACCATCTATCGCGGCGGCGAGAAGTTCACGATCGGACCGTTCGAGATCGAGGCGATCCCGGTCACGCACTCCATTCCCGAGCCGATGTCGCTGGCAATCACCACGCCGGCCGGCACGGTCATCCATACGGGCGACTGGAAGATCGACCCGGCGCCCGCGATCGGGCCGAAGACCGACGAGGCGCGTTTCCGCGCCTATGGCGACAAGGGTGTGCTGGCGCTGGTCTGCGATTCCACCAATGCCTTGCGCGAGGGGGACTCGCCTTCCGAGCAGCAGGTCGGGCAGGGACTGCGCGAGGTGATCGAGCAGGCCAAGGGCCGCGTTGCCGTCACCACCTTCTCCTCCAATGTCGGCCGCATCCGCTCGATAGCGGAAGCCGCGCGCGACGCCGGCCGGCAGGTGCTGGTCATGGGTCGCTCGCTCAAGCGCGTGATCGAGGTGTCGACCGAACTCGGCTACATGGACGGGCTGCCTGATTTCGTGTCCGAGGAGGACTACGGTTACATTCCGCGCGAGAACCTGGTGGTGATCTGCACCGGAAGCCAGGGTGAGCCGCGCGCGGCACTCGCCAAGCTTGCTCGCGACGAGATGAAGACGGTGGCGCTGTCGCCCGGCGACACCGTCGTGTTCTCCTCGCGCACCATTCCCGGCAACGAAAAGGCGATCCTCGAGATCAAGAACCTTCTCGTCGACCAGGGCATGAAGATCATCGAGGACGGCGACGCGCTCGTGCACGTTTCCGGCCACCCGCGCCGCAGCGAACTCAAGCGCATGTACGAATGGGTGCGCCCGCGCATTGGCGTGCCGGTCCACGGCGAGGCGGCTCATCTGGTGGCCCAGGGCTCGCTGATGTCGATGTCCGGCATTCCCGAGGTGGCGCAGATCCGCGACGGCGACATGCTGCGGCTTTGGCCAGGGGCTGCCGAGATCATTGACCAGGTGCCGTTCGGCCGCGTGTTCAAGGACGGCAAGCTCGTCGGCACCGACGAGGCGATGGGCATCCGCGAGCGTCGCAAGCTTTCCTTCGCCGGCCATGTGGCGGTGAACGTGGTCCTGGACGACAAATACGAGCTTTCCGGCGACCCGGATCTGGTGGCCATCGGCGTGGCGGAAGCGGACGCCGGCGGCGAAGCTCTCGAAGAATTGATGCTCGATGCGGCAATAGGCGCTGTGGACTCCATACCCCGGGCTCGCCGAAAAGACCTCGACCTGGTGCAGGAGGCGGTGCGTCGCGCGGTGCGCGGCGCGGCCAATGAAGCCTGGGGCAAGAAACCGCTGGTGACGGTGTTCGTCACCCGCTGAGGGAACAACAGGACTGAAGATGCTCGGACGTCTGAACCACGTCGCGATCGCCGTGCCGGACCTTTCGGCGGCGAGTGCCGTCTATCGCGACACGCTGGGCGCCCGGGTGACCGAGCCGCAGGCGCTGCCCGAGCATGGGGTGACGGTCGTCTTCATCGATGTAGGCAACACCAAGATCGAGTTGCTGGAGCCGCTGGGCGAGAACTCGCCTATAGCCGCCTTCCTCGCGAAGAACGCTTCCGGCGGCATGCACCACGTCTGCTATGAGGTCGAGGACATCCTCGCCGCCCGCGACCGGCTCAAGGCGTCCGGGGCGCGCGTGCTTGGCGATGGCACTCCGAAGATCGGGGCGCATGGCAAGCCGGTGCTGTTTTTGCACCCCAAGGACTTCCAGGGAACTCTCGTGGAGCTCGAACAGGCATGACCTGGATTTCATTGGCCGCGATGTATTTCGTCTTCTGGTGGCTGACGCTGTTTGCCATCCTGCCTTTCGGCATGAAGACGCAGGACGAGGACAACGACGTCACCCTGGGCACGGTGCCCAGCGCCCCGCGCGGCCCGCACATGCTGAGGGCCATGCTCTGGACCACCATTGTCACTGCGCTGCTGATGGGGGCTTTCTACGGGGTAACTCGGGGGCTCGGCTATTCGTTCGACGACTTCCCGAACTTCCTGCCGGAACTGAAGTGAAGCGATTGATGCGGATCGTGGCGTAAGCTGATGTTCGGCCAAAAAAAATGCAAGGCGCGAAGCCTTGCAATTTAAACGCGTCCGATCTGCTTTCCGGTGTCCGGCGGCAGCGAGTTACCGCGCCTAGATCGCATCCTCCCAAGACTTTGACCGCGTAGGA
>MEEF01000090.1 GCA_001724355.1 Mesorhizobium sp. SCN 65-20 | reverse complement strand
CACCAACACCTTCTCGCGCGAGACCTCGCTCGGCCTCGATTTCGGCCCGACCGTGTTCTACGACGGCCAGGGCCTGCTGGTGCCCAAGTCGCTCGGCGTGAGCAGCGCCAAGGAACTGACCGACGCCGCGATCTGCACGCTGCCCGGCACCACCACCGCACAGAACCTGACCGACTTCTTCCGCACCGTCGGCGGCAAGTTCGAACTGGTGGTGTTCGAGAGCCCGGACGAGAACCGCGCTGCCTTCTTCTCGGGCCGCTGCGAGGCGATCTCGTCGGACCGGTCCGACCTGGCCTCGATCCGCGCTGTCGCCAACAACCCTGACGACTACGTGCTGCTGCCGGAGACGATCTCGAAGGAGCCGCTCGCACCCGCCGTGCGCCAGAACGATTCCAACTGGCGCGACATCGTCTCGTGGTCGGTGTGGATGACGATGGCCGCCGAGGAGAAGGGCATCACCCAGGCCAATGTCGACGAGATGCTGAAGAGCGAGGACCCCGAGGTGCAGCGCATGCTGGGTGCCGCCGACGAGCTCGGCAAGATGCTCGGCCTCGACAACAAGTGGGGCTACAACGTCATCAAGGCCGTCGGCAATTACGGCGAGATGTTCGAACGCAACCTCGGCGAGAAGACCAAGCTCGGCATGACGCGTGGACCCAACACGCAGTGGAACGCCGGAGGCCTGCTCTACGCGCCGCCGGTGCGCTGACGACATCGGTCCGCGCCGCCTGACGGCGCGGACCTTCCCTTCCGGTTGACCTGTTTGGCGTGCCCATGCTTTTCCTGAACGACACGCGGTTCCGCGCGGTCTTCTATCAATTCGTGGCCATCTCGCTGGTGCTGCTCGCCGGATGGGCGATGTACAGCACCGCGAGCGCCAATCTCGAAAAGCAGGACATCGCCACCGGCTTCGGCTTCCTGTCGCGCCAGGCCGGCTTCGAGATCAGCGAGACGGCGATCGCCTTCCAGTCGACCGACAGCGTCGGCCGCGCCATCCTGGTCGGCGTCGCCAACACGGTGAAGGTGTCGTTCCTCGCCGTGCTGTTCGGCACGGTCATCGGCCTGTTCGTCGGCATCGGCCGGCTGTCGACCAATCCGCTGCTCAGCCGCCTCATGCTCGCCTATGTCGAGGTGCTGCGGAACGTTCCGCTGCTGCTCTATCTCCTGCTCTGGTATTCGCTGATCATCCTGGTGTTCCCGCCGGTCAAGCAGGCGATCCAGTTCCTGCCGGGCTTCTTCCTCTCCAACAGCGGCCTCGCCGTGCCCGCCCTCCAGTGGCAGAGCGGGTTCTATGCGCTGCTCGGAGCCGTGGCGATCGGCATGGCGGCGGCCCTTGGGGCGCACAGCATCGCGCGCCGGCGGCGCATCGCCAGTGGCCGGGGCGGCTCCGGATGGGCGTTGGCCACCACGCTGTTCCTTCTGCCTGTCGTCGCGGTCTGGGCCAGCGGCCAGCTTTCCATTAACTGGGAGGTGCCCGAACTCGGGCGGTTCCGCCTCACGGGCGGGCTGCACATACGCCCCGAATTCGTGGCGCTGCTCGTCGGCCTGGCGCTCAACCTGTCGGCCAGCGTTGCCGAGATCGTGCGCGGCGGCATCCAGGCGGTGAACCGGGGGCAGTGGGAGGCGGCGATGGCGCTCGGCCTGCCGCGCTCGCTGGCGCTGCGCCTCGTCGTGCTGCCGCAGGCGCTCAGGGTCATCGTGCCGCCGCTCACCAACAACTACCTCAGCGTCTTCAAGAACAGCTCGCTCGCCATCGCCATCGGCTATCCCGATCTGGTGATGGTGTCGAACACGGTCATGAACCAGACCGGCCAGGCCATCGAGACCATCGCCATCTTCATGGGCGTCTATCTCGGGCTGTCGGTGCTGATCTCGGTCTTCATGAACTGGTACAATGCGCGTGTCGCGCTGAAGGAGCGCTGACATGGCGGACGCCCAGGCACTGCCCGCGACACCGGAGAAGCTGGTCCGTCCGCCCCGTCGTTCGCGCTGGCGCGAGGCCTATTTCGGCACGCCGGGCAATGCATTTGTCACGCTCGTTTCCGGGGCCGTCATCCTGCTGCTCGCCAAGCTCGCAATCGGCTGGCTGTTCCTGGACGCCGTGTTCGACGGCAGTTCCGACGCCTGCAAGCAGAGTTCGGGTGCCTGCTGGCCGTTCCTCGCCGGCAAGCTGCGCTACATGCTGTTCGGCTTCTATCCATTCGAGGAGCAGTGGCGGCCTCTCGCCGCCCTCCTGCTGTTCGTCGGCAGCTGTGCGGTGTCCATGATTCCAAGGCTTTGGGGCAGGGGGCTGCTGTTCTGCTGGATCCTCGTGATCCTGCCGCTGCTCTATGTGCTGATGGCCGGCGGCGTCTTCGGGCTGACGCCTGTGCCGACGTCCAAATGGGGCGGCCTGCCGCTTTCCTTCATGCTGTCCTTCGTCGGTCTCGCCTTCGCCTTGCCGCTCGGCATCGGGCTTGCTCTGGCGCGCGCCTCCGACCTGCCGGCGATCCGCGTGCTCGGCATCGGCTTCATCGAGGTCGTGCGCGGCGTGCCGCTGATCAGCATCCTGTTCATGGCAGCCGTGATGCTGCCGCTGTTCATGCCCGACGGGGTCACCATCGACAAGCTGCTGCGCGCCCAGGTGGCGATCATCCTGTTCGCCTCAGCCTACATCGCCGAGGTGGTGCGCGGCGGCCTGCAGGATGTGCCGAAAGGCCAGTTCGAGGCCGGCCGCTCGCTCGGGCTGCACTACTGGCAGGTCATGTTCAAGATCGTGCTGCCGCAGGCGCTGAAGAAGGTCATTCCGGCGCTCGTCGGCCTGTTCATCGCCTTCTTCCAGGACACGACGCTGGTCACCATCATCGGCCTGCTCGATTTCCTCGACACCGTGCGCACCGCCTTGCGCGACCCCGAATGGCAGGGCATCGCCGTGCTCGAAGGCTATTTGTTCGCCGCGGCCGTCTACTTCCTTTTCAGCGCGGTGATGGGCGCCTACAGCCGGTTCTTGGAGCGGCACTTCAATACGTCGTATCGGTAGGGGCTGTGCCTGAGAAGGATTGCTGCGAAGGTCTTGTCACAGGGAGGGGCGCGCCTTTAGCGCCGCTGGCACAAAACTGCCAAGCTGAACAAGCACATTCAACCCACTCTGTATCAAGTTTGGCGTCGCTCGCATCGAATCCTGTGTGATTTGTCGAGAGGAGCGCTGCCTAGACGGAGCTGTGAAAGTCGTATTTTGTCCTTCCTATTGATTTGGATTCCGTCCGCTATCGTTCTTGGCTTGATCTAATTTGACCAATATTTGGTATATATACACGCGAACGGCGAAAGATGAAAATGATGTCGATGGAACATTTTCCTGGGAGTGAATAGTGCGTATTTCGAATGTAAGACTGTCGGGATTCCGTCGTTTTTCAGACTTAGAGTTACGAGGTATTCCATCCAAGGCTAAGCTGATCGTGCTTGCTGGGCCGAATGGGTCTGGTAAGTCATCTTTATTTGATGCGTTTTTGATGAACTATAGATTTAAGGCAAGATATGGTTGGAGTGAAGATAATAGATACTACAATAGGCATGATGTATCAGACAATGAATATTACAAGCGAATCTCTGTGGTTGGTCATGAAGGCGAGGAGTTTGCCCGCGGGTTGCTGTACGTTCGAACCGCATATCGGCACGACCCCGAATTTGCGACGCAATCGTTGTCGCGACAGGGCGGTATCCTCGAAAACTTCAACCTAAATCGGTTAATTGAAGCAGACGCCACAGTAGCGCGGAATTATGGACGGTTGGCCTCGCAAGCCATGGAGGATGTCTTTGTTAACGAGGCGCCTTCAACAACTATGGCTGACTATCGAGACAGACTCATAGGAGAAGTTCGTGAACCACTGTTGCGCCTATTTCCTGACTTGACGTTCGTCGGTGTAGGAAATCCCCTGGATCAAGGTACATTTCAATTTGCGAAAGGAAGCGTAAAAGCATTCGACTACAAGAATCTGTCGGGTGGTGAAAAAGCTGCTTTTGATTTGATACTTGACCTCGTGATAAAGCGGAAAAGCTATCCAAGTGCTATCTATTGTATAGATGAACCGGAGAGTCACCTTAATACCAAGGTGCAGGGTGCGTTACTTGAAGAATTGGTTGGGCTTCTGCCGGAGTCATCACAGCTGTGGGTTGCGTCCCATTCCATTGGCATGATGAGGAAGGCCCGTGAAATGTACGACGCTGACCCTAATGCTGTCAGCTTTCTAGATTTTAGCGGGCGCGACTTTGACCAGCCCACGGTTATCACTCCGTCAAAGCCGACTCGTGCTTTTTGGGCAAGCGTGATGAATGTTGCACTGGATGATCTGGCAACGCTGGTAGCGCCGCGTGAAGTGGTGGTCTGCGAAGGCAATCCATCTGGACCAATCGCGAGCAAGAATGCCGAGCACGATGCACGAGTCTACTCAATCATTTTCGGCGAAGAGTTCCCCGACGTCACGTTCATCTCGGCTGGCAGCTCCGGCCAGGTTTCTGCCGATTTCTTCGGCATCGCAGCCGCGCTGCCTAAGGTAGCATCGGGCATAACCGTGAGGCGGCTGGTCGACCGCGACGACCACGCTCCCGAAGACGTTGCGAGTTACAGAGCAGGAGGTATCACTGTACTAGGACGCCGTCATCTCGAAGCCTATCTTTTCGACGATGAAGTACTGGAGGCGCTCTGCCAGTCCGTCGGAAGGCCGGAAGCTGCGGTAGCAATCCTAGCCGCTAAGGCGAAAGCTATCTCCGACAGCGTCGCACGCGGCAACCCTCCAGATGATATCAAGTCCGCTGCCGGCAGTATTTACACCGAGACGAAGCGTATCCTTGCTCTAACGCAGGTGGGAAATGATACGGGCGCATTCTCTCGGAACGCGCTCGCGCCGCTAATAAAACCCAACATGGCAGTCTACGCAGAACTTAGAAGGGATATTTTCGGCGCTGGCACGGGCGCAAGAGCGGCGGAATAGATCAAAAAAGACGGAAACGTTGCGTCGGGTGAGGAGGTTCATAGTATGCGTCCTCATTGCCGTGCTTCTCTCGGATTTACTCCACCACCTTCGGAAACACCTTCCAGCGATTGGGCCTGAAGGTCACCCGGCTCTTCTGGGTTGCAGGATGGCCGACCGGAAGCTCGATCTCGACGCGCTCGCGGCCGCCGCCGATCTCGAGCTCGACGCGGCGCGTGCCGGCGACGCGGCGGCTCGCGGCCACAGTGCCGGCGATGCAGCCGTTGCATTCGTCGAGCAGTTCGACGTGATGCGGCCTGAAATAGAGCGTCGCTTCGCCGTTCGGCACGTTGGGCGTCGAAAGTCCGATCGGACGGTCGGCAATCCACACCTGGCCGTCCTCGATCTTGACCGGCAGCGAGCTCGACTCGCCGATGAAGCCGTAGACGAAGGGCGAGTTGGGGTGGTCATACACCTCGTCGGCCGTGCCGACCTGCTCGATGCGCCCCTGGCTCATCACCACGACGCGGTCGGCAAGTTCGAGCGCCTCTTCCTGGTCGTGGGTCACGAACACGGTGGTGTGGCCGGTGGCATCGTGGATTTCGCGCAGCCACCGCCTGAGCTCGCGCCTGACCTGCGCGTCGAGCGCGCCGAACGGCTCATCGAGCAGCAGCACCCTCGGTTCGATCGCCATGGCGCGGGCAAGCGCCACGCGCTGGCGCTGGCCGCCGGACAATTGCGCCGGATAGCGTTTCTCGAGCCCTGACAGCTGTACGAGGTCGAGCAGTTCCGAGGCGCGGGCGCGGATCTCGGCCTTGGTCGGCCGCTTGTTGCTCGGCCTCACCTTGAGGCCGAAGCCGATGTTGTCGGCGACGGTCATGTGGCGGAAGAGGGCGTAGTGCTGGAAGACGAACCCGACATTGCGCTCCTGGATGGTCTTGTTGGAGGCATCCTCGTCGCCGAAGTAGATCGTGCCCCTGGTCGGCCGCTCGAGGCCGGCGATCAGGCGCAACAGCGTCGTCTTGCCCGAGCCGGAGGGGCCGAGCAGCGCGATCAGTTCGCCCGACTTGATGTCGAGCGATACATCGCGAAGCGCCGGAAACCGGTCGAATTCCTTGCGCACATTGGCAACGCGAACATCCATGAAACAACCTCGGTCAGTGTCCGCGAGTGGCGGCAATTTCGGCGCCGTAGCGCATTTCCAAAAGGGTCTTCAGTACGAGCGTTACCAGCGCCAGGCCGGCGAGCACCGATGCCACGGCAAAGGCGCCCACCGCATTGTACTCGTTGTAGAGGATCTCGACATGGAGCGGCATGGTGTTGGTCTGGCCCCTGATGTGGCCCGACACCACCGACACCGCGCCGAACTCGCCCATGGCGCGGGCGTTGCAGAGCAGGACGCCGTAGAACAGGCCCCATTTGATGTTGGGCAGCGTCACGTGCCAGAAGGTCTGCCAGCCATTGGCGCCCAGCGACAGCGCCGCCTCCTCGTCGCCGGTGCCCTGTTCCTGCATCAGCGGGATCAGTTCGCGCGCGACGAACGGGAAGGTGACGAAGATCGTGGCGAGCACGATGCCCGGCACGGCGAACAGTATGACGATGCCATGCATCTTGAGCCACGGCCCGAGCAGGCTCGTTGCGCCGAACAGCAGCACGTAGACCAGGCCCGAGATCACCGGCGACACCGAAAAAGGCAGGTCGATCAGGGTGATGAGGAACGCTTTTCCCCTGAATTCGAACTTGGCGATGGCCCAGGCGGCGGCGATGCCGAAGACGAGGTTGAGCGGCACCGAGATCGCGGCGACGAGCAGGGTAAGCTTGATCGCCGAGATCGTGTCGGGTTCCCTGATCGCTTCGAGGAAGGCGCCGATGCCCTTGGCGAAGGCCTGCTCGAACACGACGACCAGCGGCACGACCAGAAAGATGCCGAGGAAGGCAAAGGCGATCGCCATCAGCAGCAGGCGCGAGGCCGGGCTTTCGCTCGTCGCCAGCGAGGCGTGCTCATGCAACTGGTCTGCGGGGTAGAGCTCGGGGTCAGCCATAACGCTTGCGGGTCCACGCCTGGATGAGATTGATGACGAGCAGCATGCCGAACGACAGTGCCAGCATGATCGTGGCAATCGCGGTGGCCGCCGCGTAGTCGTATTCCTCGAGGCGGATGACGATCAGGAGTGGTGTGATTTCAGACACATAGGGCAAGTTGCCGGCAATGAAGATGACCGAGCCGTATTCGCCGACGCCGCGGGCGAAAGCGAGCGCGAAGCCGGTGGTGACTGCCGGCGCGAGTCCCGGGAACAGCACCTTGGTGACGGTCTGGAAGCGGCTGGCGCCGAGGGTGGCAGCTGCCTCCTCCACCTCCTTGTCGATCTCCTCGATGATCGGCTGCACGGTGCGTACGACGAAGGGCAGGCCGATGAACACCAGCGCGACGACGATGCCGAGCGGCGTATAGGCGACCTTGATGCCGAGCGGTTCGAGCAGGCTGCCGATCCAGCCCTTGGAGGCGTACAGCGTCGTCAGCGCGATGCCGGCGACCGCCGTCGGCAGGGCGAACGGCAAATCGACCATGGCATCGACGACGCGGCGACCGGGGAAGCGGTAGCGCACCAGGACCCATGCCACGAGCGTACCGAACACGACATTGACGGCAGCCGCGATGAATGCGGTGCCGAAGCTGATCTCCAGCGCCTTGACCGTGCGGCGGTCGGTGGCGATGGCCCAGAAATCAGTCCAGCCGAGCGAAGCCGAACGCCAGACGAGGCCCGAAAGCGGGATGAGGATGATGAGGGTGAGGTAGGCAAGCGAGAAGCCGAGCGTCAATCCGAAACCTGGAATGACGCTCGGCTTTTTGAACTGCCACCCCGCCTGAGCGGGAGCTGAACTCATGTCGTGCTGAACTTCCCTGCTGGCTTACTGAGCTGGCTTGTAGATCTGGTCGAATATACCACCATCTCCGAAGTGATAGGGCTGCGCCTTTGCCCAGCCGCCAAAAATCGGATCGTCGATGGTCACCAGCTTCAGTTCAGGAAGTTTCTGCAGGTCCGCCGCGGGCACGAGGTCGGGCTTCGACGGACGGTAGTGGTGCTTGGCCGCGATCGTCTGGCCTTCCGCCGAGTAGAGATAGTTGAGATAGGCCTCGGCCACCTTGCGGGTGCCCTTGGCGTCGACATTGGCGTCGACCACGGTGACCGGCGGCTCGGCCAGGATCGAGGACGGCGGGAAGACGATGTCGAACTGGTCGGCGCCGAACTCGTCGAGCGCGAGATACGCTTCGTTCTCCCAGGCCAGCAGCACGTCGCCCAGGCCGCGCTCGGCAAAGGTCACCGTCGAGCCGCGCGCCCCGGTGTCGAGCACCGGCACATGCTGGTAGAGGTTGCCGACATATTCCTTGATCTTGGCTTCGTCGCCGCCGAACTGGCCGTTGGCCCAGGCCCAGGCGGCGAGGTAGTTCCAGCGCGCGCCGCCGGAGGTCTTGGGGTTCGGCGTGATGATCTGCACGCCTTCCTTCACCAGGTCGCCCCAGTCGTTGATGCCCTTGGGGTTGCCCTTGCGCACAAGGAAGATGATCGTGGAGGTGTAGGGGGAGGAATTGTTCGGCAGCCTCGTGCGCCAGTCGGGATTTATCTTCTTGGAGTTCGCAACGATGGCGTTGATGTCGCTTTCGAGCGCCAGCGTGACGACATCGGCGTCGAGGCCGTCGATCACCGCACGCGCCTGCTTGCCGGATCCGCCATGCGATTGCTGGATCGTCACCGTCTCGCCGGTATCGGCTTTCCACTTCTTGGCGAAGGCTTCGTTGAAGTCCTTGTAGAGTTCGCGGGTCGGGTCGTAGGACACGTTGAGCAAGGTCGTCTCGGCATGTGCAAGGCCCAGGCCGCCGAGCTGCACCGCCCCGGCCAATACGGCCGCCAGCAAGATCGATCTGCGTGAAGTGGTCATTTCCGCCTCCGTTCGAATATGGCCATACTCTATCGAACTGGTAGAAATTAGATGCGGCGAATGTTCCGATTTTTGCCAGAGCGGGGCAAATTTCAGCCATATCGCAGCCGGTCGCGAAATTTTTTTGCTCGCCCAAAAACTCCTGGGGGGCGCAACCGATGCAACTGTTCGCCGCGAACGATGAGAGGTAGGGGAGTTGGCGGGGGAGGCAAGGGCCATCAGGCCTTGGAGATTTGCCCCGACCAAAATCTCTCGACCTCGGTCCATTGCATTGCGCCGAGCGGGCCCAGCCACTGCTTCAACTGATCCGGCGATGTGGTCTTGTGGAGGTTCGGGTTCTGGAGGTCTTCGAGCAGGCCGATTGTCGCCGCTTCCCGCACCAGTTCGTCACCGTCGGCGAGCCAGCGCTCAACGACTTTGAAGATGCGCTGCAGTTCACGGGTTTGCCCGCTCTCCAGCTTGCCGATCACGTGTTGAGCGAGGTCCCGCAAGGCCAGGTAAATCGGCAGCTCGATCTGGTCGCGCCATTTGTCCAGAAACACGTCCCAGACCGGCTGGAATGTCGGATCGACTTCCAGAAGTACGTCGAACATTTCCTGCTGCGAAATCACTTCATCTACTCCACGAACACCCGCACACTCGCCGCCCGTCCGGTCGCGTCGATCACCGTCAGCGTGGAGTAGCCAGCGCCGTCGGGCTGCCAGGTCGCCTCGCGACGCCGTTCTACTGCCTGCAGCGGCTTGCCGTTGGCGAGCCATCGGAACGGCGCGCGTCCGCCCTGCAGCTTCAGCACAAGCGGGCTGGCGTCGCCGGCTGCTGCGCCCAGTTCGACGCGGGCGCCGTCGGGCGGGAAGACGATCTGCGGCGCCGGTTCGGTGACGGCGGCTGCGGCCATCGTAGGCAACTGGCCTGCGGCGGAAAAGCGTTCGAGCGTCACCGGCAGGTCGGCGCGGGCCATGCGCAGCGCACCAGCCGGCGCGCGAGGGAGCGGCATCGCCGGCAGGCCGGAGCGGGCAAAACCCTCGAACAGGATGGGGGCGGCCGAGACATAGCCGGAGAGGCCGGGCACGGCACCGGCATCCGGCCTCCCGGCCCAGACGCCGAGCACGTAGCGGCCGTCATAGCCGATCGACCAGGCGTCGCGGTAGCCGTAGGAAGTGCCGGTCTTGTAGGCGATTGCGCGCTTGGCGGCCCCCTCGGGAGCATGCACGCCTGCGAGGATGTCCGCAACCTGCCAGGCCGCCTGTTCCTCGAGGATCGTGCCGTTGGCGAGCGGGGCGGGCGTCTGCGCTTCGGCCCCATCGCGCAGGACCTTGGCGCGGCCGCCATTGGCGAGCCCGGTGTAGAGCTGGACGAGGTCGCGCAGCGAAACGCCGACGCCGCCCAGCCCGATTGCAAGGCCCGGCACTTCTCCGGGCGGAAGCTGTGGCGTCACGCCGGCCTGGCGGAAGCGCGCGGTCAGCCGCTGCGGCCCGACCGCGTCGAGCAGGCGGATCGCCGGCACGTTGAGTGAAAGCTGCAGCGCCTGG
The DNA here is from genome assembly GCA_001724355.1 of Mesorhizobium sp. SCN 65-20. Classification (GTDB taxonomy): domain Bacteria; phylum Pseudomonadota; class Alphaproteobacteria; order Rhizobiales; family Rhizobiaceae; genus Aminobacter. The sequence goes on along the minus strand of MEEF01000090.1, from coordinate 16,007 downwards.
CGCACCGACACGTCGCCCTGGTAGTTCATGTCGAAGTTCTTCGGCCGGTAGCCGGCGAAGTCTGCCGGCCGGTCCTCGATCAGCGTCTCCTGCGCCACCAGCCCCTGTTCGAAGGCGAGCCCGTAGATGAAGGGCTTCAGCGTCGAGCCGGGCGAGCGCACGGTGCGGGTCATGTCGATCCAGCCGGAGCGGGCTGCGTCGAGATAGTCGGCCGAGCCGACCTCGCCGAGGATCTCGCCGGTCATCGCGTCGGCCATCACCATGGCCACGGAAATGCGCGGCCCGAGCCGCTGCGCCGCCTCGCGCGCCACGGCCTCGAGCCCTGCCTGCACGTTTCTGCGCAAGGTGAGCTTGTGGCGCACCACGCCGGGCGCATTGCGCAGGGCAGCGTCCGCTGCGTGCGGCGCCATCGCCGGCAGGGCCAGCCGCGTTGCACCCACATCCTCGAGTGCAGCGCGCGCGGCCTCGGCCTCGCCCAGCAGCCCCGCCGTCACCATCCGTCCCAGCACCCGGTCGCGCGCCACCTGGGCGTTCTTCGGGTTCCTGTCGGGCCGGCGACGTTCGGGCAACTGCGGCAGGGCGACCAGCAAGGCCGCCTCGGAAACGGTCAGGCGCTTTGGCTCCTTGCCGAAATAGGCGAGCGAGGCCGAGCGCACGCCTTCGAGATTGCCGCCATAGGGCGCGAGCGTCAGGTAGCGTGCGAGGATCTCCGGCTTGGAGAGCCTCCGCTCGATCTGCACGGCGCGCGCCAATTGCCTGAGCTTCGAGCCGAAGCTGCGTTCGCTGCGCGGTTCTATCAGGCGGGCCAGTTGCATCGACAGCGTCGAGCCACCCGAGACGATACGGCCGTTGCTCGCGAACTGCCAGGCGGCGCGGCCGAGCGCCAACAGGTCGACGCCCTCATGATCCCAGAAGCGCTTGTCCTCGTAGGCGACGAGCATCTTCACCAGTTGCGGGTCGACCTCATCGAGGCTTGTGCCCAGCCGCCAGTGGCCCGATGGCGTTGCATAGGCCCGCAACAACTGGCCGTCGCGGTCGACCACCTCGGCGGAGACGACGAGCTTTTCGGGCAGGGGTGGGGGGTAGGCGCGGTCGAGTGCCAGGAGACCGCCGAAGGCGAGGGCGCCTATGCCCGCGAGCGTGGCGCCAGCCAGCAGAAGCTTACGCTGTATCTTTCGGACCGGGCGCATCGCGGCCCCTCAACCCATGCCGGACCTTCTCCCCGTAACGACGGGGAGAAGGAGGCCGGTCGCAACGCCGACGCCTCCCTCTCCCCGTTTGCGGGGAGAGGGTAAGGGTGAGGGGCGGCGCTTCGGGCGGCCGTTATCGCGAGACATGGTCAACTTCCAAAGGCGGATCACTCCGCCTTAACCTCCATCATGCCGGTGGCCGTGCGCGCCGAATATTGCGGACGGTACATGTCCTCGACATTGGCTGCCGGGTGGGCATAGACGCCCGGCGTCACAGCGCGGACGACATAGGCCAGCGTGAATTCCTGGTCCGCACCTTCGCCGCTGTCCATGGCGGCGACGAAGCGGTCGTTGCGGAATTCGAGGTGCGCGGCCTCGGTCTGGGCAAGCCACGGGAAGTTCGACAGGTTGGCGCTGTTCACCAACCCCGGATTGTCGATCTCGAAGCCGGCGGGCAGCATGTCGGCGACGATGATGCGCGAGGGCCAGTCGTTGAGCTCGCTGATCTTGAGCACGACGACGAAACGCTCGTTCTGCTTCACCTCCGTCACATTGGCCTCGGTGCCGTCGAGCCGGTAATAGGTGCGCTCGATGGTGAAACCGTCGCCGCCGGCGGGCAGGGGCTGGACCGGGGCGGCGACCGTGGTCACCACGGCCTGCACCGGGTTCTTGCCCTTGTTGGCGATCGACACCGGGTTGACCAGAAGGTCGGCACCGTCGATCCGCTGCGAGTAGGAGCCGGTGCGCGCGGTGCCGTCGATGTCGAGCGAGATCGCCTCGTTGCCGGCCTTGAGCGCGCGCGCTGCGAGCAGCATCCAGGCGTCGTCCTGGGTGCTGGTCCACTTGGCCGCGGCGCGGTCGGCCGCCACCATCTTGATCAGCGCCGGCACGACCCGGCTTGCTTTCGGCCGCAAGCGCCAGCATGGCTGCGCCGTCGCGCAGGCGCGAGCCGTAGTCCGACCGGTACCAGTCGAACTCGGGGGTCGCCTTGGCAAGCTGGAGTGCTGCTTCAAATGCCTGCTCCGAGCGTTGCGCGTCGCCATAGAGCGCCAGGCTCGCGCCCAGCTGTGCCACCGCCATCGGGCTGGTGAAGGCCTCGAGCTTGGTGTCGGCGAAATAGCGCAGGTCACCTACGGAGGCCTTCTTGTTGCGTGCAAGCACGTAGAGTGCATAGGCGATCTCCGAGCCGCGGTCCTCGACGTCGACGTCGTAGCCGATCGAGTTCTGCAGGTTGTTGAGCGCCTGGATCATCGCCTGCTGCGGCACCTCGAAGCCTTTTTCACGCGCACGCGTCAGGAAATCGGAGACATAGGCGTCGAGCCAAAGGTCGCCGGAGCCCGGCCCCCACAGGCCGAAGCTGCCCGACGAAGCCTGGTAGTTGAGCACGCGGTAGATGGCATCCTGGATGCGCTGGCGCAGTTCCGGGTCGTCGGCCATGCCGGCGTCGGCGCTCAGCTCGCTGACATAGAGCAGCGGCAATGCCCGGCTCGTCGTCTGCTCGGCGCAGCCGTAGGGATAGCGGTCGAGCGTCATCAGGAGCGACGGCACGTCGAAGGCCGAGGATTGCGACACGCCGACGCTGACATGGGCGTCCTGCAGCAGGCTCGCGGCCAGCAGTTCCTTGTCGATGCGCAGCGAGGCGTTCGGCTTGAGGTCCACCACCATACGCGTGGTCACCGGCAGTTGCCCGGGCCGCACGGGGAGCGAAAGCTCCTGCTCGACGCTCAGCCCCTCTGCATTGGCGAGGCGCACCGTCAGGCCGGCCGTGCCGGCAGCTACCGGCATGAGCGGGATTTTGAGCGTCTGCCGCTTGCCCGGTTCGAGCGTCACCTTTTGCGGCAGGGCAGCGTCGCCGGTCGACAGGTCGCCTGTCGTGTCGACCGACAGCGTGTAGTCGCCGGCCGGTGCATCGGTGTTGGCGATGTCGAGCGTCATTTCGGCGAAATCGCCGGGGGCCATGAAGCGCGGCATGCCGGCCGTCAGCACGATGGGATCGCGCACGATCACGTCGCCCTCGGCATGGCCGACCGCGTCCTTCGTCCAGGCAACGCTCATCACCCGCACCGTGCCGTTGAACTGCGGGATGTCGAAGTCGACCGTGGTCTTGCCGTCGGCGTCGAGTTCGACGATGCCGGAGAAGAAGGCGACCAGCTTTTCCTTGGGCGGGCTGCCTTGCGAGGTCATGGCAGCGCCGTCGCCGCCGGTGCGCAGCCTGCCCATCGCGCCGAGAGAGCCATCGATCAGGCGGCCGTAGAGGTCGCGGATCTCAAGGCCCATCATGCGCTGGCCGAAATACCAGTCCTCGGGGTCGGGCGTCTGGTAGTTGGTGAGGTTGAGGATGCCGACATCGACGGCGGCGACCATCACATAGGCCTTGTCGCCGGCCTTTGCCCCGGTGACCGCAACCGGGATCGATAGCGCCTTGCGCGGCTCGGTCTTCTCGGGAAGCGTGAGCGCGACGTTCAGCTTCTTGTCCGCAGGGTCGACCGCCAGCCATTTCAGGCCGATGGCGCGGGCCGGCATGCGCGATTCCTGTGCCTCGCCTGGCCGGTAGAGAGTTGCCGTCACATAGGCGCCCGCGCCCCAGTCATCGCCGACCGGGATGTCGACGGTGGCGCCATCGGCCGGGATCGAAGCGGTGACGGTCTTCAAGAGCTTTTCTGCGCCGATGGTCACCAGAAGCTCGCCGGCGAAGCGCGGCGAGACCTTGAGCTTGGCCACTTCGCCTGCGGCATAGGCCTCCTTGTCGAGCGCAACTTCGAGGCCGTCGGGCGTTTCCGTCGAAGTCGCGGCGACATACCAGCCGGCATCGAACTCGTAGCTCGTCGCCGGGCCGGCGGGGTCTGCGGTCTCGACCTCGAGGCGGTAGCGGCCCCAGTCGACCGGCAGCGACACGGTCGCCTCGTTATTGGCGGCAAGATCCACCTGGCCGGATGCCACCGACTTGGTGAAGGTCACCGGCTCATAATTCCAGGAACTGCCCGAGCGATACCACTGGTAGTTCCGCTCGACCTTGAGCAGCGACCACTGCGCGCCCTTGAGTTCGGTGCGCTTGCCGTCCGGCTGGGCCGCGATCAGGCTGAACTTGGCCGTGCCGCCCTGCGGCACCTCCTCGCCGGAGAAGTCCGGCCGGATGCCGATCATCGTGCCCTGCGGCAGGATGCCGATGTCGAGCCTTTCCTCGACGGCGCGGCCGCCTGTCTCGCGCATGCGCACCGTCAGCGCCGCGTTGATCAGGCGCGTGGTCGAGGGCACCTGGCCGACCTCGACGGGGAAGGTCGCCTTGCCGTCGTCGCCGACCAGGGGCAAGTCGGTGAGCGGAATGCGGGTCGCTTCGCCCTGCTGCTCGTCGGCGAGGCCGAAATAGTAGCCCTTGAAGGCGTCCCACTCGCGCTTGGTCGCAAGCGTCACTTCGCCCTCGAGCGCAAGGCCTGCGGCCGGCGCGCCATAGAGGAAGCGCCCGTCCACCGTGGCTTCAGCGGTTTCGCCCACCGCGATCTCGTTGCGGTCGGCGGTGAGGTCGAACTCGATCCGGTCCGGCACGAAGTCCTCGACCAGGAACATCTGGCTGGCGATCGCCGGCTGCTTCGGATCGGTGTAGATGGCGAGCGTCCAGGTGCCACGCATGGCGGCCGATGACAGCGGCAGGTCGACGGCATGGCCGCCTGATTTGCCGCCCTGGCTTACGATGCGCCGGTCCTCGACGCCGTCGGGACGGGTGAAGATGAAGGTCAGCGGCAGGTCGCTGGCTAGTGCCGCGTCGTCGCGGGCAAGGGCTGCGGAATGCACAGTCTCGCCGACGCGGTAGATGCCGCGCTCGGTCCAGGCATAGACGTCGAGCGCGCCGGGGGCGGCGCGGCCGGTGACGCCGCGGTCGGACAGGTCGAAGCCGGCCCGGGTCATGTCGAGGAAGACAAAGTCGCTGTCGCCCTGGCTCGCCATCAGCACGGCCGGCGCGAGGCCGCCGTCGCCGCGGGTCAGGCCGGGTGTGAACGTCGCGCGGCCTTCGGCGTCGGTCTTCGCCGTGCCCAGGATCTCGTTGTTGCGGGCGAGAAGGGTGAGTTCAGTGTCGGCGATCGGTTTTGCGGTCGCGAGCGAACGGGCAAAGACGTTGAGGCCGTCCTCGCCGGTGTATGTCGAAAGCCCGATGTCGGAGACGACGAACCACTGCGTCGCCTTGCTCGCCCAGTCGTCGCTCCTGTCGTCGGGCGGCTGGGCGGTCAACACATAGACGCCCGGCTTGCGGTTGGGCAGGGCCTCATCGACGGGGAAGGAGGTCGTCACCTCCTTGTTGAGTTCGTTGGCGATGACGAGCTGGCCTTCCCACACTGGCTCGCCCATCTGGTCGGAGATGCTCGACAGGTCATAGCTGTCGAGCTGGCGGAGAAACTGGTAGCCAGAGAGCAACTGCGCCAGCGAGCGGTCGCCGACGCGGTAGAGCTTCATGTCGGCGGCGTCCATGTTGACCGTCACCACCGGGATGCCACGGCGGGCGGTCGAGGGCAGCACGAAGCTGTCGCCGGTGAAGCGCGCCGATTGCGCGCGGTCCTGCACATAGACGCTGAGCACCACGGGCGCTGTCAGCACCTCGCCGATCGCCGCCGGCAGGCCCGGGCGGAAGGTGACGCGATAGTGCTTGCCGTGCTCCAGCCCCTCGACGCAGATCTGCTGGTCCTTGGCTTCGACGGCCTTGGGGGCTGCGTCATCGACGGTCACGAAGGGCGTGTAGTCGACGCCGGCCTTCACCAGCGCCTCGGAGAACTGGGCACAGACACGCGGCGAGGTGGTGTCGGCGTCGATGGTATGGTCGACGACGCGGAAGCCCTTGCGCGCCTTGAGGTCCTCGTATTCGGCGCGGACGCTGGCCGAATTGTCGAGCGCCAGGCTCGCCTCGTAGGTCTGGAGGGCCGGGCGGAACATGTCGCGCTTGTCGAGCCCGCGCGCGAGCAGCATCAGGCTCTCGGCGCGGTTGGCTGCGGTGCGCGACAACAGATAGGCGTTGTAGGCGGAAGAGGTGCCGTCGCGCTGCAGGCTGGCGGTTTCGTTGCCGTCATTGGGCGTCGTCATCTGTACGGCGCGGGCGAGCCTGGTCCAGATCGCCACGTCATCAGGCAGGATGATGGCTGCGGCGCGGAACTTCTGCATAGCGGTGCGGCCGTCATTGGCCTGCAGGGCGGTTTCGCCGGCGTCGGTCAGCGATGCCAGGCCTTCATCGGGATTGACGATGCCATTGTCGACGAGGCCGTTGCGGAACTGGCGGGCCTCGTCGACCATCGAGGCCGGGAAGAACGAAAGCTCGGCAGGCGCGCCGATGTCGGGATCGCCGCTGATCGGCACGACCTTGCCGGCGACCGCGCCGTTGAACGGCTTGAGCGTAGCGAAGTCCGACTTGAGGAAGCACCACTTGGCCTTCGTGTTGTAGGTGAAGGCGCGGCAGGCCGAATCGCCCAGGCACGAGGTCTGGCACTGGTCGAGCGTGACGTTCTGCTCCGATCTCAGGTCGAAGCCGAAATAGTCGCCGTTCTCGCTCGTCACGACGCGCCGGTTCTCGGCCGCAGCCGCTCCCAGGGTCCAGGCGAGTAGAGCAAGAACGAATACAGGAAATACACGCGCCGCACGCATCGTTACCCCTCCGGTTCCCTCGTCGGAATTCCAGGCGACATGATCAAACTTGGCACCGCACAGTCAATACGGCTGCCCGCCGGCACCTGTCCGCCAACCTTACTGCTTGTCTTGGACGCTGTGCATGGTATTGCCCCAACCATGCGGATCGCCCCGATCAACACACCCGAATCCCTATCCCGGCGGTCGTTCATTCGCCCATCGGAATCTGACGCTTCGATTGTGTCTGCTTTACGAATTACCAGAAACTTCATTCCAATTTTAGGATTGGGGGTTACGTTGGCTTGATGTTTGTGCGGCGTATGCGTGGATTGGATCACCCGAAGAGCGCGCGCGCGCTTTTGCGCGCGGCCTTTGTCGTGCTCTTGTCGACCACCACGCTCGCTGCCGAAATACGTGCCGCTGCCGCCTTCGAAATCTTTGGAATCAGGCTCTGGGGCTCCGAGGATGAAGAGGACGCCGACATCGTCGATCCGCTCGACTATGCGGTCACCTTCGAGGTCGTCGGCGACGACGACGACCTTCGCAAGGCTCTCGAGAACGCTTCCCTGCTCAAGACCGAGGAGGACCGGCCCGTCTCCGGCTCGCTTGGCCTCTTGTCCAAGGCGCGCGGCGATCGCGAGAGGCTGATCGCGGCGCTTTTCTCCAAGGCGCGTTACGACGGGGTGGTCGACATCTCCATTGCCGGCCGGCGGCTGGACGATCTCGAGCCCGACGCGGTGTTCAGCGGCCCGCAGCCGATCCCTGTGATCGTTCGCATCCAGCCGGGCTCGATGTTCACCCTCGGCGACATCGTGCTCAAGGGTGACGCGGCCAACATCCGAGGAGCCGACTTCGGCCTCATCGCCGGCGGCGACGCCAGTTCCGACGCCATCCTCAAGGCCGAAGCCAACATCGTGCGGACGCTGAAGGAGGAGGGCAGGCCGCTGGCGCGCGTCACCGACCGCACCATCGTGGCCGACCATGCGACCACCACCCTCGATGTCACGCTCAACGTGGAGGCCGGCCCGATCGCCGGCTATGGCGCCACCACCGTCGAGGGAACCGAGCTCGTCGACCGGGACTTCACTGTCTACATGACCGGTCTGGAACGCGGCCGCAGATATTCGCCCAAGGAGATCGAAGACGCCCGCGACCGGCTGATTGCCCTCGACGTCTTCTCGAGCGTGTCGATCAACGAAGCGCTTGCGCTCGACCCTGCCGGCCAGATTCCGATCGACGTGCGCGTCGCCGAGCGCAAGATGCGCTACTTCGGCGCCGGCGCCTCCTATTCCACGAGCGAAGGTTTCGGCGTCGAAGGCTATTGGGGCCATCGCAACCTGTTCGGGCGCGCCGAGAAGCTGCGCATCGGCGGCTCGATCAGCCGTCTCGGCGAGACCGCCGACATAGGCGACCTCAACTACAATGCCGGCATCATGTTCGAGAAGCCGGGGGTCATCGGGCCCGCGTCGAAGTTCTTCGCCAGTTCAAACGTCGTGTTCGAGCACCCCGATGCCTATAACCGCTTCTCGGTCGATGGCACGGTGGGCTTGTCCTACGAACTGTCGAAGGTGCAGACGCTCTCGGCCCAGGTCGACGTCGAGTATTCCGACATCGAGGATGCGCTGAACCCCGAGGGACAGCGCTACCTGCTGGTCAGCACGCCGCTGCAATATGTCTATGACAACCGCGACGACAAGCTGAACCCGACGCGCGGCTTCCGTGCGCTCGCCTATGCCGAGCCCACCTACGACGCATTGAGCGGCAACGCTTTCGTGAAGCTGAAGGGCGAGGGCTCGACCTATTACGGGCTGGGCGCGGACAACCGCTTCATCCTTGCCGGCCGCGGGGCGCTTGGATCGATCCTCGGCGCGAGCCTTCAGGAGGTCCCGGCAGACCGGCGCTTCTATGCAGGCGGTGGCGGCTCGGTTCGCGGCTACAACTACCAGGGCATCGGCCCGAAGCTGAATGGCCAGCCCACGGGCGGTCTCTCCTATGCCGAGGCCTCTGTCGAGGTACGCTACCAGGTCAACGACAAGTTCGGCATCGTGCCCTTCGTCGACGCCGGAACCGTCTCCGCCGACCAGTTCCCGGACTTCTCCGACGTTCAAGTGGGCGCCGGCATCGGCGTGCGCTATCTCACCCCCTTTGGACCGCTGCGGGTCGACGTCGCCGTCCCGCTCAATCCCGGCCCGGACGACCCTGACTACGGCATCTATGCCGGCGTGGGTCAGTCGTTCTAAACTCCCGTAATGGCTATGCTGAAGATCATCCTGCGCCTCCTCCGCATCGCCGTACTCGTCGTGCTGGCCTTCGTCGTCGGCGCGCTGGGGGTCTTCACGCTGACGTCGAAGGGCCGCGAGAACCTCGCCGGTCTGATTTCGACGGTCGCCTCCACCGACGACCAGAAGATCCGGCTGAGCGGCCTGAACGGCATCTGGTCGGGAAATCTCACCCTCGACAACGTGGTGATCGAGGACAGGGAAGGCGCGTGGCTCGCCCTGCGCGGCATTTCCGTGGACTGGTCGCCGCTGGCGCTGTTCTCGGCGACTTTCCGCGCCGACCGCATCGCCGTCGACCGTATCGAACTCGCCCGGCTGCCGCGCGGCGGCAGCAAGAAGAAGGAGAGCACCGGCAGTGCCTCGCTGCCAGTCGCGCTGGACATCAAGCAAATCGACCTGCCGGAGATCGCCCTCGGCGAGGAACTCGCCGGCACCGGCATCGCAGAGCTCGCGGCCAAGGGCATGTTGCGCGCGGAAGGTTCGCCGCTTGCCATCGAGACGCGGCTCAATGTCTCGCGCAGCGATGGCAAGGAAGGCGTCGTCGATGCCGACATCGCGTTTGCGCCGGCCGACAACCAGCTGAAGCTCAATATCCGCGCCGCCGAGCCGGCGGGCGGGATCATCGCCAACGTGCTCAGGCTTCCGAACCAGCCGGCTGTGGAACTCCTCGTGTCGGGCGAGGGGCCGGCGGCCGACTGGAGCGGCAATGCCAGCTTCGCGGTTGATGGCAACGTCGTCACCCGCCTTTCCGGCACGCACCGTCTGACGGACCAGGGCAATGTCGTCGCCGCCAAGGGCGAGGGCGCCTTCGAGGACTTCCTGCCGGCGATGCTCAAGCCGCTGCTTGCCGGCAACACCAGTTTCGACATCGCCGGAACCCGGACCAGGAGCGGCGGGATCGACATCGAGCGCGCCAACCTGTCGAGCGAGGCACTGCGCGCCATCGCCTCCGGTTCGCTCGACCCGGCGGGTGCCGCCGACCTGTCCGTATCGGTCAACGCGAACGGCGCCCCGATCGTGCTGAGCCTCGGCAGCGATGCGCAGCCGGTGACCGTCGCCATCGACAGCACGACGCTGCGTGCACAGGGCGAGGGCAGGTCGCCGACCATCGATCTCGGCGCGTCCCTGGTCTCCGTCATCGCCGGCAACACCGAGTTGCGCGACATCGAGGCTTCCGTCCACTCCGATGCCTTCGATATCGCCAACCGCAGCGGTCCGCTGTCGATCAAGCTCGGCGCCGCCGAACTCAAGACCGACGTTGCGACGCTTGCGCCACTGGTCGCCGGCCGTGTCACTGTCGACATGGCGGGCTCGATCGGCAGGGACCAGGTCGTCGTAGACGAGGGCGTCATCCGCTCCGATGCGCTGAACGGCACGCTGAACGCCAAGCTCAACCTCGCCGACATGTCGCTGGAACTCGGCGTCAAGGCCGACGTCGCTTCCAATGCGCTGCCGGCCGGTGTGCGTATCGCTCTCGCCGACCGCACCCAGTTTGCGGCCACCGCCAGCCGCGATGCCGAAGGCAGCTTCGCCGCCAATGCCATCGAACTGACCTCCGGTGCGCTCAAGGCCCAGGGTACGGCGCGCATGAAGGGCAGCGAGATCGATGCCGATCTCAAGGGTTCCTTCGCCGACGTGTCCCTGTTGTCGAAGGACGCCAAGGGCGCCATCGACTTCGCGCTGGCGGCCAAGGGCGCGCGCACCGCGCCCGACGTTTCGCTGACCGTCACCAGCGACCGCATCGAGGCGGCTGCCCGCGAGATCACCGGGCTGAACCTTACTGCCACCGGCAAGGTCGATCCGGCCAATCCGGCTGCGAACGTCACGCTCAGCGGCGATGTCGCGGGCCAGAAGCTCGCCGGCAACGCCGTGCTCGCCACTGCCGACGGCAGCAGCCAGATCAAGGGCTTGTCGCTGTCGCTCGGTGAGAACAGGCTGGCCGGCGATCTTGTGCTCGACAAGGGCTTCGTACCGATCGGCACCATAAATATCGACATGCCCGACATCGGCCCGCTGGCAGCGCTTGCGCTGGAAACTGCCGAAGGCGACGTCCGCGGCCGTATCGACTTCACGCGGTCCGGCGACGTCCCGCAGGTCACGGTCGAGCTCAACACGGCCCAGCTGAAGCGTGGCGACCTAGCCGCCAATTCTGTCGCCGTCAGCGCCGACGTGCTGAACTACCTCAAGGCGCCGGCCATTTCGGGCACGGTCAAGGCCAAGTCGGTCACCTCGGGCAAGACCGTCATTTCCGGCATCGATGTGGCGCTCAAGCGCGACGGCGAGTGGACCGGGTTCAGCGGTGTCGCCACCGTCGCCGACATTCCGGCAAAGGCGGCCGGCCGCCTCAAGCTCGCCGGCGGCAAGACGACGATCGAACTTGCCTCGGGCGAGGCGACCGTGCGCGGCATCCGCGCCGCGATCGCGCGGCCGACGACCGTTTCGATCGCCGGGGGCACCACGACGCTCGATCGCTTGGCCCTCAACCTCGGCGGCGGCACGGCGACCGTTTCAGGCACAGCCGGTTCGGCACTCGATCTCAACGTGGCTCTCGCGGATGTACCGGCATCGCTGGCCAACACCTTCTCGCCCGGGCTGGGCGCCGCCGGCTCCATTTCCGGTACCGTCAAGGTGACGGGCGCCGCTGCCAATCCCACGGTCGGTTATGACCTCCGCGTCGCCGGGGCTGCCACGTCCCAGACCCAGAGCGCCGGCTTCGGCGTCATGAACATCGGCTCCACGGGCACGTTTGCCGGCGGGCGCCTGACGTTCCAGTCCACGATCGGCGATGCGTCGGGCCTGGCGCTGAGGGGCGGCGGCACGGTGGTGACCAGCAGCAAACCCGCCATGCTCGATCTCCGCTTCGACGGGCCGGTGCCTTTCGCTTTCCTGACCCGCACGCTCGCGGCACAGGGCATGTCTCTGAATGGCTCGGCGAACGTCGATGTGCAGATCCGCGGAGCGGCCACCTCGCCGGTCATCAGCGGCACAGTACGCTCTTCCGGGGCGCGCCTCGTCTCGGCCCAGATGGGGCTTGCGATAAACGACATCAATCTCGACGTCGGCATCGCCTCGGGCGTGGCTCGGATCAACAGGCTGACCGGCTCGCTTTCGACGGGCGGTTCGCTTTCGGCGAGCGGCACCATCGGCACCGACGCCGCGCAGGGCTTCCCGGCCGACATCACCATCAAGCTGACCGACGGCCGATACACTGACGGCCGCGTCGTCACCGCAAATCTCGGCGGCGACATCGCCATCAAGGGGCCGCTGGTTCGGGCGCCGTCGCTCACGGGCACGATCAATCTTGCGCGCACGGTCATCAGCATCCCCGAAAAATTCCCGGGATCGCTGACAGCGGTGGACGTCAAGCACAAGAACGCCCCGAAGGCTGTCATCGCCCAGCAGGAGGCGATGCGCCCGCCGGCCAAGGCCAGCGGCGGCACCGGGGCGCTCACGCTCGACCTCACGGTGAACGCGCCCAACCAGATATTCGTCCAGGGACGCGGGCTCGACGCCGAACTCGGGGGCAACCTGCGCCTGACCGGCTCGTCTGCCTCGCCCCAAGCCGTCGGCGAGTTCACGCTGCGCCGCGGCCGGCTGTCCATCCTGGGCAAGCGCCTCAATTTCACCCGCGGTTCGGTCGGGTTCTCCGGGTCGCTGGTTCCGACCATCGACTTCGCCGCCGAAACCACGGCTGGCGATGCAACCATTACGGTTGCCGTCAGCGGTGAGGCCAACAATCCGAAATTCGCCTTCACCTCGGTACCGGCGCTGCCGGAGGACGAGGTTCTGGCAAGGCTCATCTTCGGCCGCTCGATGTCGAACCTGTCGCCGCTGCAGATCGCGCAATTGGCCGAGGCGGCGGCCCAGATGGCTGGCATCGGCGGGTCAACCTCATTGCTGTCGACCTTGCGCTCGACCCTCGGCGTGGACGACCTGGACATCAGGACAAACGACAAGGGTGAAACATCAGTTGCGGTCGGCAAGTATCTGAACGACCGCACTTATGTGACGATCGAGAAGGGCGACCAGCCGGGCTCCGGCAAGGCAACGATCGACCTCACGATCGGCCGCGGGGTCAAGCTGCGCGGCCAGGCGACCGACGACGGCGAGGCCAAGGGCGGCGTCTTCTACGAACGGGAATACTGAGTTTTTGTAGCCAGACGGAACCGTTTGGCGTCGCACGAATGCGTCTGGGAAAATAGGCCAGGCGGCGGACTGCCTTCGTCAGAATACCCGCCGCTTGAGAGTGTCGGCAGAGTGCTTGCACTTTGCTGACATCACGCTACGCACGGTTGTGGCCCTGTCGCGACCCCTGCTGTCATGGTCATATTAGCTGACGACGAAGATTCCTATGAATCCGGCGCGCACTACCATTTTTGCGCCAATCCTGTCGTAATCGCGCGAACTGCCCCCCTCCCAAAATTGCAGACTTACCCAGGGAAAGATGACATCCGCCCGTTTTTGACAACGGCAGTGGGATGCGGAATGGTTACGTCAAAAGGCCATCACAATGGGAGAAGCAAATGGCATTCTACAAAAGCAACTCTGATCTTGTTCCCAGTCACATCCGTGAGCTGGCGAAGAGCGCCGGCTCCGGCGAGATGGACCGTCGCGAATTCCTGGCGCTGGCGAGCGCCTTCGGCGCCACGACGGCAATGGCCTATGGCATGCTTGGGCTGGCCGCCCCGACCGAGGCCCTGGCGCAGGAGCCCAAGAAGGGCGGCGTCATCCGTGTTTCCATGTTCGTGAAGGATCAGAAGGATCCGCGCACCTATGACTGGCCGGAAATGGCCAACGTGACGCGCCAGTTCCTTGAGCCGCTGGTCAAGTACACCCGCACCTTCACCTTCGAGCCGGCCTTGCTTGAAAGCTGGGAAGTCAACGACGACGCGACCGAGTACAAACTCAACGTGCGCAAGGGCGTGACCTGGAACAACGGCGACGAATTCAACGCCGACGACGTCATGTTCAACCTGCTGCGCTGGTGCGACTCTGCCGCCGAAGGCAATTCGATGGCCGCCCGAATGGGCGCGCTTGTCGATCCGGCGACAAAGAAGGCCAAGGAAGGCGCCATCACCAAGGTCGACGACTACACGATCGCCATCAAGTTCCCTGCGCCAGATATCACCTTCATTCCCGGCGTCTCGGACTATCCGGGCATCATCGTTCACCGTGACTTCGAGAAGAACGGCTCCAACCTTGTCAGCCATCCGATCGGCACCGGGCCTTTCGAACTGGTCTCCTACGATGTCGGTTCGAAGGCTGTTCTCAAGCGGCGTGAAAACGGCAAGTGGTGGGGTGGCGAAGCCTATCTCGATGGCGTTGAATTCATCGACTACGGTCCCGATCCGTCGGCAGCCGTCAACGCCTTCGAAGCGGGCGAAGTCGACACGAACTACGAAACCGTGGCGGACTTTGTCGATATTCTCGACGGTCTTGGTCTGGTGAAGTCGGAAGTCGCGACCGCTGCAACCATCGTTGCGCGCTTCAACGTCAACAACAAGCCTTACGAGAACCAGAAGGTTCGCAACGCGATGCAGATGGCTGTCGACAACGCCACCATTCTGCAACTCGGCTATGGCGGCCGGGGCACGGTGGCGGAAAACCACCATGTTTCGCCGATCCATCCGGAATATGTCGAGCTGCCGAAGAAGACGCGCGACGCCGCCGGCGCCAAGAAGCTGATGGAGGAGTCGGGTCACGCGGACTTCGAGCATGACCTCATCACCACCGACGAGGACTGGCACAAGAACACCGGCGATGCCATTGCCGCGCAAATCCGCGAGGCCGGCATCAAGATCAAGCGCACCGTGCTTCCGGGCTCGACCTTCTGGAACGACTGGACCAAGTATCCCTTCTCCATGACCACCTGGAACATGCGGCCGCTGGGCGTGCAGATCCTGGTGCTCGGCTACAGGTCCGGCGAGGCCTGGAACGAAACCGCATTCGCCAATCCGGACTTCGACAAGAAACTGACGGAAGCCACATCGCAGCCCGATGTCGAGAAACGCAAGGTGCTGATGAAGGACCTCGAGCAGATCCTTCAGGATTCCGGCATCCTGATCCAGTCCTATTGGCGGTCGCTGTTCAACCACTCCGCAGTCTATGTGAAGAACCACGGCATGCACCCCACCAACGAGCACGACTTCTACAGGGTCTGGCTCGACAAGGACGCCTAGCCGGTCCACTGTTGAAGGGAGGGACGTTTGCAGTCCCTCCCACTGTTCGCCAGGCAGCCCCGGCTATGTCGGGGCCACCTGATACGAAGCCCAACCCAGCAGCAGGCAGGGGGCGACAGTGCTTTCATTCATCCTCAGGCGCCTCGGCACCATCGCGCTGACGATGCTGTGCCTGACACTCGTCGTCTTTTTCCTGGTCAACCTTGAACCGAACCTGAAAAAGCTGGCGATCAGCCAGACCGAGATGCGCGCCACCTCCGAGCAGCTCGAAAGCTGGCTGCAGCGCAACGGCTACCGGCAGAACTTCTTCGTCCGCTACGGCCAATGGCTCGGGTTGATGCCGAAGCAGCCGAACATCGACCCGGCCACCGGCCAGGCGGTGCCGCGCTTTACCTTCTGCAACGAACCCTCGGTGCCGCAATTCTCCGGCGTGCTGCAAGGTGACTTCGGCTGCTCGACGAAATACAAGACGCCTGTGGCCAACAAGCTGTTCCCGGCGCTGAGAGCCACTGGCATCCTGATGTTCTGGGTGATGGTGACGATGGTGCCCATCGCGCTTTTGGTCGGCATCTTCGCTGGCATGCGCGAGGGGTCGCGCACCGACCGGACGCTGTCGGTGGCCTCGATCGCCACTACGGCGACGCCGGAATACGTCTCCGGCGTGATCTTCACCGTCATCTTCGCCTCATGGCTGGGCTGGGTAAATGGCTCGGCCGCCAGCGCCACCCGGCAAGGCATCACCTTCTACAATTTCA
>MEEF01000089.1 GCA_001724355.1 Mesorhizobium sp. SCN 65-20 | reverse complement strand
CTGACCAACGATCTCAAGAAGATCGACGAGGTGCGCCGCGAGGTCGGCATGGTGTTCCAGCACTTCAACCTGTTCCCGCACCTGACGATCCTGGAGAACTGCACGCTGGCGCCGATCTGGGTGCGCAAGATTCCCAAGAAGCAGGCCGAGGAGACGGCGATGCACTTCCTGCGCCGGGTCAAGATCCCCGAGCAGGCGCACAAATATCCGGGGCAGCTCTCGGGCGGCCAGCAGCAGCGCGTGGCGATCGCGCGTTCACTGTGCATGAACCCGCGCATCATGCTGTTCGACGAGCCGACCTCGGCGCTCGATCCGGAAATGATCAAGGAGGTTCTGGAGACCATGGTCGGCCTCGCCGAAGAGGGCATGACCATGCTTTGCGTGACCCACGAGATGGGCTTTGCCCGCAAGGTCGCCAATCGCGTGATCTTCATGGACCAGGGCCAGATCGTCGAGGAGAACACGCCGGCCGAGTTCTTCGACCATCCGCGCCACGAGCGCACGAAGCTCTTCCTCAGCCAGATCCTGCACTAGGATCGGTCACCGAACATTGATTGAGCCCGGCCCCATTTTGGCCGGGCTTTTTCGTTGCGGTTGTCGCAAACCGGGGGAGGGTGCGATGGGTAGAGCGAGAAGGGGCGTCCGGTTCCTCGGCGGCGCCGTGATGCTGCTGGTCCTGGCGCTTCTGCTCGGCACGCTCGTGCCGCGACCTCTCATCGGCCGTTCCCCGGCCGCGGCGGCGGAGCGGCACCTGCTGGTGTTGACCAATCCCATCCATACCGACATCGCCGTGCCCATCGACGAGGCGGTGCTGCAGCGGTTCGGCTTCCTCGAAGACAGCGGCGTTCCGGCGTACGCTCTGGGTGCGCGTTACCTGGTTTTCGGCTGGGGCAGCCGGGCGTTTTATCTCGAAACTCCCACCTGGGCCGACCTCAAGCCGGGCCCATTGCTCAAGGCACTGACGCTCGACCGATCCGCATTGCATGTCGACGTGATGGGTGAGATCGCCATGCCGCATCCGGCGGTTGCGCGTTTCGAGGTCGGGGAGGCCGAGTTCGAGGCGATGCTCGAATTCATCACGGCGAGCTTCCAGCGCGATGGCTCGGCTATAAAACTCATTAAGGACGCGGGTTACGGCCAGACCGATGCCTTTTTCGAGGCGAACGGCTATTTCAATGCCCTAGCCGGCTGCAACACCTGGGCCGCCGCCGCGCTGCGCAAGGCCGGACTGACAACCGGCTGGTGGAACCCGCTGCCCGTCACGCTCGGTTGGTCGCTCAGCCTCTACAACTCCGCGTCAGACCAGCCGGGCGGGGTCCAGCCGTAGAGCCAGTCCATGTCGGCCGCCAGGCCTTGCGGCGACCTGGTTTTCAAGAACAGGTTGCGTGCCAGTGCGACGGGACCGGCGGCGTGCCAGGCGAGGTGGTTGAGGGCTCCGCGGCGGGCGACTTTCGACACGCGCTGCTTGCGCGCCGCCTCCCATTCTCCGAGCGGCGCCGCCGAGGCAAGGGCCGCAGCCAGCGTGTAGGCGTCCTCGATCGCCATGGCAGCACCCTGTGCGGCGAAGGGCGTCATGGCATGGGCGGCATCGCCGATCAGCGCCATGCGCTCGGTTGTCCATGGCTTCGATGCGTCGACCGTGTGCAGCGGCCAGATCGTCCAGGTACCGGCCACGTCGACCAGGCGGAGAAGGGCAGGGGCGGTCCCGCGCATCGCCCGCTTCAGGTCGTCGGGGTCGGCCTCGCCAGACCATTGCTCGGCAATCGCCTTGCCGGGCGTGAAGGCGACCAGATTGATGGCTGAACCAGCGCGGACCGGATAGGCCACCATGTGGAAACCGGAATGCAGGAAGGTCGTGACGCAGTCGGTGCTGGCGATGGCCTCGAACTGCTGTCCTGCCTCGCTGTCGAGTGCGATCGTCGTCCGCCAGGCCAGTTCGCCGCTGAAGCGGCTGCGCTCGCCGGGGCCGACGAGACGCCTATTCGACGACCAGACACCATCGGCAGCTACGAAAAGCTCCGCCTCGGTCTCGGAACCGGTGCCGTCCTTTTCGATGGAGATGGCCAATGTGCCCGCACGGGGTGCCGCGGACGTGACGGCGGTCCCGGTGGCGAGCGTGATTTCGGGAACCTGTGCGACCCGCGTCAGTAGCGCTTTCTGGAGATCCGCCCTGTGGACGACCAGGTAGGGCGCGTTCCAGCGGCGCTCGGCATGGTTGCCGAGCGGTACACGGGCGCGTTCGATGAGGGTGGCCGCATCGCGAAGGACCACCGCCTCCGGCCTAACCGCCATCGGCATGACGTGGTCGAGGACGCCGAGGCCATCGAGGATGCGGGTTGCGTTGGGGGAGAGCTGGAGGCCGGCACCGACTTCCTGCAGGACTGGCGACCGTTCGTAGATGCGGACGCCGAAGCCTCTGGCGGCCAAGGCGAGGGCGGCTGTCAGGCCGGCGACGCCCGCGCCGGCAACGACGACCTGCCGCGACTGCATGATGTCAGGCAGCTTGGTCCGCGACATAGAGGCAGCCCGCGGGCTGGGTCTCCGTGGCCTTCAGCATCGCCGAATAGCGAAACAGCGTCGAGCAGTAGGGGCAGACCTTTTCCGAGTCGGCGCCCATGTCGAGGAACACGTGCGGATGGTCGAAAGGCGGGTTCGCCCCCACGCACATGAACTCCTTCACGCCGATCTCGATCACGGCATGTCCAGCGTCGTTCTGGAAATGAGGAATGGAGCCGCCGGCCATGGTCTTTTCCCTTCTGAGGAACCTAATCCCTGAGCGTTTGTATCATTAGCGCCGGGTTTGCAAGATGTTGAAATGAAACTGTCGCAATTGCCTGTCAGAGGATAATCTGAGCCGGATAAGCGGCGGAACGCGGCAGTGGGGAAGGGAAGCATATGAATCAGCTTAAGCCGGTGCATACCGATTTCGTCAACGACAAGTCGTCGACCGGATCGATCAACGGCAATCCCGACCGCTTCGTCAATCGCGAGTTTTCCTGGCTGCAGTTCAATCGCCGCGTGCTCGAGCAGTCGCAGAACCCGAACCATCCTCTGCTCGAACGCGTCCGCTTCCTGTCCATCTCGGCGGGCAATCTCGACGAGTTCTTCATGGTGCGCGTGGCGGGCCTGGCCGGCCAGGTTCGCGAGGGCATCACCATCCGCAGCCCCGACGGGCGCACGCCCGAGCAGCAGCTGGAGCAGGTGCTCAAGGAGGTGGAGCGGCTGCAGGAGGATCAGCAGAAGAGCCTCTCCAGCCTGATGGAACTGCTCAAGCTGGAGGGCATCGAGAGCATCTCGGCAGCAGCGCTCACCAAGGACGAGAAGAAGTGGCTCGAAGATCACTTCATGGAACAGATTTTCCCGGTCCTGACGCCGCTGTCGATCGATCCGGCGCATCCTTTTCCGTTCATTCCCAATCTCGGCTTCTCGATCGCGCTCAGGCTGCGGCATCGCAAGAACGGCGAGGAGATGACCGCGCTCCTGCGCCTGCCTGTTGCGCTGCGCCGCTACATCCGCCTGCCGGACCGCAAGCGGTCGGTGCGGTTCATTCCGATCGAGGAGACGGTGAACCTGTTCATCGGCAAGCTCTTCCCCGGATATGAGGTCAACGGATCCGGCACGTTCCAGATCATCCGCGACAGCGATATCGAGGTCGAGGAAGAATCCGAAGATCTCGTGCGGCTGTTCGAGACCGCGCTCAAGCGCCGCCGCCGAGGTTCGGTGATCCGCATCGAGTTCGACAGCCAGATGCCGGCCGAGCTGCGCGACTTCGTCGCCGGAGAAACCGGAGTTTCCGCCAACCGCGTCAGCGTGCTGAGCGGCCCGCTCGCCATCAACCAGATATCGGAGATCGTTGCCCTGGCGCGCGACGACCTCAAGTTCCCGCCATTCAACCCGCGCTTTCCCGAGCGTATCCGCGACCATCGCGGCGACTGCTTCGCGGCGATCCGGGAGAAGGACTTCATCGTCCATCATCCCTATGAATCATTCGACGTGGTGGTGCAGTTCCTGCGCCAGGCTGCGCTGGATCCGGAGGTGGTGGCGATCAAGCAGACGCTGTACCGGACCTCGAACGACAGCCCCATCGTGCGTGCCCTGATCGACGCGGCGGAAGCGGGCAAGTCGGTGACAGCGCTGGTCGAGCTCAAGGCCCGCTTCGACGAAGAAGCCAACATACGCTGGGCACGCGATCTCGAGCGTGCCGGCGTGCAGGTCGTGTTCGGCTTCCTGGAGCTCAAGACGCACGCGAAGATGTCGCTTGTGGTGCGCCGCGAGGATGGCCGGCTGCGCAACTACGTGCATCTCGGCACCGGCAACTACCACCCGATCACTGCGCGCATCTATACCGACCTGTCGTTCTTCACGACGGACTCGGCAATCGCACGCGACGTGGCGCAAATCTTCAATTTCATCACCGGCTATGCCGAGCCCGCTGACGAAATGAGCATCGCGCTGTCGCCCTATACGCTACGCAGCCGGATCCTGAAGCACATCGCCGAGGAGATCGAGCACGCCCGCGCCGGCCGGCCGGCGCAGATCTGGATGAAGATGAACGCGCTCGTCGATCCGATCATCATCGATGCGCTGTATGAAGCGAGCGGCTCGGGCGTGGAGATCGACCTCGTCGTCCGCGGCATCTGCTGCCTGAGGCCTCAGGTGCCGGGGCTTTCGGAGAATATCCGCGTCAAGTCCATCGTCGGGCGCTTCCTCGAGCACAGCCGCATCTATTGTTTCGGCAACGGTCACGGCCTGCCTTCGGATGGGGCGATCGTCTACATCAGTTCCGCGGATCTCATGCCGCGCAACCTCGATCGCCGCGTCGAGTGCATGGTGCCGATCACCAATTCGACCGTTCATGAGCAAGTGCTCGGACAGGTCATGCTGGGAAACATCATGGACAACCAGCAAAGTTTCGAAGTATTGGCGGATGGAACCTCGCGCCGGGTGGCGCTGGACGAGGGCGAAGAACCGTTCAATGCGCAGGAATATTTCATGACCAATCCGAGCCTTTCCGGACGGGGTGACGCGCTGAAATCTCATGCGCCCAAGCGCATCGCGCAGTTCAAGCGCCGCAAGAAGGCAGAGGCGGCGGCCAACTGATGGCCGCACTGTCGCAGGGCCGGCTCAAGGACCGCCGACCGCTGTCGGTCATCGATATCGGGTCGAACTCGATACGACTGGTCGTCTATGAGGGGTTGGCGCGTTCGCCGACGCTGCTGTTCAACGAGAAGATGCTCGCAGGCCTCGGTCGCGGCATCGTTTCCACCGGCAAGCTCGATCCCGAGGGCGTGACCCGCTCGATGGAGGGGTTCCGTCGCTTCCGCGCGCTGTCGGAACAGGCCGGCGCCGAGAAGATGTATGTGCTGGCAACCGCCGCCGCGCGCGAGGCAGTGAACGGTCCGGATTTCATCGAGCGAGCCGAAGCGGTTCTGGGCACCGAGATCAGGGTCCTGACGGGCCGCGAGGAAGCCTATTTCTCGGCGATGGGCGTCATTTCCGGCTTCCATCCCGCCGACGGCATTGCCGGCGACCTTGGCGGCGGCAGTCTGGAACTCGTCGACGTCAAGGGCGAATCCATCGGCGACGGCATCACGCTGCCGCTGGGCGGCCTGAGGCTCCAGGACATGGCCAAGGGTTCGCCGGTCCAGGCGGCCAAGATCGCCCACACGGAACTCGCGCGCGCGAAATTGCTTAAGGGCGGGAAGGGCAGGACCTTCTACGCCGTGGGCGGCACCTGGCGAAACCTCGCCCGCCTGCACATGAACGTCACCGGCTATCCGCTGGACGTGATGCATCACTACCAGATGGACCCGGCAAGCCTGACGCCGTTCCTTCGGCAAGTGGCGCGCGGGGAGGTCGAGAAGATCAAGGGCATTGAAGGCGTTTCGAAAAACCGACGCGCGCTCCTGCCGTACGGCGCCGCCGTACTGCAGGAGATCATCGCAACCATGCAGCCGTCACAGGTCGTGGTTTCGGCGCTCGGCGTGCGCGAAGGCTTCCTCTATTCGCTGCTCGATGGGGAGGACCAGCGAACCGATCCGCTGATCTCGGCGGCAGAGGAGTTGGCGCTGCTGCGCGCACGCTCGGTGCTGCATGCCCATGAGTTGACTGAGTGGACGCGCAAGTCCTTCGCCGCCTTCGGGCTGGAGGAGACCGAGGAGGAGGCGCGCTATCGCCATGCCGCCTGCCTGCTGGCCGACATCGGCTGGCGCGCGCACCCCGAATATCGCGGTCGGCAGTCGCTCAACATTATTGCCCACGCCTCCTTCATCGGCGTCGATCACCCGGGGCGCGCCTTCCTGGCGCTGGCCAACCTGTTCCGCCACGACGGCGTCTTCAACGACAGCTTTGCTCCCGAGATCAAGGAACTTGCAACGCCACGCTATCTCGAGCGGGCGCGCATCCTGGGTGCGATGATGCGCGTCGTCTATCTGCTGTCCGCGGCCATGCCGGGCGTGATGCCAAAACTGCGCTGGGAGGATTGGGGAGCCGGCGTGCTCGCTCTCGTCATCCCCCCGGAATTTGCCCAGCTCAACGGCGAACGCCCCGCCGGGCGTCTGGCGCAACTCGCAAAGGTCACCGGCCGCAGGCTGGTCTTGGCGGTCGAGGGCGGTGAAAGCACGCCGGTGAAGTAGCCTTACAGCGCCGCAAGTCCTGCTGGACGCGCAAAAGGACGCTGTAACGCTTTGAGTCTGTGCATGGTCCCCCCGAAAAATCGATTCCGATTTTCGGGGCACTAGCCTCGGTCGATCGAGAGCGCCCCCGCACCGGCCACCGACAGGGCGAGCAGGCCGCCGGCGGTGGCGATGTCCTTCATCAGCGCCTGGCTGTGCATGAAAATGAGCACCGGATCGTCGCCCTGCCCATAGTGGCCGATGAAGCCAGCGGAGAAGGCGAATGCGGCCAACAGGAGCGCGGCAGTCCGCGTCTGGAAACCGACCAGGACCAGCAAGCCGCCGGCAAGTTCGAAAAGACCCACGCCCAATGCGACCAATGTGGGCAGCGGGAAGCCGAGGCCAGCGAAATAGCCGGCGGAGCCGGTGAGGTTGGAAAGCGTGCTTATGCCCGCCGGCACGAACAGGATGGCGATCAGCACACGAGCGGCAAGCAGCAACAGGTTCCTTAACATCGGCGCGCCTCCGATCGTGCACGGGGAGGATGCGCCTGCGCACCGGGAAAGTCACCAGCGCCGACACCTCCAAACGAAAAAGGCCCGGGACGAGCCCGGGCCAATCTCTTGGAAGGATGAGGCCGATCAGCGACGGCGGCTGTCAAGCGACAAGGCGCCCGCGCCGGCGGCTGCCAGCACGAAGAGACCGCCCGCGATGGCGAGGTTCTTCTGCAGGAACATCATCTGCACCTGGTCGGCGAAATCGGTGTGGGCGATGGCCGTTGCGGCCAGCGTGAAGAGGCCCAGCACGATCGCTGCGATGCGGGTCTGGTAGCCGACGAGTACGGCGATGCCGGCGACCAGTTCTACCGCGCCGACCACAACGGTGGTCACGGTCGGGAAGGGCAGGCCGATGCTGCCGAACCAGCCGGCGGTTCCGGCAATGGCGGTCAGCTTGGCATAACCGGCGAGGATGAAGATGACCGACAACAGCACGCGGCCGGCAAGCACGAGTGCCGACGAATTGGCGATGAGGCCAGACTTTTCAGAGGCGATGGAAGCGTTGGACATTGGCGTGGGGCTCCGTGGAAAATCGATGCCCCACATCTAGCGAAGTCGAACTGTTCACTAAAGATGCGAATTTGTCGACAGATCGTTCACGAAAGGAATGGTTTGCTCCGGTAGGCAAGTTTCGCGAATCGCAACTGGCAGGCGTGCGGCGCAGCAGCTTGCCGCTGCGCCGTCGTTGGTTCAGCCCGGGCGCGTCATGTCTTCCGGACGGACGATGCGGTCATAGTCCTCGGCACTGACGAGGCCGGTGGCCAGCGCTTCCTCGCGCAGCGTGGTGCCGTTCTTGTGCGCGGTCTTGGCGATCTTGGCGGCGTTGTCGTAGCCGATGGTCGGAGCGAGCGCGGTGACCAGCATCAGCGAACGGTCGAGGGCGGCCTTGATGTTGTCCTCGCGCGCCTCGATGCCGACGACGCAATTGTCGGTGAAGGAAACCGCCGCGTCGGCCATCAGCTGCACCGACTGCAGGAAGTTGTAGGCCATGACCGGGTTGTAGACGTTGAGCTCGAAATGGCCCTGGCTGCCGGCGAAGGTGAGGGCGGCGTTGTTGCCGAACACCTGCACGCAGACCTGGGTGAGCGCCTCGCACTGGGTCGGATTGACCTTGCCCGGCATGATCGACGAGCCCGGCTCGTTTTCGGGCAGCGACAGCTCGCCAAGGCCCGAGCGCGGGCCGGAACCGAGGAGGCGGATGTCGTTGGCGATCTTGTAGAGCGCCGCGGCGGTGGCGTTGATAGCGCCGTGGGAGAACACCATGGAGTCATGCGCGGCCAGCGCCTCGAACTTGTTGGGCGCGGTCGTGAACGGCAGACCGGTGATCGCGGCGATACGGTCCGCAACCTTCACGTCGAAGCCGATCGGTGCGTTGAGGCCGGTGCCGACGGCGGTGCCGCCCTGGGCGAGTTCCATCAGGCCGGGCAGGGTCAGTTCGATGCGCTTGATCGAGGAGGCGACCTGCGCCGCGTAGCCGCCGAACTCCTGTCCGAGCGTGAGCGGGGTGGCGTCCTGGGTGTGGGTGCGGCCGATCTTGACGATGTGGTCGAAGGCCTTGGCCTTCTTGTCGAGCGCGGCATGCAGGTGCTTCAGCGCCGGCAGAAGGTCATGCACGATGCGTTCGGCGCAGGCGACGTGCATTGCCGTCGGGTAGGTGTCGTTCGACGACTGGCTCATGTTGACGTGGTCATTGGGGTGGACCGGCTTCTTCGAGCCCATCTCGCCGCCCAGCATCTCGATCGCGCGGTTCGAGATCACCTCGTTGGCGTTCATGTTCGACTGCGTGCCCGAGCCGGTCTGCCAGACGACCAGCGGGAAGTGGTCGTTGAGCTTGCCGTCGATCACTTCCTGCGCGGCATCGACGATCGTCGAGCCGATCTTGGGATCGAGGCGGCCGAGCGCCATGTTGGCCTCGGCGCAGGCGCGCTTGACGATGCCGAGCGCACGGACGACGGACTGCGGCTGCTTTTCCCAGCCGATCTTGAAGTTGCCCAGCGAGCGCTGCGCCTGCGCGCCCCAATAGCGGTCGGCGGCGACCTCGATCGGTCCGAAGGTATCGGTCTCGGTTCTGGTCTTCTGGGCTGTCACGGGTCAGATCTCCGGGAAAATAGCGTTGCGGGCATCGGCCTATCGCGTTGCACACATGGCATCAAGCGAAGATTGGCCCACGTGGGAAACCTAATCGGTTCAAAGATTTCGGCTGCGCAAAAGAAGGCGGCTGTGTATGAACTTGTATTATACTTGACTTATTTGATCATATTAAATATCCGTCGCGACCGATGAAGCATTTGGCTTCGTCCGCCGACTGATCAGCCAGCCGAGTACCCAGTCCTCCATGCACCGGGCAGCCAGCACGTCTTGGTGTCTGCCACTTGGAGTACGGGGATTTTCATGATTTCGGTTTGGAACGAGATGCGCCGTCTTCGGCGCGGCACGGCATTGGCTGTTCTGCTGTCGCTGGCGGCGACGCAACTGGCCTTCGCACAGGCCTCGGAGCGCGGTCCGGACAAGCAGCAGCCGGCAGGCGCGACACTGCTCGACAAACTTACGCTCTGGGCCACGCGCGGCTTCGACGCCATCGGTGTCAGGGGCGACGCGGTCTACGCGACGCCGAAGCCGGTCAGCGCGGTCGAGGGCAGCGATGTGCAGTTGAAGAACGCCGGCAGCATCAGCCAGGCGGTCCGCTCGGTGCCGGGAACCTTCACGCGCGAGACGGGCGACCAGCCGGGCGTCAAGGTCAACATCCGCGGCCTCCAGGGGCAGGGGCGTGTCAATTCGATGATCGACGGGGTCCCCCAGACGTTCAGCAACCTCAGCGGCCACGGCGGCACCTTCGATACCTTGCTTTACATGCAGCCAGAACTGCTCGGCGGCGTGTCGGTCGAGCGCGGTGCCGTCTCCGGGGCGGCCGGTGCCGGGACGCTAAACGGTGCGGCGAACTTCCGTACGCTTGATTTCGACGACATCCTGATGCCGGGCAGGGACTACGGGGGTATGACCGCCTGGAAGGCGGGCACAAACGGCTACAGATGGTCCGGTCTCGTCACCGGCGCGCTGCGGACACGAATGTTCCCGGACGGATCGGGCAAAGCCGGCATCATGGCGGCGATCGCCGAGACCGATCAGGAAAACTACCGGAACGGTGCCGGTCAGGAATATCCTTACGATGCCTCGCAGAATCCGCGCGGCGGCCTGATCAAGATGGATTTCGAGCCCTCGAACGACCACCGCCTGCGTATCGGCGGCGTTTGGTACGACAACTCGTTCTATGTCGGCTCGGCCAGCTACGACTGGACCATCAAGAACAAGACGGCCTATCTGAACTACCGCTATGCGCCGGGCGACGACCTGGTCGACCTGCGTATCAACGCCTACGCCAACGAGACCTACATGGCCTTCGACGGTCGCGGCGGGATGTTCCGTGGCCGCGAGGGCACCAACCGGTCGCTCGGGTTCAACGCCGACAACACCTCCAGCCTCGATCTCGGCAACGGGTTGGGTTTGACGGTCAACTATGGCGCGATGGTCCATCAGGACGACTATGAAGGCAACGAGATGCGCGGCGCCAATCCCGACGGCGTACTCACCAAGGGCGGCGCGTTCTCGGAGGCCACGCTTTCTTACGGCATGTTCGACCTCACCGGCGGTCTGCGATACGACTCCTGGCATTTGTCGGGCGCAAGCGGCTATGAACGGCCGGGCACAGGCAACTGTCCGCCCGGCGGAGCCATCTGCCCGATGCAGCACCTGTTGCGCAGTGACGGAGTGTGGAACCCGAAAGTGACGCTTGCGGCGGCACCGCTCGACTGGCTGCAACTCTACGCCACCTACGCCCACACCTACCGGCCGCCGACTGCCTCGGAGATGCTCTACCCCGGCGGGCACAATTTCGACGGCACCAGCGATCCCATCAACAACAATCCCTATCTCGATGGCGAGTCGAGCAGGGGCTGGGACATCGGCTTCAACTTTAGCCGCGACGGCGTGATTTCGGCAGACGACGCCGTCAGGCTGAAGGTCGGCTACTTCGACAACAGGATCCGCAACTTCATCCGCTTCGACATCGACGAGGTCCATCAACCGGTCTTCGTGCGCTGGGTGAACACGCCGGGTATCGTGAGCATGAACGGCGTGGAGATCGAAGGCAGCTACGATCTCGGCTACGCCTATCTCAATCTCTCCTACACCCACGCCGAAACGCGCCAGCCGCTCGGCTACTTCGCAGGAATGGGGCACGATGTGGGACGCCTGCCGGAACAATACGCCACGATCGACATAGGCGCGCGCCTATTCGAGGAACGGCTGACGCTCGGCGGCAAGGTCAGGTACATCGGCGACAGCGTCCAGGCGCTCGGCAACGAGGACTATTCCATCAAATTGCCCGCCTACACCCTGTTCGACGTCTATGGCTCGTGGAAGATCTCCGAGCGGGCCGAGGCCTTTTTCACGGTCGAGAACCTGACCAATGAACTCTACCGGCCGGCGGTGGCAGGCTTGGTGGACAGCATGGAGAAGGTGCCGACGGGGCGGGGAAGGACGGCCGTGTTCGGCGCGAGCGTGAAGTTCTAGCCCTTCCGAGGCTGCACACGGCCCAGAATCAGAACGCCTCCTGCACCTTTTATTGTGCTGGAGGCGTCCTATTATGTCCTTTGGTATTCTTTCAGGATTTCTCCATTCAGACGTGCCTCGGACAGGGGTAAAATGCGTAGGCGGCAAAAAGGTTCCGCGGCCTCGCAATTTTTTTGGGGGAGGGCCAGGCGGTCTTCTCAGGCCATTCCGGGCACTTCGGAAATGTCGAAGTATACCTTCAGGCCCCTTTCCCTGGCCAGTTGCACGTCCTGATCCGCGCCTTTGGATGCTCCCGATAGCCGCAGCACGGCATCGCAATGTTCAAGCAGCCTGTCTGCGACCGGATATGCGAATTCGTCGTAGAGGGGATCGCCGACGCCCTTCGATCCGGCCTGGCGCCCGAGCGGCAATGCCACCCATTCGCCAATCATCGGGATGTGTCCGGCCCGGAACAGCGGAACGGCCACGCTTTCGAGGCGCCTTAGGTTCTCTTCCATCCTGATTGGATCGTCATGGGTCCCCGACCGATAGGGACCAGCGATCAGGATGAGCATCGGCTTTGTCGCGTTTTGCATGAAATCTCCCGAGCGTGAATGAAATTGCACGATGTTGATATGGATTCGTGCATGATCATGCAATAGCGTGAAGGTCCTATTCAGCCATGGGACCTCGAAAGTGCTCACCAGCCAACGCAGACATCTGATCCTCGACCGGCTCGCCAGGGACGGGCAGGTCATCGCCAAAAAGCTCAGCCATGAGCTCGATCTCTCCGAGGACACCATCAGGCGCGACCTCAGGGAACTCGCGGCGGAGGGCTTGCTGCTGCGGGTGCATGGCGGGGCGATGCCGATCTCGCCGACGGCGGTTCCGATCAATGAGCGTCGCGCGATTGCGCTGGGCGCCAAGGCGGCACTCGGCAGGGCCGGCGCGACCTTGATCCGCGACGGCATGACAGTGGTGTTCGATGGCGGGACGTCGAACCTGGAGATCATCCGGCATCTGCCGGCCGGGATCCGCTTCACTGCCATCACCCATAGCCCCTCGATCGCTGTGGCGCTGGAGGAAATGGCTCAGGTCGAGGTCATGGTCATCGGCGGCAGGCTGTTCCGGCACTCGATGGTGACGGTCGGCGCGATTGCCGCTGAGGCGATCTCCCGCGTTCGCGCGGATCTCTTTTTCTTGGGCGTCACAGGCGCGCATCCCGTCTCTGGTTTGACCACGGGCGACATGGAGGAGGCGGCGATCAAGCGGCAGTTCATTACCAGCTCGGCCGAAACCGCTGTGCTGGCCACCAGCGACAAGCTTGGCGCGGTATCGCCCTTCCTGGTCGGCGCGCTCGGCGACATTGCGACGCTGGTCGTCGAGGGAAATGTTGCCGACGATCGTATCGCGGCCTTCGCCGGCAGCGGTGTTTCCGTCATGCGTGCCGGATAGGTCTCGAGGACCCACGCTCAACGGACGTACGGGGCGGTTCTACAAGCAAAAAGGGCGCCCGAGGGCGCCCTTTCCGTAAGCTTCCTGGAAGCAGGACTTCTTAGAAGTCCATGCCGCCACTCAAGCCCGCTTGCGGGCTTGAGCATTGTAAGCTCATGGGCGTGCTCATGGACTTCTTAGAAGTCCATGCCGCCCATGCCGCCCATGCCGCCGCCCGGCATAGCCGGCATCGGGGAGTCCTTCTTCGGAGCCTCGGCGATCATGGCCTCGGTGGTGACCAGCAGGCCGGCGACCGAAGCGGCGTCCTGCAGAGCCGTACGGACGACCTTGACCGGGTCGACGATGCCCATGGCGATCATGTCGCCGAACTCGCCGGTCTGGGCGTTGTAGCCGAAGGTTGCGCTCTTGTTCTCGAGGATCTTGCCAGCGACGATCGAGGCTTCTGCGCCAGCGTTCGAAGCGATCTGACGGACCGGAGCCTGCAGAGCGCGACGGACGATGTTGATGCCGGCGTCCTGGTCGGAGTTTTCACCCTTGACCGTGATGACCGACGATGCGCGCAGCAGCGCGGTGCCGCCGCCGGGGACGATGCCTTCTTCAACAGCTGCACGGGTTGCGTTCAGCGCGTCGTCGACGCGGTCCTTGCGCTCCTTGACTTCGATCTCGGTCGCACCGCCAACGCGGATGACTGCAACGCCGCCTGCCAGCTTGGCGAGACGTTCCTGCAGCTTCTCCTTGTCGTAATCCGACGTGGTCTCTTCGATCTGCTGCTTGATCTGGGCGACGCGGCCCTCAATCTCGGCCTTCTTGCCGGCGCCGTCGACGATGGTGGTGTTCTCCTTGGAGATCGACACCTTC
>MEEF01000088.1 GCA_001724355.1 Mesorhizobium sp. SCN 65-20 | reverse complement strand
CGACATGGTCGCCTCCGCGCTCAAGTGGAGCGGCAAGTTCGTCTGGGCCTGCAAAAATTATGACGGCGACGTCCAGTCGGACACGGTTGCGCAGGGCTTCGGCTCGCTCGGCCTGATGACCTCCGTGCTGATGACGCCGGATGGCAAGACGGTGGAAGCCGAAGCTGCCCACGGCACCGTGACCCGTCACTACCGCCAACACCAGAAGGGCGAGGAAACTTCGACCAACTCGATCGCCTCGATCTTCGCCTGGACCCGCGGCCTCGCGCACCGCGCCAAGCTCGACGACAACGCCGAGCTGAAGCGTTTCGCCGAGACACTGGAGCGCGTCTGCATCCAGACCGTCGAAAGCGGCTTCATGACCAAGGACCTGTCGCTGCTGATCGGTCCGGACCAGCCCTGGCTCTCGACCACCGGCTTCCTCGACAAGATCGACGAGAACCTGCAGAAGGCCATGGGCTGATCAGCCTCTGGACACAAACAAAGCCCCGGAGCGATCCGGGGCTTTTTTTGTTTTCGAGGTCCGCTAGAGCAGCGGGCATTCTGACGAATGCAGTTCCGCCGCTATACCTGCTTTTCTTTGTAGCATTTGTGCAACGCCAGACGATTCCGTCTGGCTGCAAAATGCTCTAATCCCGATGCGTCCTTCGGCGCGCAGCGCTGGCACCCGGGATAAGGAAGGCAGGCGGCCACCGCCTCAAGAGGCCTGCCCCAAACGAAAAGGGCGGAAGCCGAAGCCCCCGCCCTTTCAAATCACCAGTTTGATGTCGGCTCAGCCAGCTATCGCGGAAGCCACGGCCTCGACCGCCTCGTCGGCCTTGGTCGCATCGGGGCCACCGGCCTGGGCCATGTCGGGCCGTCCGCCGCCGCCCTTGCCGCCGAGGGCGGCAGATGCGACGCGCACCAGGTCGACCGCGCTGTATCGACCGGTGAGGTCTGCGGTCACGGCGACGACCGCACTTGCCTTGCCGTCTTCCGACACGCCGATCAGCGTGACCACGCCCGAGCCGAGGCTTGCCTTGCCTTCGTCAGCCAGGCCCTTGAGGTCCTTCGGATCGACGCCCGAGACCACCTTGCCGAGATACTTGACGCCGGCGACGTCGCGCACCGCGTCGGCCGCCCCGCCAGCCGCGCCGCCACCCATGGCGAGCTTCTTGCGGGCCTCGGTCAGTTCCTTCTCGAGCTTCTTGCGCTCGTCCAGCAGTGCCTCGACGCGCGCGGCAACGTCGGCAGGCGCAACCTTGAGGGTCGCGGCAACCGTCTTCAGGCGGCGCTCCTGCTCGTCGAGATAGCGACGGGCGGCATCGCCCGTCAGTGCCTCGATGCGGCGCACGCCGGCAGCGACGGCGCTGTCGGAAACGATGCGCACCAGGCCGATGTCGCCGGTGGCCGACACATGGGTACCGCCGCAGAGTTCGACCGAATAGGGCCGGTTGGCCTTGGAGCCATGCAGCCCCATGCCCATCGAAACGACGCGGACCTCGTCGCCGTATTTCTCGCCGAACAGCGCCATGGCGCCCTCGGCAATGGCGTCGTCGACGGTCATCAGGCGGGTCGTGACCGGGCTGTTCTGGATCACGATTTCGTTGGACATGCGCTCGACTTCCTCGAGCTCCTCGGCCGAGATCGGCTTGTTGTGCGAGATGTCGAAGCGCAGGCGCTCGGGCGCAACCAGCGAACCCTTCTGCGCGACGTGGGTGCCGAGCACCTCGCGCAGCGCCTCGTGGATGAGGTGGGTGGCCGAGTGGTTGGCGCGCAGCCTCGAGCGGCGGGCATGGTCGACCTTGAGCTCGACGGCAGCGCCGGTCTTCAGTGCACCCTTGGTCACCTTGCCGTAGTGGACGAACAGGCCGTCGGCCTTCTTCTGGGTGTCCGTCACCTCGATTGCAAAGCCTTCGCCCGTAATCGTGCCGGTGTCGCCCATCTGGCCGCCGGACTCGCCGTAGAACGGCGTCTGGTTGACGACGATGGCAACATCCTCGCCTTCCTTGGCCGCGTCGACGACCGCGCCGTCCTTGATCAGCGTCAGGACCACGCCTTCGGCCTGCTCGGTCTCGTAGCCCAGGAAGTCGGTTGCGCCCGCCTGCTCGCGGACGGCGAACCAGACCGCTTCGGTCGCGGCCTCGCCCGATCCCGCCCAGTTGGCGCGGGCCTCGGCCTTCTGCCGTTCCATCGCGTCGGTGAATGCGGCGAGATCGACCGAGATGTTGCGCTGGCGCAGCGCGTCCTGCGTCAGGTCGAGCGGGAAGCCATAGGTATCGTAGAGCTTGAACGCCGTCTCGCCGTCGAGCATGTCGCCGGCGCCCAGCGTCTCGGTGGCGTCGGCCAAGAGGCCGAGGCCGCGTGCCAGCGTCTTGCGGAAACGCGTTTCCTCGAGCTTCAGCGTCTCGGTGATCAGCGCCTCGCCGCGTCCGAGCTCGGGATAGGCCTGGCCCATCTCGCGGACCAGCGCCGGCACCAGCTTCCACATCAGCGGGTCACTGGCGCCCAGCAACTGCGCATGGCGCATGGCGCGGCGCATGATGCGGCGCAGCACATAGCCGCGGCCTTCGTTCGACGGCAGGACGCCGTCGGCAACCAGGAAGCAGGACGAACGCAAATGGTCGGCAATCACGCGATAGGATGCGACGTTGCTTGCATCCGGGCCGCGCCCGAGCGCCGACGACGTGGTGTCGATGAGGTGACGGAACAAGTCCGTCTCGAAGACGCTCTCGACGCCCTGCATGATCGAGGCCATGCGCTCGAGGCCCATGCCGGTGTCGATCGAGGGACGCGGCAGGTCGATGCGCTCCTCCTTCGTCACCTGCTCGTACTGCATGAAGACGAGGTTCCAGAATTCGAGGAAGCGGTCGCCATCCTCCTCGGGGCTGCCGGGAGGGCCGCCCCAGATATGCTCGCCGCGGTCGATGAAGATCTCCGAGCACGGGCCGCACGGGCCGGTGTCGCCCATCGCCCAGAAATTGTCCGAGGTGGCGATGCGGATGATGCGGTCGTCGGAGAAGCCGGCGATCTTCTTCCAGTATTCGGCGGCCTCGTCGTCGGTGTGGTAGACGGTGACGAGCAGCTTGTCCTTCTTCAGCCCGAACTCCTTGGTGATCAGGTTCCAGGCGAGCTCGATGGCGCGTTCCTTGAAGTAGTCGCCGAACGAGAAGTTGCCGAGCATCTCGAAGAAGGTGAGATGGCGGGCGGTGTAGCCGACATTGTCGAGGTCGTTGTGCTTGCCGCCAGCGCGCACGCTCTTCTGCGCAGTGGCCGCGCGCGAATAGGGGCGCGTCTCCAGGCCGGTGAAGACGTTCTTGAACTGCACCATGCCGGCATTGGTGAACATCAGCGTTGGATCGTTACGCGGCACCAGCGGGCTGGAGGCTACGATCTCGTGTCCGTTCTTCTTGAAATAGTCGAGGAATGCCGACCGGATTTCGTTTACGCCACTCATATTGTCGCCTTGTCGCCGCCCTGATCGAGGTGCCCGCCCCTGTCGGGCGGAATTTGGAACTGGCCTTTTAGCCGCCCACCCTTACCCTGTCCAGAAAGCCGACGACTGCAAAAGCGCTGATATCCGCTGTGCCGGAGATTTGCCGCCATCGAATTTTGTTGGCCGAAGCCAAGCCGGGCCGATCCCGACGCCCACGGCATGATTGCCGAAATGAACGACAGCCCCCCCAACAGGGCTCTCGCTCCGTGCGAAGGACGGCAACCGCCCGATCAACGGTCTGGGCTGACGGTCGTGAACGAGGCGTCGCGACGCAAGCTGTAGGATTGGCTGATTTCGGCCACCAGCTTGCGGCGAAGCGCGATCGCATAGTCTTCGCGCCTGGTCGGTTCGATGACGAAGGAGCCAGTCCCGCCGATCACATGCTCCCTGAAATAGCGCGAGAGGTTGGTTTCGCCGCGGCTGAGCGGCGGGAGGACGATCGCGTTTATGGTGTAGCCGCTGGCGATGGCCCTTTGCCTGCTCGACTGGACGGGCGGGCCGTCATTGTTGGATCCGTTGGCGGAGATGTCGATGATCTTCGACGCCATGCCCTCGTAGCCATCGAGCAGGCCGCGTCCGACGTCGATGGCATACGAGATCGAGGTGCCGCAATAGGTATGGCAGCCATAGCCGCGATGGCCCTGCTCGCTGATGACGGAGGCCACCGCCACCGCGTCCGCCATCCTGCAGATGCGCGACCAGGGCACCACCGAACGCATCTGGCCCGGGCTTGCCCATTCGACATAAGTGACCGCGATGCAGCCGACGCGATTGCGGGAAATCGCGGCAACGACATCGGGTGAGCAGATCGCTGCCGCATGCCCCTCGCGCTGCAGTTCCGCAGTTGCGCGATCGATGGATGCAGAGGCATCGACTGCGAAGACGATGGCAACGTCTGCATCGGCAGCCTGGGCCGGCGACTGGGTCGCAAGGGCGAGCAGGATCATGGGCACACGGGCCAATATTTCCACGGCCACCTGCCGGCTCGCGCGGTGAAGCCGTGCATATGACGTTCGGCGGCGGCCGCAACGATCATGGGATCTGGTGTCTTCGGGAAACCAACTCGCAAGCCCCGACCCAATGTGTCGGTCGCTGCCATTATCCGGACAGCGCGAAGGGTCTCGCGACAGGCACAGCGATGGAGCAGCCCTGACGGATGCCCTACCCAACGCGGCACGGCGTACCGCGCCTTGCCATAGGAAGCCGCGGGACATGGCCCGACCCCAGCGTGCGAAGCACGTCCGATCATACGCCCAATTGCCGCCCTGCGACAGTTCCTGGGACGGTATCAGGCCTTGGCCTTCGCAAATCTGACGAAAGAGGCGCAGCGACACGCGCAACAATCCAAAAAAACGAAAACCGCCGGACCAAGGCCGGCGGTTTTCGTTGGAAGCAGCTTCCCGGAGCGCCTGGGCGGCGGCAACCGCCGCCTCAGTTGCAGCCTTCACATGGCGCCGGCATCATCCTCGAAGTCCTCGCGCGAGCCGTTCTCGAGGAATTTTTCAGCGATCAGGCCCGCATTCTGCCGCAGCGCGAGTTCGATCTCGCGCGCCGTGTCCGGATTGTCGCGCAGGAACGTCTTGGCGTTTTCGCGGCCCTGGCCGAGGCGCTGGGAATTGTAGGAGAACCAGGCGCCCGACTTCTCGACCACGCCGGCCTTGACGCCAAGGTCAACGAGCTCGCCGGTCTTCGACACGCCCTCGCCATACATGATGTCGAACTCGACCTGCTTGAAGGGCGGAGCCAGCTTGTTCTTGACCACCTTGACGCGGGTCTGGTTGCCGACCACCTCGTCCCGGTCCTTGACCGAACCGATGCGACGGATGTCGAGACGGACGGAGGCATAGAACTTGAGCGCGTTGCCGCCTGTCGTGGTCTCGGGCGAGCCGAACATCACGCCGATCTTCATGCGGATCTGGTTGATGAAGATGACCATGGTGTTCGAACGCGAGATCGAGGCGGTCAGCTTGCGCAGCGCCTGGCTCATCAGGCGCGCCTGCAGGCCCGGAAGCGAGTCGCCCATCTCGCCTTCGATTTCGGCGCGCGGGGTGAGCGCGGCCACCGAGTCGACGACCAGTACGTCGATGGCGCCCGAACGCACCAGCGTGTCGCAGATCTCGAGCGCCTGCTCGCCGGTGTCGGGCTGGGAGATGAGGAGGTTTTCGAGATCGACACCGAGCTTGCGGGCGTAGACCGGGTCGAGGGCATGTTCGGCGTCCACGAAGGCGCAGATGCCGCCCTTCTTCTGGGCCTCGGCCACTGTGTGCAGGGCGAGCGTCGTCTTGCCCGAGCTTTCCGGCCCGTAGATCTCGATGATGCGGCCGCGCGGCAGGCCGCCGACGCCGAGGGCGATATCCAGGCCGAGCGAGCCGGTGGAGACCGTTCCGATCTCGACAACCTGCTCATTGGCGCCCAGGCGCATGATCGAGCCCTTGCCGAAGGCGCGTTCGATCTGCGACAGCGCCGCGTCCAGAGCCTTAGATTTGTCCACCGAATTATCCTCTACAAGCCGCAATGAATTCTGAGCCATGATACATCACCCCGTGGTCGTCAATGAAGGCCGGCATATCCGGTACCGATATAAATTTGTATCTGTTTTGTTCTTATTTGGCAAGAGACGTCAACAGATTGAAATATAACCGATATCATCGTCGTGTTCCTTTTTCGTTTCGCTCCGGTGCGTGCTGCCATGTCGCATGCGCTGGCGCGCGAGCGGCCCCACCGGGTTGGTGACAGCGATTCGTCCCCGGTTGCCGCTGCCGGTAAGGAACACTAAGTTCGCCGCCTGGATCGCCCACCGGATGTCACCCGCATGAACTCTCCCAGGCTTCTCGCCGTCGGCGGCGCCCATGTCGATCGCCGCGGGCGCATGACCGCGCCCTTCGTTCCGGGCGCCTCGATCCCCGGCGCGATGCGCGAGGATGTCGGCGGCGGCGCCTTCAATGCGCTGCGCGGGGCAGTCCAGCGCGGCGCCAAGGGCACGCTGATGTCCGTTCGCGGCGGCGACGCGGCGGGCGATGCGGTGGCGGCGGCGATCGCGGCCAGCGGCGTCGAGGACCTGTCGGCCGTGTTCCTGGATCGCGCGACGCCCAGCTACACTGCCCTTCTCGACCGCGGCGGCGACGTGGTGGCCGCGCTCGCCGACATGAGCCTTTATGAACTCACCTTCACCAAGCAACTCCGGCGCTCCAAAGCGCGTGAGGCAGTGGCGCAAGCGGATGCGGTGCTCTGCGACGCCAACCTGCCGGAAGCCGCGCTGTCCAAGCTCGCGGAGATCTCGGACAAGCCGCTCTTCGCCATCGCGATTTCGCCCGCCAAGGCCGCGCGGCTGCGACCGATACTCGCCAGCCTGTCGTGCCTCTACATGAACCGGCGCGAAGCGGCGGTCCTGGCCGGAACGGCAGCCGATTCCACGCCCGAGGCTCTTGCACAGGGGCTGCGTGCCGCGGGGCTTGGCCGCGGCGTGATCACCGCCGGAGGAAGCGCCGTCTTTGCCTTCGACCTCGACGGACTAACCGTCGTCGAGCCCCCCGCCCCGCGCAAGGTCATCGACGTCACCGGCGCGGGCGATGCGCTGGCCGGCACGACGACGGTCGCACTCATGCGCGGCTTGCGGCTCGATGCCGCGCTGAGGGAAGGCGTCGCCGCCGCAGTGCTCGCGATAGAATGCGCCTCGGCCGTGCCCCAACTCGACAAGAAGGCCTTCGACGAAGTGCTGGCCCTTGTGCCGCAAGCCGCCGAAATGGCATGAGGCCGTCCATGGAGATCAAGATGACGCTAGACACCGCCCGCCCCTATATCGACGTTCACGCACCGGTCGCCGCTGCCCTTGCCGCGGGCAAGCCGGTTGTGGCGCTCGAGAGCACCATCATCACCCACGGCATGCCCTATCCCGACAACAGCGCCATGGCCGCCAATGTCGAGAAGATCATCTCTGACGAGGGTGCGGTGCCGGCGACGATCGCCGTCATCGGCGGGCGCATCAAGATCGGCCTGTCGGACGGCGAACGCGAATCGCTGGCCATGACCGGCGGCGCAATGAAGCTGTCGCGCGCCGACATCGCCTATGCGGTTGCCGAAGGCCGCACCGGCGGCACCACGGTCGCGGCGACGATGATCGCGGCGCATCTTGCCGGCATCAAGGTGTTCGCCACCGGCGGCATCGGCGGTGTGCACAAGGGCGCCGAGAAGAGCTTCGACATCTCGGCCGACCTGGACGAACTCGCGCGCACGCCCGTCATCGTTGTTTCGGCCGGCGCCAAGGCCATCCTCGACATCGAAAAGACACTCGAAGTTCTGGAGACGCGGGGCGTGCCGGTCGTCGCCTACGATTCCGACATCGTCCCCGCCTTCTGGTCGCGCAAGTCGCCCTACTCGGCCCCGCTCCGGCTGGATTCGGCCGGCAAGATCGCCCGGCTCTACCAGATGCGCGCCGCGCTCGGCCTCGACGGCGGCATGCTGGTGGCAAATCCCGTGCCCGAGAGCGACGAGATCCCGGCCGACAAGATGGCCGGCTACATCGAAGCGGCGCAGAAGGCAGCCGAGGCCCAGAACATTTCGGGCAAGGCGGTGACGCCGTTCCTGCTGGCGAAGATCCTCGAACTGACCAACGGCGCCAGCCTCAAGACCAACATCGCGCTGGTCGAGAACAACGCGAGGCTGGCGGCAAAGGTAGCGATCGAACTGGCCAAGGCCTGACCCAAGGCAAGCGCCTCGACCAGCCGCCGGCGTATTCCAGTATACTTGCGAGGCCGACGGGCCTAAACTTGCACGTGTGGCTGGCCCGCCGTCCAGACATGCTCGGCGGCGTTGCGGGGGCTAGGGATGGCCGACGGTGGCAGACGATGCCCGCGTAAAAACCCGTGCCGATGTGGCGCGGCGGCGGCGATGCTGTGCCTTCCCGCCTTGATCGTCGACATTCCGACCGCGTCCGCGCATCAGGCCTCGACCGGCTGGCCGTATCCGCTGGCTTGCTGCCATGACGGCGACTGCGCGACCATCCCCGGCCGCGCGGTCACGGAAGGCCATGGAGGCTGGAATATCGACCTGCTGCCCGGCGACCACCCGAGGGTGACGCATCGCAACCGCTACTTCGTGCCCTACGGCTCGGAGATACCGTCCCAGGACCGCGAGTTCCACATTTGCCTGCACCCGACCGAGGAGCAGGAAAACTGCTTCTTCGTGCCCCCGGGCTCGACGTAGCTACTTTCTCGACCGTAGCGCTGCCTCATAGGCCTTGCGTGTCCACACGGCCATTTCGTCGGGATCGTCGACAGCACTTTCCGGAATGGTCCAGTAGGGCATGTTGACCGGCCGGCCGCCGGCATCGGTCCAGCGCTTGGCGCCTGCCGCCTCGAAATCGGGCGCGCTCACCGCGTCGGCCTTGAGCAGGACCTCGCCGCGCAGCTCGACGGCGACGATTAGCCCGTCATGGTAGATGCCCTTGCCGCCGAACATCTTGCGGACAGTCACCTCGCCGAGGCCGGCGAACAGATCGGCAATATCGGCATCCGTCATCGCGCCGGGTCCCATCGAATTGTTGCGGTGGACCATCATCTCTCCCGACCTTTTCGGGATCATGCTCTAATCTCAAGATGTCTTTGCTGGAGGAAAGCACCGATGCCGATGCTGCTCAAGGGATCATGCCGCTGCGGGGCGGTCCGCTTCGAGGTGCAGAGCCACACGCCCGTGCCCTACCAGCTCTGCTATTGCTCGATCTGCCGCAAGCAGCAGGGCGGAGGCGGTTATGCCATCAATCTGGGCGCCGTCACCGCTACCTTGAAAGTGGAGGGCGAGAGCCATCTCGGGCTCTACCGGGCAACCGTCCATGACGACGAGCGGCCGCAGCCGGAAGTCTCCACCGCCGAACGGCGCTTCTGCCTGAAATGCGGCGCGGCGATGTGGCTCTACGACCCGACATGGCCGGAACTGGTGCATCCCTTCGCGTCGGCCATCGACACCGACCTGCCCGTGGCGCCGCAACGCGTGCACCTGATGCTGAAATACAAGGCATCCTGGGTGGAGCCGGACATCAGGCCCGGCGACACGGCTTTCGAGCTTTACCCGCCGGATTCCATCGCCGACTGGCACAAGCGCCACGGAGTGTGGGTGGACTGACTGTCAGGCGGCGCCTTCGGCGCGCGCCTCGGCAAGCGCCTTGAGATCGGCTGGCTTCAGTTCGACGGACTCACCGCAGCCGCAGGCCGAACTCTGGTTCGGGTTCTTGAAGGTGAAACCGGTGCGCAGCGTCGTCGTCTCGAAGTCCATCTCGGTGCCGAACAGGAACAGTGCCGCCTCAGGCGCGACATAGACATGGGCGCCGTCGCGCTCGATGTGGTCGTCCTTGGTGTTCGGTTCGGTCACCAGGTCGACCGTGTATTCCATGCCTGCGCAGCCGCCCTTCTTGATGCCGAGGCGAATGCCCTGCGCGTTCTCGCGCGTGGCCATGATCTCGCGCACGCGCTCGGCGGCCCTGTCGGTCATTGTGATGACGGCGAAGCGTCCCATTCCAGTCTCCATTCATCGCCGGGTTAAAGGCCCGGGGGAATGATCTATAGATGGTCGAACCGAGCTGTGATGGCAAGGCTTGTCGACCACTATTCGCCTTTCGCCATTCCTGCCATTGTAAAGGAGTATTCAGAAACTTCTGGAACGTCGAAACAGCTAAGCTCCAGCAATGACACGTCCAAGCGAGACAACGAACACCAGAATTTTCAAAGAAACTGCCAAGGACAGTTCAGTTCGGATTTTCCTGCTCTGCGCCGTTGCAGCGATTGCCGCTTTTGGGTTCTGGGCGAGCTTCGACCTGCCAATGTTCGTCCGCCTGCTCGGACTGGCCTCAGTGGGCGTGGTCCTGGCGATCTGCTTCCACGAGGCGATCAAGCTGATCGCGGGGCGACACCGCGTGCTGAAGCTGTCGCCTCAAGGTTTCACAGATACCAACATCGCGCCTGAAACCGTGCCCTGGACTTCCGTCGAGCGACTTTCGATCGTCTCGCCAAACTTTCTCTCAAGCCAACGCAACATTGCAGTTCAAGTGCATATCAATGGCGCCGGTTGGGAGCGTCTAACGCTAACCCGAGGCGCCAAGATCAATCGAAGCCAGACAGGCGGCATGTGGATCATGCATCCTGGACGACAATCTGAGTTCAGCAGCTTCGTTGATACCGTTCGATCATACGCCCTCGCCAATGGCGGCAAGGTCGACTGATCTTAGTACCACCCCACCGCGACCTGGGCCTCTTCGGACATGCGGTCCGGCGTCCATGGCGGATCGAAGGTCATGTTGACCTCGACGCCCGACACGCCTTCGACGGCGCCGACGGCATTCTGCACCCAACCGGGCATCTCGCCAGCCACCGGGCAGCCCGGCGCGGTCAGCGTCATGTCGATCTTGACGGTGCGGTCGTCCTCGATGTCGATCTTGTAGACGAGGCCGAGCTCGTAGATGTCGGCCGGGATTTCCGGGTCGTAGACCGTCTTCAGCGCCGAGATGATGTCGTCGGTCATGCGCGCCAGATCGTCGGCGGGAATGGCCGAGGCAGTAAACACGCCCTTGGCGGCCGCTTCGGGGGCGGTGTCTTCAGTGGTAGCGGCGATAACGTCTTCCATGATGCTCACCCGAAGAATTTGCGCGCCTTTTCAAGCGCCTCGGCCAAGACGTCGATCTCGGCCTTCGTGTTGTACATGCCGAAGGACGCCCTGCATGTGGAGGTTACGCCGAAGCGTTTCAACAGCGGCTGGGCGCAGTGGGTGCCGGCGCGCACGGCGACGCCTTGGCGGTCGATCACCATCGACACGTCATGGGCGTGGATGCCCTGCAATTCGAAGGAGACGATCGCGCCCTTGCCCGGCGCCTCGCCGAAGATGCGCAGAGAATTGATGGTGCGCAGGCGCTCTTGCGCGTAGTCAAGCAAGGTCGCCTCATGCGCGGCGATGCGCTCGCGGCCAATGCTGTCCATGTAGTCCAGCGCGGCCCCCAGGCCGATCGCCTCGACGATCGGCGGCGTGCCGGCCTCGAAGCGATGCGGCGGCTCGTTGTAGGTGACGATGTCCTCGGTCACCTCGACGATCATTTCGCCACCGCCCTGGAACGGGCGCATGCGCTCGAGCATCTCGCGCTTGCCATAGAGCACGCCGATGCCGGACGGTCCGTAGACCTTGTGGCCGGTCAAGACATAGAAATCGACGTCGAGGTCGCGCACGTCGACCGGCAGGTGCACCGCAGCCTGGCTGCCGTCGACCAGAACCGGGATGCCGCGGGCATGGGCGATGCGGGCGATCTCCTTGATCGGGGTGACCGTGCCGAGCGCGTTCGACATGTGCGTGATGGCGACCAGCTTGGTCTTGTCGGTCAGGCGCCTCTCGAATTCCTCGAGGTGGAAGACGCCGAGGTCGTCGACCGGCACCCAGACCAGCTTGGCGCCCTGGCGCTCGCGGATGAAATGCCACGGCACAATGTTGGAGTGGTGCTCCATGATCGAGAGCACGATCTCGTCGCCCTCGCCGATGTGGGGCATGCCATAGCCGTAGGCGACCGTGTTGATCGCCTCGGTGGCCGACTTGGTGAAGACGATCTCCTCGGCGCTGCCGGCGTTCAGGAAGCGGCGGACGCTTTCACGTGCCTTTTCATAGGCTTCGGTGGCGGCGTTGGAGAGGAAATGCAGGCCGCGGTGAACATTCGCATATTCGTTCGAATAGGCATGGTTGACCGTGTCGATCACCACCTGCGGCTTCTGGGCCGAGGCGCCGTTGTCGAGATAGACAAGCGGCTTGCCGTAGACCTGGCGCGACAGGATGGGAAAGTCGCGGCGGATCGCCTCGACGTCGTAGGTGCTGTCTTCGACTTTCTTGTCCATCTTCCCGTACCCTTGCCGCCAACCTTGCGAGAGCCTCCCCTCACGAGGAGGCTCAGGCTTCAGCCATGCGTCGCAAACCAGTTGCTCAGCAGCTCTTCCAGCGGATCGACGACCGCGTCGTCCTCGAGCTCCTCGATGACCTCTGCGAGGAACGCCCGGATAAGCAGGCCGCGCGCAGTCTTCTCGTCGACGCCGCGCGCCATCAGGTAGAAGAGATGGTTGCGGTCGATCTCGGTCACCGTGGCGCCGTGGCCGCAGGCGACGTCGTCGGCGAAGATCTCCAGCTCCGGCTTGGTCGAGAACTCGCCGTCGTCCGAAAGCAGCAGCGTGTTGCAGGCCATCTTGGCGTCGGTCTTCTGGGCGACCTGGTGCACATTGATGCGGCCCTGGAACACGCCCTTGGCGCGGCCGGTGACGACATTGCGCACCACCTCGGTCGAGGTCGTGTGCGGCACCGCGTGGTCGAGCACCATGGTGACGTCGACATGGGTATCGCCGGCGAGCAGGTTGACTCCGCGCAGCTTGAAGTCGGCGCCTTCGCCTGTTGTCTTGACGATGACCTCCTGGCGGACGAGCTTGCCGCCGGCGTTCATGATGAACAGCATCAGCTTGGCGTTCTTGCCGAGCTCGGCCTTGAACTGAGCCAGATGGGTCGCCGTTTCCGGCTGATCCTGGACGATGAGCCACAGCACCTCGGCCTCGTCGCCGAGCAGAAGCTGGCTGACGGAACTGACGAGGCCAGCGCCCTCGCCGGTCTGGCGCTCGACGATCGTTGCCTTGGCGCCGGCACCGACGCGCACAGGCAGACGCACATGGCTCTGCCCGCCGGCCTGGAGGTTCTGCAGTTCGATCGGCTGCTCGACCTGAGTGCCGGCCTCGATATCGACGAAATAACCATCAGCGACGAAAGCAGTGTTGATGGCGCCGATGGCGTCATCCGCGCCATAGGTGACGAGCGCCGGCGCATAGCTGCCATCGGTCAGCTTGTCGCTGAGGCGCTGGAAGGTCACGCCGTCGATGCCGGAGACGGCAGACGAGACGCCGTTGGCCACCGACAGCACGGTCGAGCCTTCGAGCAACGGCGCAACGGCAACGGCCTTGGCGCTGGCATCGAATTCCGGCACGGCCGCGAGCAGGCGGCGCAGGTCGGTGTAGTGCCACGCCTCGACGCGGCGCGTCGGCAGGCCGGCCTTGATCTGCTCGATCGCGTTGTCGCGCTTGACCATCACCGTGCCGTCGCCCGGCAGCAGCGACAGCCGCTCGTCGAAGGCCGCGACGAGTGCCGCCTCCGCCGGGGTGCGCTGGATTTCAGCACGCATGTTCATGGTCGCCACCTCAAGCCGCCTCTTCGATGATCCCGGCGTAGCCGTTCTCTTCGAGTTCCAGCGCCAGCGACTTGTCGCCGGACTTGATGACCTGGCCCTTGTAGAGGACGTGCACGCTGTCCGGCACGATGTGTTCGAGCAGGCGCTGATAGTGGGTGATGACGACGATCGCGCGGTCGGGCGAACGCAGGGCATTCACACCATCGGAAACGATCTTGAGCGCGTCGATGTCGAGGCCGGAGTCGGTCTCGTCGAGCACGCACAGCTTCGGCTCCAGAAGCTTCATCTGCAGGATTTCGGCGCGCTTCTTCTCGCCGCCGGAGAAGCCGACATTGACCGGACGCTTGAGCATGTTGATGTCCATGTCGAGCGAGGCGGCAGCCTCCTTCACGCGCTTGAGGAAGTCCGGAACCTTGAGCGTCTCCTCGTCGCGCGCCTTGCGCTGCGAGTTCATCGCGACCTTGAGGAACTCCATGGTGGCGACGCCCGGTATCTCCATCGGATACTGGAAGGCGAGGAAGATGCCCTTGGCGGC
>MEEF01000087.1 GCA_001724355.1 Mesorhizobium sp. SCN 65-20 | reverse complement strand
TCGCCCAGCCATTGTCGACCACCAGGGCAAGAGCGGTGCCGCCGGTCGGCAGCTTCTCGCGCGGATTGAAGATCGGCTCGGCCAGCGCCAGCACCACCAGCGCCGCCATCAGCAGGCGCAGCAGCGTCAGCCACCACGGGCTGCGATGCGGCGTCTCTTCCTTCCTGAACACCCGCGCCAGGATCTTCAGCGGCGGGAATATCTCCGCCTGCGGCTTGGGCGGGGTCAGCCTGAGCAGCCACCAGATGACGGGCAGCGCGAGTAGGCCCCACAGCACCGCCGGTGCTGCGAAGGAGAGCGGCAGCCAGCTCATCGGCGGCCTCCCGGCCCGTGGCCCTCTGCGGTCATCGCCATGTGCACATGCACCAGCGCCTCCGAGGCCAGCCGGTCGGTGTGGTTGACCGTGTAGCTCCAGCCGAGCCGCTTGCACCAGGCGCCAAGCTCGTGCCGGCGCGCCTGGTAGAGGTTGCGGTAGTCGGTGGCGAGCTGCTCGGCCCGCCCGGCGGTCAGCTTGTCGCCGGTCTCGGGGTCGGTGAACTCGGTGCGCCCGGAATAGGGGAAGGTCT
Source organism: Mesorhizobium sp. SCN 65-20 (assembly GCA_001724355.1). Lineage (GTDB taxonomy): Bacteria > Pseudomonadota > Alphaproteobacteria > Rhizobiales > Rhizobiaceae > Aminobacter. Next base: position 14,000 of record MEEF01000087.1, on the reverse strand, counting down.
CCTCGGCGGGATCGGCTACCTCGATCAGGTGCGCACGCGCGCCATGGCGGGCAAGGGTGTCCAGCCACGCCATCGTCTCCTCGACCGGGTCGAGGAAGTCGCCGGCGATGACGACGTCGGAGAAGCGGCGGATGCTGGCAAGGTCCGGCCTTGCCGGCATGCTGGCCGCCAGCGACAGGTGGGAGGCCAGGCGTTCGGCGCCATTGCGGGCGCTGGACGGGTCGGTCAGTCCCGGCCAGGCGATGCGCTCGCCGCTGCGCGACAGCAGTTCCGCCAGCGCGAGGATAAGCACCAGCGCCCGCGATTCCTTCGAAACCGAGGCCGTCCTCGACTTGTAGAGCATCGACGGCGACAGATCCGCCCAGAGCCAGACGGTGTGGGCCGCCTCCCACTCGCGGTCGCGGACGTAGGTGTGGTCGTCGCGGGCCGAACGGCGCCAGTCGATGCGAGCCATGGATTCGCCCTGGACGTAGGGCCGGAACTGCCAGAAATTCTCGCCGATGCCGCGCTTCTTGCGGCCGTGCCAGCCGGCAATCACCGTGTTGACGATGCGGCGTGCCTCCACAAGCAGGTCCGGCACCAGCGACGCGCGGAGCCTGCCGCGGGCAAGCGCGTCGCGGGTCGCGACCGGTGCGGATGCATCGCCGATGCGCGCCATCAGACGTCCTTGACCAGCCTGGCGATCACGTCGCGCACGCTCATGCCCTCGGCGCGGGCGGCGAAGGTAAGCGCCATGCGGTGCTGCAGCACCGGCTCGGCGAGGGCGCGGATGTCGTCGATCGACGGCGCAAGCCGCCCGTCATAAAGCGCGCGCGCCCTGGCGCAGAGCGTGAGTGCTTGGCTGGCGCGCGGGCCGGGACCCCACGAAACGTGCTTGTCGGTTTCGGAGTTGCCTTGTCCGGGGCGCGCCGAGCGCACCAGCTTGAGGATTGCCTCGACGACGCTCTCTGGCACCGGCATGCGCCGGATGAGATGCTGGATGTCCTTGAGCTGGGCCGGGTCGAGCACGTTCTGGGCCTTGGCATCCTCGATGCCGGTGGTCTCCACGAGGATGCGACGCTCGGCATCGATATCGGGATAGAGGATGTCGATCTGCATCAGGAAGCGGTCGAGCTGCGCCTCGGGCAGGGGATAGGTGCCTTCCTGCTCCAGCGGGTTCTGCGTCGCGAGCACGTGGAACGGCGCAGGCAGGTCGTGGCGCTCGCCGGCGACGGTCACATGGTACTCCTGCATGGCCTGCAGCAGCGCCGACTGCGTGCGCGGGCTGGCGCGGTTGATCTCGTCGGCCATCAAGAGCTGCGCGAAGATCGGCCCGGGAATGAAGCGGAAGGAGCGTCGTCCCTGTTCGTCCTGCTCCATCACCTCGGAGCCGAGGATGTCCGACGGCATCAGGTCCGGGGTGAACTGGATTCGGCGCGAGTCGAGCCCGAGCACCACGCCGAGCGTCTCGACGAGCTTGGTCTTGGCGAGGCCGGGCACGCCGACCAGGAGGGCATGTCCGCCCGCAAGCAAAGCCACCAGAGTGCGCTCGACCACGCTTTCCTGGCCGAAGATGACGCGGCCGACGCCTTGGCGAACCTTGGAGATGTCGGCAAGCGCACGCTCCGCCGCGGCGACCATTTCGCGTTCGCTGACAGCTGTTTCCTTGATCATCACGCTCATGCGGGCCCGATCCTTCTTCTCGCGCATCGATCCGGGGATCGCTTCCGACTCCGGAGGGAAGCATGCGCCGACTCAAACTATCGAAGTGTAAGCCCCAAGACCATCCGCCCCTTCGGTTTGCTGCACCGCCCGCTCGAGCGTCGCGCCTGCCGCCCAATCCCCGAAGGTCAAACGATCCTGGGCGTCACAAACTCCCGACTCGCACCTTGGCGAGGGCTTCATGTTCAACTTAAATCACTCGCCTATGCTGACAAGCGCAACGACAGTGACTATTTCGTGACCATGACTGCCGACCTGGACCATAGCCGCGAGGCGGCCGCTCCTACCGGGCTGACCCGAGTGGGAGATACCGCCGGGCTGGAGGCGCTGATCTCGCGCGCGGCCCGCGCCGGCAAGGGCCTGCCGCCCGTGGAGCGCTGGAATCCGGATTTCTGCGGCGATATCGACATGGAGATCCGGGCCGACGGCACCTGGTTCTATCTGGGGACGCCGATCGGCCGTGCGCCGCTGGTGCAGCTGTTCTCGACGGTCCTGCGCAAGGACGCCGACGGCAAGACCTATCTCGTCACTCCGGTCGAGCGGGTCGGTATCCGCGTTGTCGACGCACCGTTCGTCGCGGTGGAGATGAATGTCGCGGGTTCGGGAAACGACAGGGTGCTCACCTTCCGCACCAATGTCGGCGACGTCGTCGAAGCCGGTCCTGATCATCCTCTGCGTTTCGTGGACGAGCCGGAAACCGGCGGGCTGAAACCCTACCTGCTCGTCCGCGGGCGGCTTGAGGCACTTGTGGCCCGGCCGGTGATGTACGAACTCGTCGAGCACGGTGAGCGGATCGATATCGACGGCAAGGCGATGTTCGCCGTACGCTCGAAGGGCGAGGTCTATCCGATCATGCCCTGGGACAGGCTGGAGCGGTTGAGCGCGTGATGGTTCATGCCAGGCCAGCGCACTACTCGGCGCAGGATTTTCGCCAGCGCGCGGCGCAGGAGCATCTGAACGATGCCGCGGCCGACTACGGCGACCATATGCTGAACCCCGATCTGCGCAAGACGTTCGTCCACGACCGCCTGCGGGATGCGGCGGTGCTGATACCTGTCGTCGATCATGGCGATGCCTCGACGGTGATCCTCACCAAGCGGGCGGAGAAGCTCAAGAACCATTCCGGCCAGATCGCCTTTCCCGGCGGCCGTATCGATCCCACCGATGCGACTGCCGAGGCTGCCGCAGTGCGCGAGACGATCGAGGAAATCGGGCTAACTCCAAGCTATATCGATGTTATCGGACGGCTGCCCGACTATGTGACGGGCAGCGGGTACCGGATCGCGCCGGTGCTCGGCATCGTCCGTCCCGGCTTTCACCTCACGCTCAACCCCGGCGAGGTCGACGACGCCTTCGAGGTTCCGCTCGGCTTCCTGATGGATCCCCTGAACCATAACCGCGCGAGCCGCATCTTCCAGGACAGGGAGCGCTTCTTCTACGCCATGCCCTATGAAGAACGCTACATCTGGGGCGTCACCGCCGGCATCATTCGCGCACTCTACGAAAGGCTTTACGCGTGAGCGCAACGATCGCCGGAAAGGCAGCCTGGCTGGAAGAGCCGCAACTGCAGAAATTGCTCGCGGCCCTCAACGCCGATGGCGAGGAGGCACGCATTGCCGGCGGGGCCGTGCGCAACGCGCTGCTCGCCCAAGCCGTCGCCGATGTCGACATCGCGACCACGAACCTCCCCGAGGAGACGGTTCGCCGCGCCGAGGTGGCCGGTTTCAAGACGGTGCCGACCGGCATCGAGCACGGCACCATCACCGTCATTGTCGGCGGACGCCCCTTCGAGGTCACGACGCTGCGTGCCGACATCGAGACGGACGGCCGCCGCGCCAAGGTGCGCTTCGGCCGCGACTGGAAGGCAGACGCCGAGCGGCGGGACTTCACCATCAACGCGCTCTATGCGCGGGCGGACGGCACGGTCGTCGACCTTGTCGGAGGAATTGCCGACCTCGATGCGCGCGTCCTTCGCTTCATCGGCGACGCCGAAACCCGCATCGGCGAGGATTTCCTGCGCATCCTGCGGTTCTTCCGCTTCTTCGCCTGGTACGGCTCGGGCCGTCCCGACGCCGAAGGCCTCAAGGCTTGCGCCCGCCTGAAAGACGGGCTGTCGCGGCTGTCCGCCGAACGCATCTGGTCGGAACTGAAGAAGCTGCTCGCAGCACCGGAGCCGTCGCGGGCCCTGCTCTGGATGCGCCAGGCCGGCGTGCTTACCGCAGTGCTGCCCGAAAGCGAGAAATGGGGCATCGACGCCATCCATGCGCTCGTCCGCGCGGAGGCCGACCTCGGCTGGGCGCCCGACCCATTGCTGCGGCTGGCATCGATCGTGCCGCCCGACGCGGCGCGCATGAAGACGCTCGGCGACCGGTTGAGGTTGTCGAAGGCGGAGACCGAAAGGCTCGTCCAGTGGGCGGGTACGGCGAAGATGGAGCCGGGCGTGACCGAGGGCGAAATGGCCAGGCGGCTTTATCGCGGCGACCGGCAGGGCGTCATCGATCGCCTCCACCTCGACCTCGCCGGTGCGCGCGGGCGCGCCCAGACGGACGACAAGGCGCTGATCGAAGCGGGCGGATATTTCCGGCTGCTTGGCTTTGCCGAAAAGTGGCAGAAGCCGCAGTTTCCGCTGCGGGGAGGGGATCTCGCGCCGCTCGGCGTCGAAGGCGCGCGCCTGGGTGCGCTGCTCAAGACGCTGGAAGCCGAATGGATCGACAGGGGATTTTCGCTGGAGCGCGACGCGCTGCTCGAGCGCGCCGCGGAACTGGCTCAGGCCTGAAGGTCAGGCGGCGTTCGGCACCTTCTCGATACGTGACCGGATAGCCTCGATCATCGTCTCGCGGATGACCGTTTCGCCGTGCGTCTCGCGCAGGTGCTCGGCCACCCGGCGCATGATCTCGGCCTCGTCTTCATGGCGGGTATGCCACTGGCAGCCGGGGACGAGCGACCCGCATTGAAATTCCTTCATGGGAGGTCTCCTTTCCTCGCTCTGTTCGGGGGCGAACTATAACACGCAAAATCGCAAATGGTTGCGGCCTGTCGCGGGGTGGCGGCAAATTCGCCGTGAGCGACTGGTGCAGTCGAATAAAGTGTAAATTAGACAATGGCTTACGGTAGTTTTTCTACGAAGTGAATCTGCGGCATTGAGCAGCGCATGAATAAGGGGCGGAACCCGTCGGCTCCGCCCCTTGGAAGCGTCGATCCGATGGCGCTACTTCATGATCTTCACCGTCTCGGCAACCTTGTCCTTGCCGCTCGTATCCCAGGTCACCGCGACCTTCTCGCCGGCCTTCAGGCCGGGATCCTTGAATTTCTTTGACAGCACGAAGCTCGAGCCGTCGTCGAGAACAAGGCTCATGGCCTTCATGTCGACGGACTTGATCGTGCCGTTGGTGTGCTGGGCTGCGGCGAATGCGAGGGCAGAGGAGGCCAGGACGGCAGCCGCGACTGCCGGTACAAGAAGCTTGCGCATGGCGATGCACTCCGAAGTGCGGGCACCAGTTGGGCCTGGTGCCCGCCTAGGTCTTGGGTCGTCCGGATACGTCGAGTCGCGGCTCTAGGGGTGGATCGAACCGCCGGCGTTTCCCGACCCGGATTAAAGAAATAATCCTGTCCCGGAGCCGGAATATTAGACGAAAAAGATATTTGTTCGCAGCCGGTTAGCCACAATCCCCGCCGAAATCGCCGCATTGTGGCGGCGATTGTGGCAAGCGCGCATGCAGCTAAACGTCGCAGCCGGCGATAAGGCTATTCGCCAGATTTCGGCTTCTTCTTGGGCTTGAACTTCTTCGCCGATCCATCGCCCTTCGACCAGTCGCCCTTCGACTTGTCGCTCCAGGGCTTGTCGCCGCGAGGCTTGTCGAAGCCGGACTTCTCGCCCCTGGACTTGTCAAATGGGGGCTTGTCGAAGGGTGCCTTTTCGAAGCCCTTCTTCTTGAACGGACGCTTCTCCGAAGGATCGAACTGGCCCTTGCGGTGCGGCTTCTTCGGCTTGGCGCCATGGTCGGGCGCAGGTGCGCTGCCGGTCCGCGTGATGGTCACGCCCTTTTCCAGCGTACCCTGTTCCTCGACCGAGCGTGCGAAGGCGTCGGCACGTTCGCTGATCACCTCGAAATGCGAATCCGTGTCGAAGATGCGAATCGAGCCGATTTCGCGCTTGGTCACGCGGCCAGCCTTGCAGATCAGCGGCAGCAGCCAGCGCGGCTCGGCGCGGTGCTTGCGGCCGACTGAGATCGAGAACCATACGCCGTTCTCGAAGCGGTTGTCGGGGCGCTCGGCCTTGGCCGCGTCGAAGGCTGGCGTCGGGCCGTCGGACAGCTCTTCGGCTGCCGGGCGCAACGTCGCCTGCTGGCGCAGCCAGGCAAGCGCGAGCGTCTCGGGCGAGTGCGCGGCGAGCAGTTCGGCGACTTGTGCCGCCTCGTCCTCGGCGGCCGCCTCGATGCCGGCGAGTTCGGCCAGCATGCGCTCATGGTTGCGCGCGTCGATCTCGGCCGGGCCGGGGGCGGATTGCGTCTCGGCTTGGAGCTTGGCGATCTTCAGCAGGCGGGCAGCGCTGCCGCGACGATGGAACGGCACGATCAGCGCGCAGACCCCCTTGCGCCCCGCGCGCCCGGTGCGGCCCGAGCGGTGCAGCAACGTGTCGGGATTGGTCGGCAGGTCGGCATGGATGACGAGGTCGAGGTTGGGCAGGTCGATGCCGCGGGCGGCGACATCGGTCGCCACACAGACGCGGGCACGGCCGTCGCGCATTGCCTGCAGCGCATTGTTGCGCTCGGCCTGGCTGAGCTCGCCCGACAGCGCCACGACGTGGAAGCCGCGGTTGGCGAGCCGCGCCGCCAGATGCTTCACCGCCTCTCGGGTCGAGCAGAACACCATGGTGCTCGGCGCGTCGAAATAGAGCAGCGAGTTGATGATGGCGTTCTCGCGGTCGGAGGGCGCCACCAGGATGGTGCGGTATTCGATGTCGTCGTGCTGGCGGCTCTCGCCGGCAGCCGTGATGCGCAGCGCGTCGCGCTGGAAGCGCTTCGCCAGTTGCGCGATCTGCGGCGGCACGGTGGCCGAGAACAGGAGCGTGCGGCGTTCCTGCGGGGCGGCGGCCAGGATGAACTCGAGGTCCTCGCGGAAGCCGAGGTCGAGCATCTCGTCGGCCTCGTCGAGGACGACGGCGCGCAGGCCGGAAATGTCGAGCGAGCCGCGGGTGATGTGGTCGCGCAGGCGGCCGGGCGTGCCGACCACGATATCAGCGCCGTCATCGAGGGCACGGCGCTCCTTGCGCATGTCCATGCCGCCGACGCAGGAGGCGATGCGCGCGCCGGTGCCGGCATAGAGCCATTCGAACTCGCGGCGCACCTGGATGGCGAGCTCGCGAGTGGGCGCGATGATGACCGCACTCGGGGCGGCTCCCGGCGTGAAGCGCTCGCGGCCGTCAAGCAGGGTCGGCGCGATCGCGATGCCGAAGGCCACCGTCTTGCCCGAACCGGTCTGGGCCGAGACCAGAAGGTCGACGCCGTCGGCCTCGGGCGCCAGGACCGCGGTCTGCACGGCGGTCAGCGTTTCGTAGCCACGCGCGGCGAGTGCCCCGGCCAGCGCCGGAACCATGTTGTCGAAAATCGTCACGAAAGTCTTCCAATGAGAGCAAGGCCCGTCACATGGGGAGGGCCAAGGAAAACGCGCTCTCTAAAGGCTCGCCGCGGCCGCGTCAATGCGACGAGTGGGCGTTCTCGCCACGTTAGTCAATTCGCTTCGTCACCAGAAGGCAGCGCCGAACGCATCTGGGCGGGGGAGTTGCGGCTCCGCAGCCTCAATAGTCTAGAAGTGGTAATTCACGCCCAGGCGCACCGTGTCGAACGTGAGTTTCGACCCATCGAATTGGCCGGAGTCATTGGGTGCAATCCCTGGATCTCCCAGGTCGATCCGCAGATATTCTGTTTTGAACGATAGCTTGTCGTTCATTGCCCATTCGATGCCGCCACCGAGTGTCCAACCTGCCTTGGTCTTGTCGTAGCCGCAAGGGTCGGAAGCACATGCTCCAAAATCGGCCGTACCTTTGATGCCGCCAAATGCCAAGCCACCGGTTACATAGGGAAGCAAGTTGCCGAATTCATAGCCGGCTCTTACGCGCGCCGTTCCAAACCAGCTGAGTTCGCTCGAGCACGCCTCACCAGGGATCAAGCACGGAGTCGTGTTAGTAAGTACCGCGCCATCGACGTTTGCGACGCTCAGGTCGCCTTCGACACCCAGCACAATCTGATCGCGCTGCCAGTTGTAGCCTGCAGTCAATCCGCCAACAAATCCGTCAGTATCGAACTCTGTAGTGCTGTCGAAAGGATTGTAGTTGTAAGAGGAGTTGCCCCAGCCATAGCCGGCCTGAATGCCAAAATAGCCACCGGTCCATGTGGAGGCCGTTGCTTCTGGTTGGCCTACAGCGTCCGCTGCGACAGCTTGCCCGCTCAATACCATCGCAACTACTGCAGACATTAGAAACTTATGCATCGACCCCTCGCCTAAATTAGCGACTCACGACTAGCACGATCTCTCTAGCCGACAGCAACGTATTTCGCGCGCGATCGTATTTTTCAATCTGTCGTTGCATAGGCGCAACAATCTGCGAAGGGCAAGATGCCGAAGCTGATTCGGCGCAATCTTCCGCCTACGGCCACCGCACCTCAGGCGGCATGCTCGACAGGATGGACGCGATGTTGCCGCCGGTCTTGAGGCCGAAGATCGTGCCGCGGTCGTAGAGCAGGTTGAACTCGACATAGCGGCCACGGCGAACCAGTTGCTCGTCGCGGTCGGCATCGGTCCAGTTCTGGTTGAAGTTCTGCCGGACCAGATGCTGGTAGACCACGAGGAAGGCACGGCCGACATCCTGCACGAAGCGGAAATCGGCGTCCCAGCCGCCCTTTTCCTCGGGCGAATGCTGCCAGTCGAAGAAGATGCCGCCGGTGCCGCGCGGTTCGTCGCGGTGCGGAAGGAAGAAATACTCGTCGCACCAGTCCTTGTACTTGCCGTAGTCGGCCACGCCCTGGTGCTTGGAGCAGGCGAACTGCATCGCCTTGTGGAAGGCCTGCGTGTCGGGATCTTCCTGGGTGCGGCGCCGATCGAGCACCGGCGTGAGGTCGGCGCCGCCGCCGAACCACCAGCGCGAGGTCGCGACCATGCGCGTGTTCATGTGCACGGCAGGCACGTTGGGGTTCTGGGGGTGGGCGATCAGCGAGATGCCGGAGGCCCAAAAGCGTGGGTCCTCTTCGGCGCCGGGCATCTGCTTGCGGAATTCGGGCGAGAATTCGCCGTACACGGTCGAGGTGTGGACGCCGACCTTCTCGAAGACGCGGCCGTGCATCATCGACATTGTGCCGCCGCCACCGCGGCCTTCGTCGCGCTGCCAGGGCGTGCGCTCGAAGCGGCCGGGGGCCCAGCCCGCCAGCGGGCCCTGGACCTCGTCCTCCAGCGCCTCGAAGGCGAGGCAAATGCGGTCGCGCAATTCCTGGAACCATGCCTCAGCGCGTTGTTTCCGGTCTTCTATGTCGGCCGGAAGTCCGGCGGGTATTTCAGGACGCTGCAATTCTGGCTCCGCACAATTGACTCGTAATTTACCGGCGCGATCCCTAATCTCCTTCTCGACAGGGTCAAGGAGTTCTTTGTGGGCACCCCGACCAGACCGCCGCTGGACGACCTCAGGATGAGGCTGCAGCGCAGCCGCGCCGAGCGCGCAAGCAAGCCGCGTGACGGGTTCCTGCGCGAAACCTTCGTGCTGCCGCGCAACGATGCTCGCGCCAAGGCGCAGGAGTGGTTCGCGCGCTGGCCGAAGCAGGCCTATTGGACGGAAATCGAAAGCTGGTTCGAGCGTCCCGGCGACGTCATCGAATTCACCATCCGCCGCCTGCCGACCTCGGACTAAAGCAATGCAGCCAGTTCATCCCTTTCCGGGAAGCGTTTGAACTTCACGATATTTGGAGCGAATTCGTGAGTCGTGGCGGATAGGTTCACTTGCGACGCATCGTCCAGCATAACGATACCTTCGAGTTCAACGCAGCCAATCAATGGGTTACCCGTTGGGTGGAAACCTACGGATCTCTTCGTCGCGATGCTCTCAACTTTCTCGATAAGGTCTACTAGCCGATGCATCCCGTTACGCTCACCATAGGTGGCCCACGCATCGGTGGCAGTCATGTCAAGATACCGCACAAACACGCCGTATCCACCAATCAGCCGAATCGGGGACTTCCGCATGAAGTACCAGCGGTCTCCAGGCGATAGGCTTCGAACTCCCCATGGTGTTGGTGTCCAAAAATTGACGCCAGGATATCCTGCAGCGCGCACATTCTCGAACCAATCGTTGTCGGTAACTGCGATCGCAAACACTTATCGCCTTACTCCTCTATTTAAGTCCAAAGGTAGGGCGACGCGCCTACCTACTCGTTTGCATAGAGGTATTTAACGATTGATCTTAATCTTTTCTACCAAATACCGCTATGACCGCGTCTAAAAGACAGTCTTGAATTTGATTCTCTCACTTTGGGAATCCAAGGGTCCACACGAACTAATCCTTCACTATCAGTCTTCTCGGCCCCGGGCCCTGGCGGGCCAGCTTGTCCTCGCGGTTGCGCAGCGGGCACTTGTCGATCGACATGCAACCGCAGCCGATGCAGTCGGTCAGGCCGTCGCGCAGCTTCTTCAATTGCTCGATGCGGTGGTCGAGATCCTTGCGCCAAGCCGTTGAAAGCAGACTCCAATCCTCCCGTGTGGGCGTGCGTCCGTCGGGCAGGGTGGCCAATGCGGCGGCAATGTCCGCCAGCGAGATGCCGACGTCCTGCGCGATCCTGATCACCGCCACACGGCGCAGCACGTCGCGCGAATAGCGGCGCTGGTTGCCGGTCGTGCGGTGGCTTTGGATCAGCCCGCGCGTCTCGTAGAAGTGCAGGGCCGAAACCGCCACGCCGCTGCGCCGCGCGACCTCGCCGACGGTCAATTCCTGAGCCATGAGAAATCCCCTTGACCTCAACTTTGGTTGAGGTTGTAGGAGGGTATCCGTTACATTGCAACGGAAGGAACTGCCATGTTTGAGAGATGGTGGATGGAACTGGTGGCGTTACGGCGCATGGCCGATCTGGCGCAACGCTTCGCCGGCGACCATGGCGGCGCTGAGCGCGACATTGAGGCTGCGCCCGCCGCCGGGCATCGGGATGATCAGCCGCTGGTCGGCGAGATCGTGGACGTGGTCTGGCACGCCGGCCGATTCGCGGCCAAGCATGACGATGTCACCGGGCCCGAAGCGGAAACCCGTGTAAGGCATGGCGGCTTTGGTCGACAGCAGGACCAGGCGGCGCCCTTCGCCGCGCCGCCAGTCCTCGAAGCGGTCGAAGTCGACGTGCCGGGTGAGGGCCGCCATTTCGAGGTAGTCCATGCCGGCGCGTTTGAGCGCGCGGTCTGAGATGTCGAAGCCGGCAGGCTCGATCAGGTCGACGGCCAGCCCAAGGCAGGCGGCCATACGCAGGATCGTGCCGGTGTTGCCCGCGATGTCCGGCTGGTAGAGCGCGATGCGGAGTCGGTGGTCCAATTCGATGTCCTAATCTGTGGCCGCGTCGCCACAGCAGATAGTGCCGAAGAAAAAAGTGAAGTCGAAGGTGTGGCGTTCTGTCGCGAATGGGAGTATACGGCCGCCATTGTCAACTCGAACCGAAGGAGGAGGGCATGGGACACATGATGGCCATAGACATTCACCGCCCCCTCTGTGGGCTACGAACTGCCTGAGCGGCGGTCCGGTTCGAAGACATTCCTGACATCTACAGGCTTCCTCGCATCGCGATCCGCCGAATTCCTGTTCCGGTTTTCGAAGGACAATTCCGATGTTTGCCAATTTTTCCAGCGGGCAATTCGCCCGTGGCCAGAACGACTCTGCAAATCCCGTCCGGGCGAACGCACTCGCAGAGGCGAGGCACGCCGCCTTGATGCTGTCGCTGGGCGAAAGCCTGCAAGCCTCCGGCCCGCCACAGCGGCCGCACCGGGGCATGCTGCCCGACGTGGACCTGTCGCAGGCGGTGCCTGACCCCAACCACCGGCCGCTGTTCGCGCGGCTGGTCAAGCTGATCAGCCGGCTCGCCGGCCGATCAGGGGAGGCCCGGCCTGCTGCCAGGACGATGTCAGGAGGTGCGCGCTAAGGGTTCGCCGGACCCTTGGCCGCTACCTACATCTAGAGTGCGTTCAGGCGTCGCCGTGCAGCAGGGCCACTCGAATACCGCATACGCGAGCCGGCTCGCGTGAAAGAAACACGATCCCGCGCGGGTTTTCGCGCCAGAATTGAAAATAGAGAGAAACATGTTCCGCTGGTTTGAAGAGAGGCTCAATCCGTTCCCGCCCGAGGAGCCGGTCGAGCCGCCGAAGACGCTGGTCGCCTTCTGCCTCCATTACACCAAGGGGGCGTGGCTCTACATCACCGTGGCCGCGATCCTCACGGCGCTCATCGCCATCACCGAAGTGTGGATGTTCGGCTTCCTCGGCAACATCGTCGACTGGCTGTCGGCCCAGAGCCGCGAGACCTTCCTGCAGAACGAGGGCTGGAAGCTCGCTGGCATGGCCTTCATCGTGATAGTCGGCCTGCCGCTGATCGTGGTGCTGCAGTCGCTGGTCAACCAGCAGACGCTGATGGGCAACTATCCCATGCGCATCCGCTGGCAGGTCCACCGCTACCTGCTGAAGCAGTCTATGAGCTTCTATCAGGATGAGTTCGCCGGGCGCATCGCCACCAAGCTGATGCAGACCGCGCTCGCAGTGCGCGAGTGCGTGGTCAAGCTCATCGACGTGCTGAACTACGTCATCGTCTATTTCCTCGGCATGCTGGTCATCGTCGGTTCGGCCGACTGGAAGCTGGCGATGCCGCTCGTGGCTTGGCTCGTGCTCTACATCCTGCTCCTGCGCTACTACGTCCCGCGGCTCGGCAAGCTCGCCGAGGAGCAGGCCGACGCGCGCTCGACGATGACCGGCCGTGTCGTCGACAGCTACACCAACATCCAGACCGTCAAGCTGTTCTCGCATTCGAAGCGCGAGGCGTCCTTCGCCAAGGAAGGTATGTCGCTGTTCATTGGCACGGTCTACCGCTCGATGCGGCTGGTGACCTCGCTCTATGGCGCCCTCTATCTGCTCAACTCGGCCCTGCTCTTGGCCGTCGGCGCGCTATCGATCACGCTGTGGATCGAGGAGGCCGTTACCATTGGCGCGGTCGCCGTCGTGATCGGCCTGGTGCTCAGGCTCTGGGGCATGTCGCAGTGGATCATGTGGGAGGTCTCGGGCCTGTTCGAGAACATCGGCACCGTCCAGGACGGCATCAACTCGATCTCGATGCCGCGTCTGGTCGAGGACAAGCCGGACGCCAAGACCATCGTTGTCGACAAGGGGGCGATCACCTTCGACGGCATCGGCTTCCACTACGGCAAGCAGAAGGGCGTGATCGAGAACCTCACCCTCGACGTCAAACCGGGCGAGAAGGTCGGCATCGTCGGCCGCTCGGGTGCCGGCAAGTCGACGCTGGTCAATCTGCTGCTGCGCTTCTACGACCTCGAGAAGGGTCGGATTGTCATCGACGGGCAGGACATCTCCGATGTCACGCAGGACAGCCTGCGCGCCGAGATCGGCATGGTCACGCAGGACACGTCGCTGCTGCACCGCTCGGTGGCCGACAACATCCTCTATGGCCGTCCCGACGCGTCCGAAGAGATGATGATCGAGGCGGCGCGTCGCGCCGAGGCGCTCGACTTCATCGCCACGCTTGCCGACCCCAAGGGGCGCAAGGGCTTCGAGGCGCATGTCGGCGAGCGCGGCGTCAAGCTGTCCGGCGGCCAGCGCCAACGCATCGCGATCGCCCGCGTCATGCTCAAGGACGCGCCGATCCTTATCCTCGACGAGGCGACCTCGGCGCTCGATTCCGAGGTCGAGGCGGCGATCCAGGAAAACCTCTATCGCCTGATGGAGGGCAAGACCGTGATCGCAATCGCCCACCGGCTCTCGACCATCGCGGCAATGGACCGGCTGGTGGTCATGGACAAGGGCCGCATCGTCGAGCAGGGCAGCCATGACGAGCTGGTCGCCAAAGGCGGGCTCTATGCCTCGCTGTGGCAGCGCCAGTCGGGCGGCTTCCTGCTCGAAGAGGCCGATGGCGTCGAGGCCCAGGCGGCGGAGTAGGGAGCGAAACGCCGAGGTCTCCCTCCCTCTTGTGGGGAGGGGGACTTTGCCGCGCGGCTGCCCAACGCCGAACACCAACGGTCTTGGTATCGCCCGTCGGTGAAGTCGCCTCCCTCCCCCTTGTG
>MEEF01000086.1 GCA_001724355.1 Mesorhizobium sp. SCN 65-20 | reverse complement strand
CATCTTCTTGATGTACCAGCCGAAGAAGGGGATCCACATCAGCTCGCGCTTGAGGATGTAGAGCGGGTCGCGCAGGTAGGGGAAGAAGGCGATCGCATCCCAGAACGACTGGTGCTTCGGCGCGAGGATGAACGAGCCCTCGGGCAGGTTCTCCATGCCGGTGATCTCGCTTTTGGTGCCGGCGATCTTCTGCTGCAGCCAGAGGCTCGAACGCGCCCAGAATTTCGGCACGAACCATGCCCGGTGGCGCGGCGACAGGAAGTAGTAGGGCGTCCACAGGATCATCTGGACGACCAGGCTGACATAGAAGACGAAGTTGAACGCCAGCGAGCGGATATAGAGCATTTTGCGTGGGGTGCCTGAGGACGAAAATCCGCCGTTCGTTACACCAAGCGGCCCAAAAAGGAAAACGCCCAGTTCTCGCGCAGCGGCCTATTCGCCTTTCCCTGCCGCCTGTGCCTGTGCCACCACGATGCCTTCACCCGAAGGCCTGACCGGAACGATGCCGCGCGCCAGCGCCAGCAGGTACTTGTTGTACTCGGTGAAGAGCACGCGGAAGGCCTTGGGTTCGGTCAGCCACTTGCCGTCGTCGAGCTTCGAGTTGACGACGGGGTAGGGGGTCAGGCTGGCCCGGGGCAGCAGGCGCCCCATCTCCAGCAGGCTGCGCGGCATGTGGTAGTTGTTGGTGACCAGGATGAGGCGCTGGTAGTCGTGGTTCTCCACCCACTTCGCGCTTTCCTGGGCGTTGCCGATCGTGTCGAGCGCGGCGCGGTCGATGTCGACGCGGTTGAACAGCGCCTTGTCGCTGCCGGTGGCGACCTGCAGCTGGCGGCGGGTCGCCGCGGGATGGACACCGCTGATCAGCAGGCGCTCGCCCTTGCCGGCCTTGAGCAGACCCAGTGCCGCATCGAGGCGCGACTGGCCGCCGGTGAGCACGATGATCGCGTCGGCCTGCGAGGGGTCGGCGGGCGTGCTCAGGCGGCTCACATGCGTTGCGAAGATGGCAAACCCGCCCGCGAAGACCAACGCTGCGGTGAAGACCACGAAAAGAAATCTGCGCAAGAAAATGTTTCTCCGGCGCGTCTTGCGCGCGGCTGGGTAGAATTCCGTTCCTGCAACCGTCCCCGAAGCGGCGAGCGCATCCTGTCCCATCACGGCACCATGATTAAGCAGCCTTTACGGCTTTTGCAGAGCCCCATTATGCACATTGGATGACGTCCGGTCATTGTTCGTGATCAAAGTCCATCCGGTTGATGCCTGTCGATCTCGTCGAGATAGGTGACGACGGTGAAATGCGACGTCGCTGCCGTGAGCACCCCGATCACCGCGACGATCACCGCTACCCCAAGATAGCCGTTGGCGCCGATGGCGAAGTTGCCGAACAGTGCGGTCGCCTGGTCGGCCTCGGGCGTCGCCAGGTTGCGCGACGACCACCACGAGAAGCCGATGAACACGATCACCGCCGCGAAACCGCCGGCAGCGGCGCCTTTCATGCCGGTGAGCAGGAAATGGCGCCGGAATTCCTTGGCGATGAAGCGCGCCTCGGCGCCGACATAGTGCAGCACCTCGATGATGTGACCGTTGCCCGCCATCGCGCCGCGGGTGGCGAAAACCACCGACAGCACGGTCGCAGCCAGCATCAGCACCAGCACGCCCGTGCCGATCGTAACCGTCGTGCGCGCCATGGCGACGAGGCGGTCGACCCAGGTGCGGTGATCGTCCAGCGTTGCCGTCGGAACCTTAGGCACGATCGCCGAGCGCATGGCCGCGAAATCGGGTGGATTGTCCTCGTCGATCGTCACGATCACCAGGCGGGGCACCGGAAGCTCGTCGATGTTCAGTCCCGAGCCGAGCCAGGGCTCGAGCAGGCGTGAGGTGGCCTCGCGGTCGACGATCTTGGTTTCGCGCACGCCGGCGAACTCGCCTGCGATGCGCGAGGCGGTCTCGAGCGCCGCTTCCATATCGAGGCCTTCTGCCGGCTTGATCTGGATCGTCGCCTCGCGGGAAATCTGGTTCTCCCAGACCGATGCCGTGTCGCGGACAAGCGTCACCGCTCCCAGCGTCAGGCAGGACAGGAAGGTCATGATGGCGATGACCAGCACCAGGGCCCGCCCGGCGATATTCTGCGGCGGAACGAGGGGCGCGACCTTGCGCCGGACAGGCGGCTGCGGCTGCTGTGGCTGCTGCAGGGGCGCATCCTCGAACTCGTCTTCGAATTCGTCGTCATGCGCCCGGATGTCTACGGTGCCCTCAGTCATAGATGTCGAGCCTCCCGCCGGCGAGAATCATGCGACGGGCATCGACCTGGTCCATCAGGCCGAGATCGTGGGTGGCGATGACGACGGCCGTGCCGAGCCGGTTGAGCTCGATGAACAGCCGCAGCAGGCGGCGCGCCAGCGGTGGGTCGACGTTGCCCGTGGGCTCGTCGGCAAGCAGGACCTCTGGCTGCTCGATCAGCGCCCGGGCAATGGCCGCGCGCTGCTTTTCACCGCCCGAGAGCACCGGCGGCAGCACGTGCATGCGCTCGCCCAGCCCGACCCATTTCAGCAGTTCGGTCACGTCGGTGCGGTAGCTCGCCTCCTCGCGCCCGCGCACGCGCAAGGGCAGCGCCACGTTCTCGTAGGTGGTCATGTGGTCGAGCAGGCGGAAATCCTGGAACACCACGCCGATGCGCCGGCGCAGCAGCGGCAATTCGGCCCGGGTGATCAGCGAGCGGTCCTTGCCGAACACGCTGATCAGCCCGCGCGTCGGCTTGAGCGACAGGAACAGCAGGCGCAGCAGCGTCGTCTTGCCGGCGCCGGAAGGACCGCTCAGGAACTGGAACGAGCGCTCGGGGATCTGGAAGGAGACGTCGCGCAGGATCTCCGGACCCATTCCGTATCTGAGGCCGACATTTTCGAAGCGGATCACGTGCTGCTGACCTTGGTTGATCCCGTGGAATACGCGGGACCCTCGCTGCCCGTTTCTACGAAACGACCATGGGTCCGCATGGTTAACGGACGGTTAACATTCGGGCCGTTTCGAGGCGCGCAGGCACTCTGGTGGCGAAGCATTAACCATTTGCGTTTACCCCCTCGTGGCAAAATGTCTAAGGGGTCCGATGGCTGACGCGCGGAAAGCACGCCCGGTTTCCGGCGAAATCATGGCCGCCGGGGCCCGCGACACATGCGCCCAGTCGCCGCGCCCCGTGGACGGCGATGTCGTCGACGCCGATTTCGAGATCGTCGCGGCGCCCGGAGACCGCGCCGAATCATCCGACCGGCAAGCGGCCTGGACGCCGGAAGCGCCTGCTTCGGGCGGTATGGACATGTTGCGCCCCGCCGAAAGAGGCACGTCGCCAAGATCCCCGCGCGGCGGGCCGGCGTTTTGGGCGGCCGGTATCTCCTTGGCGGCAATGGCATTTTGGATCTCGGGCGGGCACGCCATCGTGCGCAGCTATGCGGTTCCCGCGCCATCCCAGACGGACCAGCTGCGCCTCTCGGAGATCAATTCGCGGGTCGACGTCTCTGGCCGGAAGCCGGTGCTGCTCGTCGACGGCGTGGCCATCAATGACGGACCCAGCGCAGCAGCGCTCCCGCCCATCGACATCTCCGTGGCCGGAGAAGACGGCAAGATCCTGCGCTACAGGCTGGGGACAGCCGGCGCTCCGGTCGAGCCCGGAGCAAGATGGGACTTTTCGAGCCGGCTCGACCTGCCTATGAACGGGATAAGGACCGTCACGGTCGCGTTCTCTGAATAGGTGATGTCATGCCAGTTGTCCGCGGCAAGGAAATCGAGGTGCTGTTCTCCGCTTCGGCGATCGCTCGGCGCAATCTGGAATTGGCCAAGGAAATCGCCTCGCACGATTACACCGACCTCCTCGTCATTTCCGTGCTCAAGGGCTCGTTCATTTTCGCGGCGGACCTGATCAGGGCCATGCACGACGTCGGCCTGTCGCCCGAAGTCGAGTTCATCTTCATCTCGAGCTATGGCGCCGGCAAGACCAGCGGCGAGGTGCGGGTGCTGCGCGACATCGACAACGAGGTGAAGGGCCGCGACGTGCTGCTCATCGACGACATCCTCGAATCGGGCAAGACGCTGAAGTTCGCCCGCGAACTGATGCTGTCGCGCGGCGCCAAGAGCTGCTCGCTCGCAGTCCTGCTCGACAAGCGCATGCGCAGGCAGACCGATCTCGACGCCGATTATGTCGGTTTCGACTGCCCGGATTATTTCGTCGTCGGCTACGGCATGGACGTGGCACACGCCTTCCGCGAACTGCCCTTCGTCGGCGTGGTCAAGGGCGACGCCTGACGCGAGGGCATCGGCCAATTCTCCCGGCCTTCAGAAATCGTCAACCTGTCGCGGCAAATATCGCCGCCATGGCAAAGCTTCTGATCGTTGAGGACGATGAGTCCGTTCGCACCCTCGCCGCCCGCGCCCTCGAGCGCGCCGGCCATGTCATCGATGTCGCCTGCGATGGCGCGCAGGGGCTCGAGCGCATCCACGCCGAGCTCGGCTTCTACGACCTGATCGTCTCCGACATCCGCATGCCCGAGATGGACGGCATCGAGATGGCGCAGGCTGCCGCGCGCGCCTTCCCCGGGCTCCCGATCCTGCTGATGACCGGCTACGCCGACCAGCGCGAGCGCGCCGAGGAACTCGACGCGATCATTCTGGACGTCGTGCAGAAGCCGTTCACGCTGGCCGATATCCGCGACCGCGTATCGCTCGCGCTCGCCCGGTCGAATCAGTCCGCGGCAGCGTTCGCCGGCGCCGCCTGAGGCCCGCGCGAGCCGGCGTTCAGGGCGAATATGCCGGCCCCGACGATCAGCAGCGCGCCAATGAGCGTGCCGCTGTCGGGAACCTCGGCAAAGAACAGGAAGCCCCAAAGCGGCGCCCACAGCAGGCCGGTGTATTCGAAGGTCGCCGCCCTGTTGGCCGGTGCCAACCTATAGGCCTGGCCGAGCAGGGTCATGCCGACGGCCGCGATGACGCCGCAGGCTCCCATCATCAGGAAGTCGTTCAGGCTCGGCCAAACCCACGGCCGCATCAGGAAGTCGAGGCTGGGGTGCCCGGATTGCGGCAGGCCCGCCTTGGCAAAGACGGCAGTGATCGCGAGCGCGCCTACCAGATAGGCGGCGTTCTGGTAGAAGGCCATGGTCGTGGCACTTTCGACCACGCCGATCTTGCGCGCCATGAGTTGCGAGAAGCCGTAGAGGAACGCCGAGGCTAGCGACAGCAGTGCCGCCCATTCGAAGATGCCGGCGCCCGGATTGACCATCACGATCACGCCCATCAGCCCAGCTGCTCCCGCGGCCAAGCTCTGCCACGGTACCCGTTCGCCGAGATAGGGGGCGGCCATCGCCATGATGATGAGCGGCGCCGTGAAAAAGAGCGCCGCCGCATCGGCGATCGGTATCGCCGGTATCGCCAGATAGTAGGCGCAGTAGGATGCGAAGAGGATCGTCGAGCGCCAGGCGAGGAAGCGCCAGTTCGGCGAGGCGAGGGCGCGCAGGCCGACGTCGCGATGCACCATGATCAGCAGCAGCGGCAGTGCCACGACGGCGCGGATGAGCAGCGCTTCGCCAACGGGATAGGTGCCCGCGACTGCCTTTATCAGGGCGTCCTGTATGGAGAACACCAGCACTCCCAGACACAGGCATAGGATGCCGAGAAGCGTTCTGTTCATGGTGTCGGTTGCCTGAAACTGCCTGTGTGATGATCGGAGCGGGCGCCCGCTGCCTCTCCTCCCCAGGGCCGCGGTTCGCCAAGAAAAAACCCGCCGTGAGAACGCGGCGGGTGAAAGTGAGGACGGTAAAACCAGTCCGTAGCCGCATCTGACGGCCACCTTCCAATGGGTGACGCGACTATCCATCGCCGTTTGACACGACGCAAACGAATTGGAATGATGACAGCCATCAGAAATTCTTATGTCTGCCGGTGCAAGGCCATGACCGTTCGTCTCGACAGCGACCTGCTGCGCACCTTCCTGGCGGTGGCGGAGAGCGGCAATTTCACCCGCGCGGCGGAGACGGTCGGCCGTACGCAATCGGCGATCAGCATGCAGATCAAGCGCCTCGAGGAGGTGGTAGGCGAGGTCCTGTTCGAGCGCGGCGCACGCGGTGTCACGCTCACCCGGCGGGGCGGCGACCTCGTCGCAAATGCGCGCCGTATCGTCAGCCTGCTCGACGAGACGGCCGCCTCCATGCGTTCGGCGCCGCTCGGCGGCCCCGTCCGGATCGGCCTGCCGGAAGAGTACGGCCAGCCCGTCCTGTCACGAGCGCTCGGGGCCTTCGCGCAGCGCCATGCACAGGTCGAGGTGACCGTCAGGTTCGGCTATTCCGCCTCGCAAATGGCTGCCCTCGCGGCCGGAGAGCTTGATTTGGCTGTGGTTTTCGAATGGCAGGAGCCTTCCGGCGCCGAGGTTCTGATGGACGACCCGACCGTCTGGGTCACCTCCAACCGGCACCAGTTGCACGAGGAGCGGCCGCTGCCCATCGCCGTCTACAGCCGCGAAGGGTGGTCGCGCGAATACGTCCTCGCCTCGCTGGAGCGACGGGGTATCGACTATCGCTTCGCCTATACCAGCGACACCACCAACGGCCTCCTGCTCGCGGTGACGGCCGGGCTTGCCGTGGCGCCGATATCGAGGTCCAACATCCCCCCGGATTGCCGCGAACTCACCGAGGCCGACGGCTTCGGGCAGATCGACAGGACGAGGGTCGTACTGCACCGAAATCCGCGCGCCAACAGCGAAGCCGTCGATGTCATGGCGTCCGCCATACGCGAGGCTTTCCATCAGCGGCGCTGATTGCTGGCCCAATCGATTCCTCCCGCCATTGATCCTGACAAAGTGCTGTCAGGAGGCCCGTGCTACGGTCCGGAGGATCGAGAGAGGAGGAAAGCGATGATCACCTTCTACCATGCGCCATGGTCGCGCGCGTCGGGCATATTCTGGCTGCTGGAAGAACTTGGCGCGCCCTACCGCATCGAGCACGTCGACATCCGGGCGCCGGGCGGGGTTCCCGAAGAGTACCGTGCGATACAGCCGAACAAGAAGGTGCCGGCGATCGACCACGACGGCGTGGTCATCACCGAGCGGGCGGCGATCAGCATCTACCTGTGCGACGTATTTCCCGAGGCGGGCCTCGCGCCCGCGGTTGGCGACAGGATGCGGGCGCAGTATCTGACCTGGCTGGTCTATGCCGATGCGGTGTTCGACCCCGTGCTGGCGGCAAAGGCGCATGGGCACGAATTCATGGGCCGCGGTTATTCCTACGGCTCGTTCTCCGAGATGGCGAACCATCTGGAGCGTACACTGTCGTCCCGCCCTTACATCGCCGGCGACCGCTTCACCGCCGCCGACATCCAGATCGGCGCCGGCATCAACTATGCCACGAATGTGCTGAAGGCGCTGCCGGAACGGCCTGTCTTCAAGGAATACTTCGGGCGCCTCGCGACGAGACCCGCATTCCAGCGCTACAGCCAGAAGGACTTCGAGATGGCCCGCGCCACCGGAATGGCCGGCGCTGTGTGATGCGGCAAGGCATCTGCCGGAACGTGCGGGGGTAGGGTGGCCTGCCCTATTTGAGTTCCAGCAGCCGCTCGAGATACTGGCGCTCGAGTTCCGGGCTCAGCGCGTTGCCTAGCCGCTTGCGGATCGCCTCGAGGATCTGGCGTGCACGCTGCACGTCGATCTCGTCCGGAACCTTCACCGAATCCCCGAAATCGGGTCCGGTCGTCGCGCGCGGCCGCCCCAGCGGATCGCGGTCGGCGTTGCGCTGGCGGCCCCCTTCCTCGCTGCCGCCCTGGTCGCCCTGCATGGCCTGCAATTGCTGCATCATGTCCTGTGCGCCCTTGCGCAGGGCTTCGAGCGCTCGCCCCTGGTGGCCGACGGCACGGTCGCCCTCGCCCTTGCCGAGGGCGCCTTCCGCCTGGTTCATGGAGTCGCCCGCCTCGCCGAAGCCTTCGCCTGGCTTGATGCCGAGCCCTTCGAGGCCCTTCATCAGGGATTCGAGGTCCTTCTCCAGCTGCCCCTGGCCTTCCTGGAGCTGCTTCAGCGCCTCGGCGAATTCCTCAGGGGTCATCGGCTGCCCCTGCTGACCCTGACCCTGCTCGCCGGGCTGCTGGTTCTCGCCCTGCTGGCCGTTGTCGCCGAACGGATTGGTCTGTTCGTCGCCCTGCTGGCCGCGCTGCATCTGGTCCATGCGGAACGTCTCGTTCATCATCTCCTGCTGGCGCCGCATGATCTCGCCGAGCTTGTCCATCTGCTGGCGCAGCTCCGAGTTCTGCTGGCCCTGCTGGCCGCGCTGCCGGCCCGCCTGGAGATTGTTCATCATGTCCTGGAGTTGCGACAGCAGCTCGCGCGCCTGGTCGCGGTTGCCGGACTTGGCGAGGTTCTCGATCTGGTCGAGCATGCGTTGCAGGTCGCTCTGGCGCAGCTCCTGTCCGGGCGAGGGCATCTGGGCGTTCTGGTTCTGCTGCGCGCGTTCGGCGAACTCGCGCAGGAAATCGTCCATCGCGTCGCGCAGCTCGCTCATGAGCTTGTCGATCTCTTCGTCGCTGGCGTTGCGGTCGAGCGCATCCTGCAGCGCCTGCTGGGCCTGGCGCAGTCGCTTCTCGGCCGACGACAGGTCGCCTTCCTCGATGCCGAGGGCGACTTCCCACAGATACGAGACCACCTCGCGCAGCTGGTCGTCGGTGGCGGCCATCTTGAGCCGGGTGCGGGCACTCATCAGGGCGAGGTAATGCGAAAGGTTGTCGATCGTGTCCTCGGGCCTGAGCGTGATGGCGTCCATCAGGTCGAGCACGCGGGCCTTGGCATTGGCGTCGAGGCCGATCAGCCTGCGCATCTCGATCACCGCCCGTGCCAGCGGGTTGGTGAAGGGGCGCTCGGGCAGCACTAGCGTCTTCGTCTCGCTCCTCGCCTCCTGGCCGGCGTCGTCGACCGCTAGCAGCGTGAGCTTCACGGGCGCGCCCGCCCAGACATGCTCGGTCAGGTCGCGATTAGCCTTGACGGGTTTCTTGTCGGCGCCGCGGCGGGGCAGCGACAGCGGCATTTCCGGCGGACCGTAGAGCGGCCGAGCGTCGGGCGCCTGCGGCTCGGCGAGGGCGAAGTCGGTCTTGGCGGTGGCTGCGCCGTAATCGTCCTCGATCAGGTAGCTCAGCTCGAAGGTGCCGTTGACGGCGCGCTTGGGCTCGCCGACCAAGCGGATCGTGGGCGGGGTGTCGGGGGTGACGGCAAAGCTCCAGCTGTCGAGTTCGTCGTCGCCGGATTTCAGCGTCATCCGGCCTTCGGAATCCAGCTTCTGCGAGAATTGCCGCACCGCCGCGACAGGGCCTGCGACGGCCGGCTTGGCGGCATCGGCGGCCGGGCCGGCAGGAGCTATGTCGCGTGTCGCCCCGCTCAGATCGGTGAAGGCCAGCGTCTCCTCGCCGGTGCCGCCGGTGACGCGCAGCGACAACTCGCTGCCCGCGGGAACGGTGATGAGAGGCGCCTCCGTGTTCGCGTCGGCCGTCAGGAAGATCGGCGCCTTGCCCGTATAGGCCGGCGGCGTCACCCAGGCGTCGATGCGCGGCGGAATGGCGTCGCGTGCCGCGTGGGCCCTGAAGGCATCGCCGATACGGCCGCCCATCGGGCCGAAGGAGAAGGCAAAGGCGACGACAAGCAAAAGGGCCGCGGCGGCGCGCAATGCCCATGGGTCGCGCTCCGGCACGCGGGTGCGGGGCAGGTCACCGCCGAGCTTGCCGAGGCTTTCTGCCATGCGCTTCTGATGCTCGCGCCACAAGGCGTCGGCGAAGCTGTTGGGTTGACCGGAGAGGCGGTCGGTCTGGACCTGCACGGGCGTGTGCAGGAGCTTGTTGGCCTGCTCGAGGCGGCTGTCGATCTCGGACCACGACGGCAGGCGGAAGAAGCGTAGTGGATAAAGCGCGGCGAGCCCCGCCAGTCCGAGCGCGCCGGCCAGAATCATCCTCGCCGTATCGGGCAACAGCCTGAAGACGCCCAGCCAGGACAGGCTGAAGAACAGGCTCACGATGATGAGCAATGGCAGGACCAGCGGCCAGCCGCGCTCGACGATCATCGCCGTGCCTATGGCCAGGCGCGTCCTGCCCAGGCTGGCGGCTATGTCGCGATGCAGCGCTGATCTGGCCCGTTCCGTCATCGGCCCTTCCGGTTCGGCGGCGCTGCCGCGCCGCCATCGGGGTAAGAATAGCATCAATCTCGGCGAAGGCGAGGCGACCAAACGTAATCGTGAACCTTGGCTGTTCAGAAAGCTTGGCCGGTCCAACCCAAGATCAGGCTGCAACGAGACCCGTGTTCGTGAATAGAAATCGGTTGCCAGCTAACCGCAAGGACGCGTCCCGTGCGCCGGCGGCCCGATCTCCTGACGAGATCTTCGGCACTGAAGAGTCCGCGTCTGCAACCGGAGCGGACGCGGGTTCCCCAATCAGAAGGCCTTGGACTGCTACAGCCAGTCCGGCAGCGAATCGAGGCCGATCAGCTCGTCGTAGGTCTGGCGTTTGCGCACCACGTGGAAGCGGTCGCCGTCGACGAGCACTTCGGGCACCAGTGGCCGGGTGTTGTAGGTGCCGGCCTGGACCGCTCCATAGGCACCCGCCGTGCTCACCGCGATCAGGTCGCCGGCCTTGAGCTTCGGCAGATCGCGGTCGAGGCCGAGATAGTCACCGGTCTCGCATACGGGGCCGACGACGTCGACTGTCAGGCGCGGGGCGTCGGCTGCTGCCTGCCGCACCGGGCGGATGTCGTGATAGGCGTCGTAGAGGGTCGGGCGGATCAGGTCGTTCATCGCCGCGTCGACGATCAGGAAGTTCTTGGCGTCGCCTTCCTTCACGAAGATCACTTCCGAAACAAGGATGCCGGCATTGCCGACGATCAGCCGGCCAGGCTCGAACATGACCTTGAGCCCGAGCTTGCCGACATGCTTGTGCACGATCTGGGCATAGGCGTCGGGCAGGGGCGGCGGGCTGTTGTCGGTCTTGTAGGGGATGCCGAGGCCGCCACCGAGATCGACGTGATCGATCGCGTGGCCGTCGGCCTTGAGGGTCGCGACCAGCTCCACCAGCAGCGCGAAGGCATCGTCGAAGGGCTGCAGCTCGGTGATCTGGCTGCCGATGTGCATGTCGATGCCGGTGACCTTGATGCCAGGCAGCGCAGCCGCCCGGGCATAGACCTCGCGGGCACGCTGCATCGGTATGCCGAACTTGTTCTCGGCCTTGCCGGTCGAGATCTTCTTGTGGGTCTTGGCATCGACGTCCGGATTGATGCGCAGCGACACCGGCGCCTTGGTGCCCTTGGCCACGGCACGGGCCGAAAGCAGCTCGAGTTCGGGCTCGGACTCGACGTTGAAGCAGAGGATGCCGGCGTCGAGTGCGAGGTTCATCTCGCGGGCCGTCTTGCCGACGCCGGAAAACAGGATCTTCGATGCCGGGATGCCGGCCGCCAGTGCGCGCCGCAGTTCGCCTTCCGACACGACGTCCGCGCCTGCGCCGAGCTTGGCCAGGGTCTTCAGCACCGCCTGGTTCGAATTCGCCTTGAGCGCGTAGCAGACCAGCGAATCGAGGTCGGCGAAGGCCTTGGAGAACACCTTGAAATGCCGCGTCAGCGTCGCCGTCGAATAGCAATAGAACGGCGTGCCGACGGCGGCCGCGATGTCGGTCAGCGCCACGTCTTCGGCATGGAGGACGCCGTCACGATATTCGAAGTGGTTCACTGCAAGGTGCTTTCGAGCTTGTGGATGCCGATCAGATCAGCGGATCGAGGATGAAGGGCTTGTCGGCCACGGGCTTCTGCGGTTCGGGTGGCAACGGCTCGCCGGCCTTCTGGGCGTCCTTGCGTGCCTGCACGGCGGCGTCATAGGGCGTGTCGAGGTCACCCTTGCGGCCGCACGCCGAAACCACGCCAACCGCTGCAATCAGCCCGAGCGTCACCAAAATCCTGCCAGCGGTCATGATCCATCCATCCGCAATAAAATCCCCGCCGCTTGTAGCGGAGATTTCGGGGCGTTGCACCCCGGCTTCATCAAGCTTTCGCGAGACGTTTCTTCCAGTAGCGGATCTGCTTGCGCACCTCTGCCGGAGCCGTGCCGCCGAAGGAGGTGCGGCTCTTCACCGAGTTCTGCACCGACAGCACCGAGAAGACGTCTTCGGTGATGCCGTCGTGGATCGACTTGAGGTCCTCGATTGTGAGTTTTTCAAGCCCGACCTTCTTGCTCTCGGCCAGCGCCACGGCGCGGCCGGTGACGTGATGGGCTTCGCGGAACGGCATACCTAGCGAACGCACCAGCCAGTCGGCCAGGTCGGTCGCGGTCGAGTAGCCCGAGCCGGCGGCCTTCTTCATCGCCTGCTCGTTGATCGTCATGTCGCCGACCATTCCGGTCATGGCGGCGATCATGAGGTCGAGCGTCTCGGCGGCGTCGAACACCGCTTCCTTGTCTTCCTGCATGTCCTTCGAATAGGTCAGCGGCAGGCCCTTCATGACGGTCAGCAGGCCGATCAGGTGGCCGTTGACGCGACCGGTCTTGGCGCGCACCAGCTCGGCCGCGTCGGGGTTCTTCTTCTGCGGCATGATCGAGGAACCGGTGGAGAAGCTGTCCGACAGGCGCACGAAGCCGAACTGCGGCGTCGACCAGATGACGATCTCCTCTGCCAGCCGTGAAAGGTGGGTGGCGCAGATCGATGCCACCGACAGGAACTCGAGCGCGTAGTCGCGGTCGGATACGCTGTCGAGCGAGTTGCGGGTCGGCTCGCGGAAGCCGAGCGCTTTGGCCGTCTGGAAACGGTCGATGGGGAAGCCGGTGCCGGCGAGCGCGGCGGCCCCCAGCGGGCTCTCGTCCATGCGCTCGATGGCGTCGCGGACACGGCTGAGGTCGCGGGCGAACATCTCGACATAGGCCATGCAGTGGTGGCCGAAGGTCACCGGCTGCGCCGTCTGGAGATGGGTGAAGCCCGGCATGACGGTCCCGGCGTGCTGCTCGGCGCGCTCGACGAAGACGGCGATCAGGCCCTTGAGCGCGACCGCCACGCGGTTGAACTCGTCCTTGACCCAGAGGCGGAAGTCTAACGCCACCTGGTCGTTGCGCGAACGTGCGGTGTGCAGCCTGCCGGCGGCGGGGCCGATCAGGTCGGCGAGGCGCGCCTCGACGTTCATGTGGATGTCTTCGAGCCGCGTCGAGAACTCGAACTTGCTGTCCTCGATTTCTCGCAGGATCGTGTTCAGGCCGTGAGCGATTTTCTGTTGATCGTCGCCGGAAATAATGCCCGTCTCCGCCAGCATCTCGGAATGGGCGACCGAACCGCGGATATCCTGGGCGTAGAGCTTCTTGTCGAAGCCGATCGAGGCGTTGATAGCCTCCATGATCGCCGCGGGGCCCGAGGCAAATCGTCCGCCCCACATCTGGTTGCTGGCCTTCTTGTCGCTCATCGTGATAACCGGGCTCCGGAGAAAAACTGAATAGATGTCGGATCGCAGAAAGATGTTTCCCGCGCCACGCCATATCCTGCTAGCCGCCGTCGCGGGCGTGATCGCCGGCGCGGTCGCGGTATATGTCACCACCGGCCCCAAAGGCAACAACGCGCCTTCCGGTGCGCCTCAGGCCACCGTCGCCGATGCCGGCCCCGAGGACAAGGTCTGCAGCGCCAAGGCGGAAGCCGCCAAGAAGGTCGGCGCCGCAGCCACCGGCCAGGTTGCCGCGATGATGGCCGCGGATCCCTCGCAGTCGCTCAAGGATCTCGCCTTCAACGGCCCCGACGGCAAGCCGATGACGATCGGCGACCAGAAGGGACGCACGCTGCTGGTCAATCTCTGGGCGACCTGGTGTGCGCCCTGCCGCGCCGAGATGCCGGCCCTCGATGCGCTCGAGCGCGAAATGGGCGGCGAGAACTTCGAGGTGATGGCCATCAACGTCGACACCGGCGACGACACCAAGCCCAAGAAGTTCCTTGAGGAGATCGGTATCGCCTCCCTCGGCTATTACCGCGACAACACGCTGACCGTCTTCAACGAGCTCAAGCGGCGCGGTCTCGCGCTGGGCCTGCCGGTCACGCTGCTGATCGACGGCGACGGCTGCCTGCTCGCCAACATGAACGGGCCGGCCGAGTGGGCCAGCCCCGATGCCAAGAAGCTGATCGAGGCCGCTCTGTCCCTGTAGTCGCCATGTCGCTTGCGTGGCGCTGTGGATATGCATCTCCAGGTTGATCGTCTGCGCTGTGCCTTTCGAGGGGCTGTTCCGCGAAAGGCCGGGGCGACCACGGCGCCGAACCAGTTTGCCCATTCGTTAGCCGGCGTTCCATGCTGGTTGGAGCGTCACTTTTTTGGCAGAATACTTTCGCTTTTTGCGCAAGCGAAACTCATGGTTAGGTATGCGCGGCAAGCGAAAGCGATGTGAGCTAACTACGACCTTCATACGATCGCTACAAAACTGTTGTAGCGCTGTCATAAACCGTCAATACTGCTCCCCGCGGAACTAAACCTTTCGCCAACCAGAACGGGAGCGAGACATGAAGACCCTAGGCTTCGCGGCCGGATTCGCCGCGACAATCACGCTGTTGTCCAGCACCTCGGCCTTTGCCGTCACCGAGATCACGTGGTGGCACGCCATGACCGGCGCGAACAACGAGGTGGTCGAGACTCTTTCCAAGGAATTCAACGCCAGCCAGAGCGACTACAAGATCGTTCCGGTCTTCAAGGGCACCTATCCGGAGACGCTGAATGCCGGCATCGCCGCATTCCGCGCCAAGCAGCCGCCGGCAATCATGCAGGTCT
>MEEF01000085.1 GCA_001724355.1 Mesorhizobium sp. SCN 65-20 | reverse complement strand
CCCCCCTCCCCACAAGGGGGAGGGGGACAGCCGAATGGTGACACGCACGTCATCGTGAACATCTCGCCCAACGTTCGCCCGGCTTGACGACTCTCTTCTCCTGCCAAGCCATGGTTGCCTCGTGCGCCGGTTTGGGCCGAAAATGGCGAGTCGTTGCCCTCGGTTAACCCAGAGTGCTGATGAACAAGATCTACGACTGGTTCGAGAACTGGGTCTATCCTTTCCGGGAGCCGAAGAACCTCAGGCCGCCGTCGTCCGTGCGGGGCTTCCTCTGGCACTATGTCGGCCAGGCGCGGTTCGCCTTCTTCGCCATGCTGGTCATCGGCGGAATCGCCCCGCTGGTCGAGGCGGGGTTGTTCTACTTCGTCGGCCGCCTCGTCGACATCCTCGACCAGATGCCTGCCGACCGCAGCTGGGAGTCGCTCTGGGCCCATGCCGGCCCCGAACTGCTGTTCATGGCGGTCACCGTGCTCGTCATCCGCACCATCGTCGTCGGGCTCTCGGCGCTCGTCGACGAGCAGACGATCACGCCCGGCTTCTACAATCTCGTGCGCTGGCAGGCGCATCGCCACGTCTCGCGCCAGTCCTATTCCTTCTTCCAGAACGACTTCGCCGGCCGAATAGCCACCAAGGTGTGGCAGGCGGGGCAGGCGACCGGCGACCTGATGGAGAGCTTCATCGAGGTCGTCTGGTTCATGATCGTCTACACGGTCACTACGCTCGCCGTGGTCGCCGGCCTCGACTGGCGGCTGGCAGCGCTCGTCGTGGTCTGGATCGTCGCCTTCGGCTTCCTCGCCAAACGCTACCTGCCCACCATCCGCAAGCATGCGGAGGCGACCGCCGAGGCCGGCTCGATGATCAACGGACGCATCGTCGACAGCTATTCCAACGTCCAGACGCTGAAGCTCTTCGCCTCCGACGGCGACGACCGCTACATCCGCTCCGGCTTCGACATCTATCTCGGCGCGCTCAAGCCCTTCACGCGCAAGCTCACCGGCGTGCGCATGGCGCTCACGGCGCTTTCCGGCGTCATGATCACGCTGATCGCCTGGTATTCGATCCAGCTGTGGGTCGAGGGCGCGATCTCGGTGGGCGCGGTCGCCTTCACACTGAGCCTGGTGCTGCGCCTCAACATGCTGCTCGGCCGCCTGATGATGCAGCTCAACGGCATCCTGAGGAACCTCGGCGTGCTCGAGAACTCCAAGGCACTGATCTCCCAGCCTCTCGGCCTCACTGACAAGCCGGGTGCCGGCGAACTCGTGGTCAAGGGCGGCGAGATCAAGGTCGACCACGTCGTCTTCCACTACGGCAAGGGCGGCGGCGTGCTCGACGGGATCGAACTCACCGTCAAGCCGGGCGAGAAAGTCGGCATCGTCGGTCCCTCGGGCGCCGGCAAGACCACGCTCGCCAACCTCATCCTGCGCCTCTACGACCTCGAGGGCGGGCGCATCCTCATCGACGGCCAGGACATTTCCGCCGTGACCCAGAATTCGCTGCGCGGCCAGATCGGCGTGGTCAGCCAGGACACCGCGCTGTTCCACCGCTCGCTGCGCGACAACATCAAGCTCGGCAAACCCGATGCATCCGACGCCGAGGTTTTCGCCGCGGCCCGCAAGGCCGAGGCGCATGAGTTCATCGGCGAACTGCGCGACAGCCGCGGCCGCGAGGGCTACGACGCCTATGTCGGCGAGCGCGGCGTCAAGCTGTCGGGTGGACAGCGCCAGCGCATCGCGATTGCCCGCGTCTTCCTCAAGGACGCGCCGATCCTGATCCTCGACGAGGCGACTTCGGCGCTCGATTCCGACATTGAGGCGGCGATCCAGGAGAACCTCACGGCATTGATGGCCCGCAAGACCGTGCTCGCCATCGCGCACCGCCTGTCCACCATCGCGGCCCTCGACCGGCTCGTCGTGCTCGAGCATGGCCGCATCGTGGAACAGGGAACGCACGAGGAGCTTCTCGGCCTCGACGGGCTCTATGCGCGGCTCTGGAAACGCCAGTCCGGCGGCTTCCTGTTCCATGAGGAAAGCCCTCTCGAAGAAACGAGGCCGGCATGATGATGACCCCCGATCCCTTCCAGGAACGATTCTGGCGTCGCTTCGAGGGCGCGATCGATCCGTTCCAGGATACCGACCGCGAGGTGCTGCCCGAAAGCGCCTGGGCCTTCATCCTCTACTTCGCCAAGCAGGCGAGGGGGCCGTTCATCCTGCTTCTGATCACCGGCTTTCTCGCCGGTGCGGTCGACGCCGCGCTCTACTGGTCGGTCGGCTGGCTGATCGACCTGCTCGACGCGACCACGCCGCAGCGGCTGTTCGCCGACCATTGGCCGGCGCTCGCCGGGCTGCTGGTGCTGATGCTCGTGGTCCGCACCGCGGTGATCGTCGGCTCGGCGATCGTCGAGCAGCAGATCATCGTGCCCGGCTTCTTCTCCATGGTGCGTTGGCAGTCGTTCCGGCGCGTCATCGAGCAACCTTACGACTTCTACCAGAACGATTTCGCCGGTCGCATCGCCACCAAGATCATGCAGGGCGGCGAGGCCGTCGGCGATTTCATCGTCAACGTGCTGCAGACGATGTGGGGCTTCCTCACCTTCGTGGTCGTCTCGGTGACGATCCTCGTCTCGCTCGACCCGCTGATGGGGCTGGTGGTGACGGTCTGGTTCGCGGGCTACGCGGCCATCGTCTATTTCCTCCTGCCGGAGATGCGCCGCGCCGGCCGCGCCACCGCAGACCAGCGCTCGATCTTCAATGGCCGGCTCGTCGACGCCTTCACCAACATCATGGCGGTCAAGCTGTTCGACAGCGGCCGGCGCGAGCACGCCTATGTGCGCGACGGTCTCGAAAGCTTCCTCTCGTCGGTGATCCGGCTGACCAGGGCCATCACCACCGTGCGTTCGGCGGTCGCCGTGCTCAACGGGCTGATGATGTCGGCGATAGCTGCCATCTGCATCGTCAACTGGAGCCAGGGGCTGATCTCCACCGGCGCCATCGCCGCCGCACTCGGGCTGGTCTTCCGCCTCAACCAGATGTCCGGCTGGATGATGTTCAACATCAACGGGCTGGTGCGCAACTACGCCACCGTGCAGGACGCCACCCGCACCATCTCCGTCCGCCCGGCCATCCGCGACGCCGAGAATGCCGCCGTGCTGCCGCGCTCGCGCGGTGACATCGTGTTTGAGAACGTCTCGTTCCACTACGGCAAGGGCGGTGGCGTCATCGACAATTTCAACCTGCATATCCGCCCGGGCGAACGGGTCGCACTGGTGGGGCCGTCCGGCGCCGGCAAGACCACCATCGTCAACCTGGCGCTGCGCCTGTTCGACGTCGAGGCAGGCCGCATCCTGATCGACGGCCGCGACGTGCGCGAGGTCACCCAGGCCTCCCTTCGTGCCCAGTTCGGTGTCGTCAGCCAGGAGGCGATGCTGATGCACCGCTCGATCTCCGACAACATCGGCTACGGCCGGGCAGGGGCCTCGCAGGCCGAGATCGAGGATGCTGCGCGCCGCGCCGCGGCGCACGACTTCATCGTCGGTGTCGCCGATCCGCGCGGCCGCGTTGGCTACGAGGCGCATGTCGGCGAGCGCGGCGTCAAACTCTCCGGCGGCCAGCGCCAGCGGGTGGCGATCGCGCGCATGATGCTCAAGGACGCGCCGATCCTGATCCTGGACGAGGCGACTTCGGCGCTCGATTCAGAGGTGGAGGCAGCGATCCAGGACAATCTCTACAAGCTGATGGAGGGCAAGACCGTCATCGCCATCGCCCACCGCCTGTCGACCATCGCAGCCCTCGACCGGCTGATCGTGCTCGACGAGGGCCGCATCGTCGAGGAGGGCACCCACGACGACCTCATCGCCAGGGGAGGGCTCTATTCGCAATTGTGGAAGCGCCAGTCCGGCGGCTTCCTCGCCGATCGCCTCGCGGCGGAGTAGGATGGGGCATGTCATTGCGTCCGCCGAGCCATTTTTCGCGCAGCCAGGAGGCGAGCTTCAACGTGCTCGAGCACGAATTGCTCGCCGAGAAGGCCGCAGCACTTGGACGCTCGGGCGAACGTGTCGCCGAAACGCTCGCCAAGCTCCGGGCGCACCGCGGCGACGCCGAAGAGCGGCGGCGACTGGTCAAGGCTGCGGCCGATGCAGTCTATGGCTATTTCATCCAGCGCGAGCTCTGCGGCTTTCGCCGCCATGACGACGTAATCCGCGACTACGCCATACCGCGCGAGGTGCTGGTGCGACTCGGCGCGGCCTGAGCCGTCCCGCGGCTTTGCCGGCGCAAAGGGGCGTGCCAGCGTCGCATGGTCCGGCCCTATGCCGTGGGTCGGCCTGATTTTCCTTGCTTCTGACGGCTGAAACCTGCGGAAAACATGGCCTTCGCGCCGGTTTTCCACTGCCTGTCGCGAGCCCCGCGACAATCTGCCCAAGTCTCGTCTCTTGTCTGGACAAAAACTGGCTTCACGCATAAACCGAAGTCCAAATGCCGGAGGAACTCGCTAGCCTGGTTGCCATGCGCCGTCGGGCTTGCGTGTTTGAGCGGGGACAAGTGCTCAGCCTCCGGTTGGAATTGAGGCAAAAGGATCAGGTCCCGTGAGCGCAACCGATACGAGCGAGCCCAATCGCCGCGATTTTCTCTATGTGGCCACAGGCATGGCCGGTGTGGTCGGCGCCGCCGCGGTGGCTTGGCCTTTCATCGACCAGATGCGCCCGGACGCCTCGACGCTGGCCGCGTCTTCGGTCGAAGTCGACGTCTCCTCGGTGACCCCGGGCATGTCGCTCACCGTCAAGTGGCGCGGCAAGCCGGTCTTCATCCGCAACCGCACGCCTGAAGAGATCAAGGCCGCGCAGGACGTCGCGCTCGGCGACCTCAAGGATGGCAACGCCCGCAACGCCAACCTGACTGCGGACGCCACCGCCACCGACCTCGACCGTTCGGCCGGCAAGGAAAAGGAAAACTGGCTGGTCATGGTCGGCGTCTGCACCCATCTGGGCTGCGTGCCGCTCGGCCAGCAGGGCGATTTCGGTGGCTGGTTCTGCCCGTGCCACGGCTCGCACTACGACACGGCCGGCCGCATCCGTAAGGGCCCGGCACCGGAAAACCTTCATATTCCGACATTCCAGTTCATTTCCGACACGACGATCCGGATAGGCTGAGGCAGGGGGACTTAATTCCATGAGCAGTGGACACTCGACCTATTCGCCCAAGACGGGCATCGGCCGCTGGATGGATTCGCGCATGCCGCTGCCGCGGCTGGTGCACGACTCGTTCGTTTCCTATCCGGTTCCCCGCAACCTGAACTACGCCTACACTTTCGGCGGTATCCTCTCGATCATGCTGGTGGCGCAGATCCTCACCGGCGTGGTTCTGGCCATGCACTACGCCAACGACACGATGCTGGCCGTCCAGTCGGTCGAAAAGATCATGCGCGACGTCAACTCCGGCTGGCTGCTGCGCTACATGCACTCCAACGGCGCGTCGTTCTTCTTCATCGCCGTCTACATCCACATCATGCGCGGTCTCTACTACGGTTCCTATAAGGCGCCGCGTGAGCTGCTCTGGATCCTCGGCTGCATCATCTACCTGCTGATGATGGCGACCGGCTTCATGGGCTACGTCCTGCCCTGGGGTCAGATGTCCTTCTGGGGCGCGACCGTCATCACCGGCTTCTTCACCGCCATTCCGCTGGTTGGCGAGTGGATCCAGCAGCTGCTGCTGGGTGGCTTCGCCGTCGACAACCCGACGCTGAACCGCTTCTTTGCGCTGCATTACCTGCTGCCGTTCATGATCGCCGGCGTCGTCGTCCTGCACGTCTGGGCGTTGCACGTCACCGGCCAGACCAACCCGACCGGCATCGAGGTCAAGTCGAAGACCGACACGGTTGCCTTCACGCCCTACGCGACCATCAAGGATGGATTCGCCATGGTCGTGTTCCTCGCCGCCTTCGCCTACTTCGTGTTCTACATCCCGAACTATCTCGGCCATCCCGACAACTACATCATGGCCGACTCGCTGAAGACGCCGGCGCACATCGTTCCGGAATGGTACTTCCTGCCGTTCTACGCGATCCTGCGCGCCATCACCTTCAACATCGGGCCGATCGACTCGAAGCTCGGCGGCGTGCTCGCCATGTTCGGCGCCATCGCGGTCCTCTTCGTCGTGCCGTGGCTCGACACCTCGAAGGTCCGCTCGGCCGTCTACCGTCCGTGGTACAAGCTGTTCTTCTGGCTCTTCGTCGCCAACGCCATCTTCCTCGGCTGGCTCGGCTCAAAGCCCGCGGAAGGCATCTTCATCCCGCTGATGCAGATCTCGACGCTGTACTACTTCGCCTTCTTCCTGGTGGTCATGCCGGTGCTCGGCCTCATCGAGACGCCGCGTCGCCTGCCGAATTCGATCACCGAGGCGGTGCTCGAGAAGAACAAGGGCGGCTCGGCCCATCCGGCCGGCGCCACCGCCGCCCCGGAAACCCGCGGCTGAACGAGAATCTGAGAGGAATTTTGGAATGAAAAAGATTCTCAACGGCCTGGCCGCCATCAGCTTCCTGCTCGCCGGCGCAGCATGGGCGCAGGAGAACGCTCCGGCCGCCCAGCCGCACGACATGTCGACGATGGGTGCAGCAGCCCCGTCCGAGCACAATGCGGCTGAGCCGACGCACTTCCCGATCAACGCGCCCAAGGAGATGGACTGGACGTTCTCCGGGCCGTTCGGCACCTACGACAAGGCCCAGCTCCAGCGCGGCCTGAAGATCTACAAGGAAGTCTGCGCGGCCTGCCACTCGATGAACCTGGTGGCGTTCCGCACGCTCGAGGACCTCGGCTACACCGAGGCGCAGGTGAAGGCCTTCGCCGCCGAGTACGAGGTCCAGGACGGCCCGAACGCCGACGGCGAGATGTTTACCCGCAAGGCTCTGCCCGGCGATTACTTCCCGTCACCGTTCCCGAACACCGCAGCCGCGGCTGCTGCCAACAACGGCGCCGCTCCGCCGGACTTCTCGCTGATCGCCAAGGCGCGCGGCGTCACGCGCGGCTTCCCGACCTTCGTCTTCGACATCTTCACCCAGTATGCGCAAGGCGGCCCGGACTACATCCACGCGCTGCTGACCAGCTACGACTTCGAGCCGCCGGCCGGCATGGAGATCGCCGAAGGCACCCACTACAACCCGGCCTTCATCGCCGGCAAGTCGCTGGCCATGGCCAAGCCGCTCTCTGACGGTCAGGTGACCTACGAGGACGGCACGCCGGAGACGGTCGACCAGTATTCGCGCGACATCGCCGCGTTCCTGATGTGGGCGGCCGAGCCGCACCTGGTGGAGCGCAAGCAGACCGGCTTTGCGGTCATGCTGTTCCTGGCCCTGTTCGGTGGCCTGGTCTACGCGACCAAGCGCAAGGTCTGGGCCAACGTCGCCCACTGACCGGCACATCGACAAGAAAATCGAAAGGGCGCTCGCAAGGCGCCCTTTTCTTTTGCCGCCCAACCCTTCAAAAGTGTCGGTGCATGACCCGCGCGGGCTCATGCGCAGATTCAAGCGGGCTACAGCATCCCGAGTGTGTCCCGAATTTTCGGCGCGCGGTGCTGTAGGCAACGGAGCCCCACCGATGAACACGTCTCTCGAGCAGACCCTGCTTGCCTCCATCCGCAACATCCCGGACTATCCGCGCCCCGGCGTGATGTTCCGCGACATCACCACGCTGCTCGGAGACGCGCGCGCGTTCCGCCGCGCCATCGACGAACTGGTGTATCCCTATGCGGGTGCAAAGATCGACAAGATCGCTGGTATCGAGGCGCGGGGCTTCATCCTTGGCGGTGCTATCGCCCACCAGATGTCGGCCGGCTTCGTGCCGATCCGCAAGAAGGGCAAGCTGCCCCACGAGACCGTGCGCATCGCCTACAGCCTGGAATACGGCATCGACGAGATGGAGATGCACAAGGATGCCGTTGCCCCCGGCGAGAGGGTCATCCTGGTCGACGACCTCATCGCCACCGGTGGCACCGCGGAGGCTGCGGTCAAGCTGCTCCGCCAGATCGGCGCCGACATCGTCGCCGCCTGCTTCATCGTCGACCTGCCCGACCTCGGCGGCCGCAAGAAGCTGGAGGCACTGGGCGTCGACGTGCGCGCGCTGATTGCGTTCGAGGGGCATTGACGGGCGAACTGCCCTTGTGGCGTTGAGAGATGTCTCGACGCCTATGCACTTTTCCCATGCCTTAGCCGCGTGTTTCCCTGGCTGCCGAAACGCGGCCCCGATGCCGCTTGCCCTGGCTCTGCCGCTCGTCCTGCCAGCCCGTAGGAGCCCGACGCAGCCAACGCGGTTCCCTGCGCCACCTGCGGCCTCGCCGCCCGCCAGCCGCTGAAACAATCGAAACACTCCCGCACCGCTTCAGAAAAACAGCTGAAATCGACGCGGCGTAGACAGGACGTGCCGCGAGTGCGGCAGGTTCAACCGGCCAAGCGCGCCCTCCATTGCCCGAGCCCAAGAGATTCGCGGCAGAGGCTCTGGCGCGTCTTGCTCCCCAACACGAGTGTGCGACAATGCTGAAGTCAACTGCTTCGCATGAGTTTCCCGAACGGCTCCGCGCGAGCCTCATCGGCCAGGATGATCCGGGCTATGAGGCGGCGCGCAGCCTCTACAACGCCATGATCGACAAGCGGCCGCGCTGGATCGTGCCGTGTGCCGACGTCGGCGATGTGGTTGCGGCGGTCAATCATGCCCGCGACCATCAGCTGGTCGTCGCCATTCGGGGCGGGGGCCATAACGGCCCGGGCCTCGGGAGCTGCGATGGCGGCATGGTCATCGACATGTCGCCGATGAAGCGCATCGACATCGACCCGGCAACGCGCACCGTCCGCGTCGAGCCGGGTTGCACCCAGGGCGATGTCGACCGGGCGACCAGCGCGTATGGGCTGGCGGTGCCAGCCGGCATCGTCTCGAGCACCGGCATTGCCGGGCTGACGCTTGGCGGCGGAACCGGCTATCTCACCCGCAAGCACGGCCT
Organism: Mesorhizobium sp. SCN 65-20; assembly: GCA_001724355.1. GTDB lineage: Bacteria > Pseudomonadota > Alphaproteobacteria > Rhizobiales > Rhizobiaceae > Aminobacter. The sequence continues at coordinate 5,825 of MEEF01000085.1, read as the reverse complement.
CACCATCGACAACCTGCTCGCCGCAGAAGTCGTACTGGCCGATGGCAGCGTCGTCACCGCTAGTGCCGACGAACATCCGGAGCTGTTCTGGGCGTTGCGCGGCGGTGGTGGCAATTTCGGCGTCGTCACCCGCTTCACCTTCCAGGCGCATCCGGCGAAGGACGTCTATGCCGGGCCGATCTTCTACGATATCGCCCATGCGGCGGAGATCATGCGTTGGTACCGCGACTTCCTGCCGGGGGCGCCACGCGAACTCGGCATGTTCTTCGGCATGAAGACCGTGCCTTCTTGCGATCCGTTCCCGCGCGAGATCTGGGGGCGGCGCATCTGTGCGCTGATCAGTTGCTACAACGGCACCGAGGAGGATGGCGTCCGGGCCATGCAGCCCGTGCGCGATGCGCTTCCCCAGCCGCTGATGGACGGCATGATGAAGATAGGTTTCGCCGACCTGCAGGGGCTGTTCGACCCGCTGCTGCCCAAGGGACTGCACTGGTACTGGAAGGGCGACTATGTCGACGAGCTGTCCGATGCGGCCATCGCCGCCCATGTCGCGCATGGCTCGAAGAGCCCGAGCGAGCTGTCGCTGATGCATCTCTACCCCATCGACGGCGCCGTGCACGACGTCGCCCCTGACGCCACCGCCTGGGGCGCGCGGCGTGCCCGCTGGTCGATGGTCATCGCCGGCATCGACCCTGACCCGGCGAAGGGGCCGGAGCTGAAGCACTGGGCAAGCGCCTACTGGGCCGCGGTGCACAAGCACAATGCGCATGGCGGCGCCTACATCAACTTCATGATGGACGACGAGGGCGAGGCGCGGGTGCGCGCCGCCTATGGCGCCAACTACGAGCGGCTCGTTGCCGTCAAGCGCCGCTACGACCCGGCAAACCTCTTCCGGGTCAACCACAATATCCGCCCATAGGGCGGGGCGAGGTCGGGGCGGACACGAAGCCACCCGTGGAAGTTCTCCACGGCAGATTGTTTCTGCTGCGCGCGTCCGACCCTACTCGTCAGCGTCGTGATCCTGCGCGCACCCCCCTCGGGCCTGCCGGTCATCTCCCCCACAAGGAGGGAGATTAGTCGCGTCGCCGGCGGCGCGCTACCTGAGCGATTGCAAGGCCTCAACGGCTACGTCGGCGATTGGGCGAGGCGTCGATGAAGGCCTGATCTCCCTCCTTGTGGGGGAGATGGCCGGCAGGCCAGAGGGGGGTGCGAAGGATCACGACGCTGGAAGATTGGCTTCGTAAGGCACCACCGAGGCAGGACGGGCGCGATTTGCCTTCTCCCACAAGCGGAGAAGTCCGGCCGCTACCCCACCTTCACCAGCACCGCACTGTCGAACTCGATGACCTTGTCGCCGGTGCTGTCGAAGCCTTCGGAGTGCAGCGTCATCATCCGCCATCCGGGTCGTGTGGCGAGCGGGCGGTGGTCCAGCCCGCGGCGGGTGAAGGTCACGGTCTCGCCCGCAAACACCGGCTTCAGCCATTTCAGGTTCTTGAAGCCGGGCGAGGGGCCGAATTCCGGCTTGGGCCCGGGGCCGTCCCAGGGGCGGCCGCGATGGGCGAGGTTGAGCTTCATCCACACGGCCGTCGTGTGCCAACCGGAGGCGCAGAGGCTGCCGAAGACGCTGGTCTTCGCCGCCGCCTCGTCGGTGTGAAAGGGCTGCGGGTCGTATTTGCGGGCGAAATCCTTGATCGCCTCGGCGCTGAAGTGGTGGCTGCCGAGGGTGATGGTCTCGCCGATGCCCAGATAGTCGTCGAGGGTCATTGGGCGGCCTCGCGGGTCAGGAACATGCAGGTGTTGACCAGTTCGAACACCGTTTCGCCCTTCTGGTTGACGAGGTCGGCGCGCCAGGTGACGAAGCCGAGCCCCGGCTTCGAGCGCGACAGGCGGCTGGACAAGATAGTGAGCTTGCCGCCCAGCGTGTCGCCGGCGAGCACCGGCCGCTTCCACTTGGCATAGTCGATGCCCGGTGCGCCCTGCGCGGTCGAGTCCAGCAGAAGCGCGTCGCACAGCATGCGCATGAACATCGCGCAGGTGTGCCAGCCCGAGGCGGCGAGCCCGCCGAGGATGCTCGCCTTGCCGGCCTCCTCGTCGAGATGGAAGGGCTGGGCGTCGAACTCGCTGGCGAATTCGATGATCTCGTCAGCCCGGACGATCTTGGTGCCGAGGTCGACGACGACGCCTTCGCCAAGGTCCTCGTAGGCCCATGTTCCTGGTCGCGTCGGAGTCATCGGCATTCCCATCAGGAGAAATCCTGTTCAAGCTTGTACGATCAACCATGGACCGGCCGTGCGCGAGGCGCAAGGCCGGTCAGCGGGAGATCGTTGGCTCAGAGCCAGCCGCGCCTGCGGAACCACCAGAACGGCAGGATCGCCGAGACGACCATCAGGCCGAGCGCCATCGGATAGCCGAGCATCCAGCGGAGCTCCGGCATGCCGTCGAAGTTCATGCCGTAGATCGAGGCGACCAGCGTCGGCGGCAGGAAGACCACGGCCGCCACCGAGACGATCTTGATGATGCCGTTCTGCTCGATGTTGATCATCCCGAGCGTGGCGTCGAGCAGGAAGGTGATCTTCTGCGACAGGAACGATGCATGGTCGGTGAGCGAGGTGACGTCGCGCGACAGCGTCTTCACCCGCGCCTTGGCGTCCTTGCCGTTCTTGCCCAGGCCGATGGCATTGGCGAGGAAGCCGGCGAGGCGCTGCAGCGAGGTCAGGCTGTCGCGCATGTTGGAAGCGAGCGACTCCTTGCGGCCGATATCCTTGAGTATCTGCTGGAAGTCCCGGTCGCGGCTGGACGCCTTGGTCGCAGTCGGGTGGAAGATGTCCTTCGACAGCACCTCGATGTCGCGCGAGACACGCTCCAGAACGTCGGCTAGACGGTCTACGATCGTTTCGAGCAGCCCGACGAGGATGGTCTCGCTGTTGGTGCAGCCGATGGCTGCCTTCTCCGCACGCACGGGAAAGGTCTGGAACGCCCGCGGCTCGTGATAGCGGATCGTGACCAGAAGGTTCCGGCGCAGCACGAAGGTTACCGGCGACATCACCGGGCTGTCGCTGTCGGCCTGGGCGGGCAGCGTCGCGGTCATGAAGTAGGCGCCGTCCTCGACGTAGAGACGCGACGAGATCTCGATCTCCTCCATCTCCTCGCGCGTCGGAATGCCGATGCCGAGCCATTGCTCGATCGCCGCTTCTTCGTCCTTTGTCGGGTTGAACAGATCGGCCCAGACGATCCTGTCCGTTTCGGCCGCAATGCTGTCTGCAAGGCGCAGACGATCGTTTTCCACGACGAATGCCTTGATCATCGCCGGGTCTCCCATGCTGGAGCTGATATGATGCCCGATCGGGGCGGGGTTTCAGGAGCGGGCGAGGGGAGCGGAGCGGTCCGGTCGCCGTCCGGCCCGATAGACCCGGTCGCGTGCCAGGTCAAGTTGCAAATCGGTAATGTCTGGCGTGCATCCGGCCAAACGAAAGCGCGCGGCAGGTGGAGCCTGCCGCGCGCTGATCGAGACGTGCCCGACACGGCTGTTGCCGCACCGGGGGACGCAATCAGTAGCGCCCGTTGTAGTAGCGGTCGTCGCAGCGGTCGACGTAGACGCTGCCGTTGGTAGCGCGGTAGCGGCACATCTCCTCGCCGCGCTGATTGGGAGCCATGGAGGAGCCGACGACCGCACCGAGCAGGGCACCGCTGGCGGCGCCGATCATGGTGCTCTTGGTGTTTCCGCCGATCGCCTGGCCAACCAGCGCGCCGCCGGCGCCGCCAATCAGGGCGCCGGTTCCGGCTCCCTGCTGCTGGGGGGTCTGCGCGCACGCGGCCAGGGTTACGGCCAGGAGTGCAGTGGCGATTACTGCTTTGTTGAATTTCAAAATCAAGATCCTTTTCTTGAGTCCCCCAGGGCGAAGTGCCGAGGCAATGCGGCGGAACATGGGCGGCGACGCAGGGCAGGCTGTGGAAGAACATGCCCGAGATGCAGCGCCGGCCTGGGGAAGGCACGTAACCGATGAGAGCAGTAACAAAAAAGGTCGGGGCAATCCCGACCTTTCTCTAGCGTCTCGACATCCAGTGCCAGTACATCCGTGGTCAAAGGAGGAGACGATCTGTAATCTCGATGACTGTCTATATGGGGATGGTTAACGAATGTTTAAAGGGGTGCGATCCGCTCGAAACCGGGCATGATCATCTCACCGGCCGGCGCGCGAAAACTGATGGTCCTGCGGTGACGGATGATCTTTCATTGCGAGACGAGGCTGATGGGCATTGGAACATCCGTCCGCAGCCCAAGCACTCCCTTCGCCCAGGAACGCAGCTCCGGTGAGGCTTCGTCCGATTTCAGAATTGATATGGCCAATGTGGACATATCTTCCGGTGGCTTCTGGTTCGCGGCGATGTGGGTGAAATACCCGACCAGCACGGCGCCACCGACCGAAACGATCGGCGAGACGATCAGCAGTGCTACCCAGGCAATTGACCGGCCGCGCTGCAGCAGGCTCTGTTTCGGAATTTCGTCGTCGTGCTCAAGATCAGTCATTCCACTTGCCCGTCTGATAGAGACTGCAGAATGCTTACAAGCATGACGTGTATTAGTTAAGAGGCAGATAAAGCGCGGCGGGCTTGCTTTCTGGCAGGCCCGTGCCGACCATGTACCGGCAGTCGCAAAGCAAAAGGCCGGGCAGATCCCGGCCTTTTCTCCATTGCCGCAATCGCCTGCGATCAGATCAGGTGTTGAACTTGAACAGCATCACGTCGCCGTCCTGGACGACATATTCCTTGCCTTCGTCGCGTGCCTTGCCGGCTTCCTTGGCCGCCACTTCGCCGCCAAGGGTGACGAAGTCGTTGAAGGCGATCGTCTGGGCGCGGATGAAGCCGCGCTCGAAGTCGGTGTGGATGACGCCGGCTGCCTGCGGTGCCTTGGCGCCCTTGTGGACGGTCCAGGCGCGCGTCTCCTTCGGGCCTACCGTGAAGTAGGTGATGAGGTGCAGCAGCTCGTAACCGGCGCGGATGAGCTTATCCAGGCCCGGCTCGTCGAGACCCATGTCGGCGAGGAACTCCTTGGCTTCCTCATCGGGCAGCTGCGCCACTTCGGCCTCGATGGCGGCGGAGATGATGACGACGCCGGCGCCCTGCGCCTCTGCCATCTTCTCGACGGCCGCCGTGTGTTCGTTGCCGGTCGCGGCGTCGGCCTCGGCGACGTTGCAGACATAGAGCACGGGATGCGAGGTGAGCAGGTTCAGGCCCTGCAGGATGGCGAGGTCTTCGGCGGCGATGCCCTTGAGCAGCAGGCGCACCGGCTTGCCGTCCTGGAGCAACGCAAGCGCCTGCTCCATCATCGGCAGCACGGTAGAGGCTTCCTTGTCCTTGCCCTGGGCGCGCTTGCGGATCTGGACGATGCGGCGCTCGAGGCTGTCCAGGTCGGCGAGCATCAACTCGGTCTCGACCGTCTCTGCGTCGGCGACGGGGTCGATGCGGCCCTCGACATGGGTGATGTCGTCGTCCTCGAAGCAGCGCAGCACGTGCACGATGGCGTCGACCTCGCGAATGTTGGCGAGGAACTGGTTGCCCAGGCCTTCACCCTTGGAGGCGCCGCGGACGAGGCCGGCGATGTCGACGAAGGAGATGCGGGTCGGGATGATCTCCTTGGACTTGGCGGTGGCGGCCAGCTGCTTGAGGCGCGGATCGGGAACCGCCACCTCACCGGTGTTCGGCTCGATGGTGCAGAAGGGGTAGTTGGCCGCCTGCGCGGCAGCCGTGCGCGTCAGCGCGTTGAAAAGCGTCGATTTGCCAACGTTGGGCAGGCCAACGATGCCGCATTTGAAACCCATGGTCTT
>MEEF01000084.1 GCA_001724355.1 Mesorhizobium sp. SCN 65-20 | reverse complement strand
GCTCGGGTCCTCGATAGATTTCAAGAATCTCGGCCTGCTGATCATCGACGAGGAGCAGCTCGACAAGCTCGGCGGCGGCGCCTGGCAGTCGCGCAAGGCCAAGCTGAAGCGGCGCCTCCTGGAGATGGCGGGGCAGCTGATCAAGCTGGCGGCCGAGCGGCAGATGCGCGAGGCCCCGGTGATGAGCCCGCCCGAGGGCGTCTACGGCGAGTTCGCGGCGCGCTTCCCCTACGAGGAGACCGACGACCAGCAGAGCGCCATCGATCAGGTCATGGAAGACCTGGCCGACGGCAAGCCGATGGACCGCCTGATCTGCGGCGACGTCGGCTTCGGCAAGACCGAAGTGGCGCTGCGCGCGGCCTTCATCGCGGCCATGGAAGGCTTCCAGGTGGCGGTGGTGGTGCCGACGACGCTGTTGTCGCGCCAGCATTTCAAGACGTTCCAGCAGCGTTTCGCCGGCCTGCCCATCAACGTGCGCCAGGCGTCGCGCATGGTCGGCGCCAAGGAACTGGCCGAGACCAAGAAGGGCATCGCCGAGGGCACGGTCGACATCGTGGTCGGCACGCATGCGCTGCTCGGGTCCTCGATAGATTTCAAGAATCTCGGCCTGCTGATCATCGACGAGGAGCAGCATTTCGGCGTCAAGCACAAGGAGCGCCTGAAGGAACTCAAGAGCGACGTGCACGTGCTGACGCTGTCGGCGACGCCGATCCCGCGCACGCTGCAGTTGGCGCTGACGGGCGTCCGCGAGCTGTCGCTGATCGCCACGCCACCGGTCGACCGCATGGCGGTGCGCAGCTTCATTTCGCCCTTCGATCCGCTCGTCATCCGCGAGACGCTTTTGCGCGAACGCTATCGCGGCGGCCACAGCTTCTATGTCGTGCCGCGCATTTCCGACCTCGCCGAGATCCAGGAGTTCCTGCAGCAATCGGTGCCCGAACTGAAGGTGGCGGTGGCTCATGGCCAGATGCCGGCCGGCGAGCTCGACGACATCATGAACGCCTTCTACGACGGCCAGTACGATGTGCTTCTGTCGACGACGATCGTGGAATCGGGTCTCGACATCCCGACAGCCAACACGCTGATCGTGCATCGTGCCGACATGTTTGGCCTGGCCCAGCTCTACCAGTTGCGTGGCCGCGTCGGCCGCTCCAAGGTGCGCGCCTATGCGCTGTTCACGCTGCCGGCCAACCGCAAGCTGACCGACACCGCCGACCGCCGGCTCAAGGTGCTGCAGTCGCTGGACACGCTGGGTGCCGGCTTCCAGCTCGCCAGCCACGACCTCGACATCCGCGGCGCCGGCAACCTGCTCGGCGAGGAGCAGTCCGGCCACATCAAGGAAGTCGGCTTCGAGCTCTACCAGCAGATGCTGGAGGAAGCGGTGGCGGAACTTCGCGGCAGCGGCGAGGAGATCGACACGGGCTGGTCGCCGCTGATCACGGTCGGCACCGCCGTCATGATCCCGGAAAGCTACGTACCCGACCTGCAGCTTAGGCTGGCGCTGTACCGGCGCCTTGGCGACCTCGAGAACACCGAGGAGATCGACGGGTTCGGCGCCGAACTCATCGACCGCTTCGGGCCGCTGCCGGATGAGGTCAAGCATCTGCTCAAGATCGTCTTCATCAAGGCGCTGTGCCGCAAGGCCAACGTCGAGAAGCTCGATGCCGGGCCGAAGGGCGTGGTGGTGCAGTTCCGCAAGAAGGAATTCGCCAACCCCGCCGGGCTGGTGGGCTTCATCGCCGAACAGGGCTCGCTGGCCAAGATCAGGCCTGACCACAGCATCGTCTTCCAGCGCGACTGGCCGAATGCCGAAAAGCGCCTGGCAGGCTCGGCAGTGATCATGACGCAATTGGCGAAGCTGGCGGATGCTGCTTGAGAGGACAGCGGGAACGTCCCGGTTCGGTTTAATGCGAACCGGGAAGACTGCTTGAGTCTAGCCCAACTCACCGCGTGCCTTGGCCGCCGCAACCTGGCGGACCGCGTCGGCGAGGGTGGCCGAATCCTGGGCACCCATGACGGCGTACTTGCCTTCGAGCAGGAAGCAGGGAACACCGGTGATGCCCATGCGCGAAGCGGTCGCGATCTCGCTGGAGACATCCTCGCGGTCGGAATCTGTTGGCAGAAGCGCCTCGACGACGGTCGCGTCCATGCCTGCCTCTTTCGCAGCCTCGGTGAGAACGCCGTGGTCGCCGATGTTCTTGCCCTGTTCGAAATAGTAGCTGAAAAGAGTGCGAACCAGCTTGCCCTGCACGCCGTCGCCGGAGGACGCTGCCCAGCGGATGAGCCTGTGGGCGTCGAGCGTGTTGGGGGCGACCGTGATGGCGTCGAAGTCGAACGAAATGCCCTCGACCGCTCCGAGCGAAACCAGATTCGCATGAACCTGCTGAAGGCGGGCCTCGTCGTTGAACTTGGCGAGCATGTAGGCCTTGCGTTCCTTACCCTCGGCCGGAATGGTGGGGTCGAGCTGGAACGGCCGCCAGCGGACGTCGGCCTTGATGTCGGTGAGGCCCTCGAGGGCGCTCTCGAGACGGCGCATCCCTAGATAGCACCATGGGCAGACAACGTCCGACACGACGTCGATGGTCACCTGGCTTGTGTCTGTCATCGGAAAATTCCTCGGCTATCCTGTACTAGTTGCCCTGGTCCCACCAAACTGGCAGCTGATATCCGTATATGGGTGTATTTTCCGGATGTTTTAGTCTCTTCGAATACGCAATCCACTGCTCGCTGTTGTGCTGCATGGGAACCATGTAGTTGCCCGATATCAGCAGCCGGTCGAGCGCGCGCACGGCGGCGACGAAATCTTCTTTCTCCCTGGCCCTGAGCATCTCCTCGATCATTGCATCGACGGCCGGGCTGGCGACGCCGGCCAGGTTGAACGAGCCCGGTTTGTTCGCGGAGGAGGAGCCCCAGCGCCCGATCTGCTCGATCCCCGGCGAGAGCGTGCCGGTGAAGCCGGTCGCCCCGATCAGCACGTCGAAGTCGAAGTTCTGCTTGCGCGACTGGATCTGGTCGGCCTCGAGCGCGCGGATGGTCACCGCGATGCCCAGCTTCTCCAGTGTGCGCTGGTAGATGGCCGCAAGGCGCTGCTCGGCTTCCGACGATGTCATGATCTCGAAGCCGAAGGGCTGCCCGCCGGCGTCAATCATCTTGCCGCCCTGCAGCTTGTAGCCGGCGGACCTGAACAGCTCGAACGCGGCCTTCAGCACCTTGCGGTCCTGGCCCGAACCGTCCGTGACGGGCGGGCGATAGGTGCCGTCCATGACCTCGGGCAGGACCGCGCCGGGGAAGGGCGCCAGCAGCGCCTTTTCCTTGTCGCTGGCAGGAACGCCATAGGCCGACAGCTCGGAATTCTGCCAGTAGCTGACCGTGCGCTGGTACTTGCCGCCGAAAAGGCTGCGGTTCGCCCATTCGAAGTCGTAGAGCATTCCGAGAGCGCGTCTCACGGCCGGGTCGGAGAATTTGGGCAGCCGCGTGTTGAACATGAAACCGGAGACGACGGGCGGCAGCCCGCTCTTGAAGCTTTCGGCGACGACGTCGCCATTCTTGTAGGCTGGGAAATCGAAGCCGCGTTCACGCTTCACCGGATCGGCCTCGGTGAAGGTGTCGCACAGCCCTTTCTTGAACGCCTCGAACTGGGCCGCGGTGTTCAGGAAGTATTCGATGGTGATCTGGTCGTAATTGTCGAAGCCGCGCTTGGCCGGAACGTCGCGCCCCCAATAGTCCGGATTGCGCTTGAAGACGATGCGCTCGCCCGGCTTCACCTCGGCTACCGTGTAGGGGCCGCTGCCGACGAGCGGCTTCAGCGTGGTCTGGTCGAAGGTCGCCTTGTCGAAGGCGTGCTTGGGCACGATCGGCGTCAGCGCGATGATCAGCGGGAATTCGCGATCGGCCTTGTCGTTGAAGGTGAAGCGGACGCTAAGGTCGCCGGTCTTTTCGATCTTCTCGATCTTCGACATGCGGTCGCTGTAGGGCGGGCGGCCCTTCTCAGTGTAGACCTCGTATGTGAAGATCACGTCGTCAGGCGTAATCGCCTGGCCGTCCGACCATTTGGCGGCGGGATCGATGTTGAACTCGATCCACTTGCGGTCGGGGTCGATCTCCACCGACTTGGCGATCAGGCCGTAGATGCTGAAGGCTTCGTCGGCGCTGCGCTGCATCAGCGATTCGAAGACAAGGTTGCCGTAGATCGTGTCGATCATGCCGCGCGCGGTCGTGCGCAGGCTCTTGATGATGAACGGGTTGAGATTGTCGAAACTGCCGATGACGCAATAGGTGATCTTGCCTCCCTTGCGCGCGTCCGGATTGGCATAGGGAAAGTTCTTGAAATCGGCTGCAAGCGCCGGCTGGCCGTGCATCGACAGCCCGTGCACGGATTCAGCGAATCCGGCCTGCGGAACAAAGGTTGCGATGGCGGCGGAGGCGGCCAGCAGCGAAAGGGTGCGTCTCACGACGGTTCTCCACGAATTTTGGGGAGGGTCTTTGATTCGAAAGCGTAACCCAGTCGAACACAAGCCGTCCATTGCCGGCTCAGAACACAAGAAATGCATGGTTTCGGGCTGGATTCAGGCCGCACGGCAGTGTAACACGCGCGGCGAAGTCATGCTGTTGCCTCATTTGCCCAACAGGTAGCGTCGAAACGCCGCCTTTGGTCGGTGCCGGGTTTGTTTGAGAGGAATTCATGAACATGAAGAGCCAGAAGTACGACGTCCGCCTGTCGGTCTTGGCGGCTGGCGTCGCCGGTGTGCTGGCGTCGGGTCTGTCGCCGGCGGCCGCGCAGCAGCAGCAGATCCCGCAGGGCTGGTTCAAGGCCTGCTCGAAGCAGGCTGACGTGGATATCTGCAACGTGCAGAACATCCTCACCGCCTCGAACGGCCAGCTGGTCACCGGCGTCTCGATGATCGAGCTCAAGGGCAAGGTCAACCGCAAGGTGTTCCAGGTCACCGTGCCGAGCGGCCGCCTGATCCCCCCCGGCATCGGCCTCCAGGTCGACAACAGCAAGGCGCAGAAGCTCGACTACGTGATCTGCTTCCCAGATCGCTGCGTGGCTGAGATCGCGCTCACCGACCAACTCGTCGGCACCTTCAAGAAGGGCACCGAACTGACGCTGACCTCGGTCAACTTCCAGAACCAGCAGAACCCGATCAAGGTTTCCCTGGCCGGCTTCACCGGCGCCTTCGACGGCGAGCCGATGAAGCAGTCGGACCTTGAGGACCGCCAGAAGAAGCTCCAGGAGTTCGTCTCCAAGAACAACCAGGACTTCGCCAAGAAGCTCAAGGAAGAGCAGGACAAGGCCAAGGCGGCCAACTGACCTCTTCCGTACAGGAAATCAGAAAAGCGGGGCCTCGACCCCGCTTTTTTTGTGCCCGTCAGTGGCTGGTGTGCGGCTTCGGCGCGTAGCTGCCGTCCGGCATCTTGTCGAAGAATTCGCTCACCTGCGGGTGCCGGATCGGGTCGCCGGAACTGTCCTCGAGCAGGTTCTGCTCGGACACGTAGGCGACGTATTCCGTCTCCGCGTTCTCCGCGAGCAGGTGGTAGAACGGCTGGTCGCGTCTTGGGCGCACGGATGCGGGGATCGACTCGTACCACTCCTCGGTGTTGGCGAATTCGGGGTCCACGTCGAAAATCACGCCGCGAAAGGGAAATACGCGATGGCGCACCACTTGGCCGATCGCGAACTTGGCTGTCTTCATACTCGTCACCATAGCCAGGCATGATCTGCCTGTTTGTACGCAAAATCAACAATTTAGGTGGGCACAAGGGACGGTGGCGCGCTCGGCTGCCCGACTGTGCCCCAAGCCGTCTATTTGGCGCAGTGGCGTGGACAATTCAATGGCTTGGCGCTTGACGGTCGCCGATGCGGCACGATAGCGGCTCGGGCTGGCCGGTGCCGCGCAGAGGCGCGAGGAACGCGACCGCCGGCCAGCGGGAGAGGACATGTCGGACGTCATAGGCCTGGTGCTGCCGTTCTTCGGCCTGATCTTCGTCGGCTTCGCCGTTGCCCGCCTTACGCGCCAGCCCCTGGAGGCGTTGGGCTGGATGACGACGTTCATAGTCTATGTCGCCTTGCCGGCGCTGTTCTTCCAACTGCTTGCCAAGACGCCCTTCGAACGCCTGACCGAATGGGGATACATACTCGGGGCCGTGTTCTCGACCTTCCTGATCTTCGCCACGATGTTTGCGGCGTCCTTCATCAGGGGACGCGGCGAGATCGCCGAATCGACCATCAAGGGGCTGGCTTCCGCCTATGGTAACATCGGCTACATGGGGCCAGGGCTTGCCTTGCTTGCCTTCGGCGAGGAGGCGGCGGTGCCGGTGGCCCTGATCTTCTGCTTCGAGAACATCATGCATTTCACCATCGCCCCGATGATGATGGCGCTGGCCGGGGACGAGCCCCGCTCTCCGATGAGTGTGGCCGCCGATGTCGTCAAGAAGATCGCGTTCCACCCCTTCATCATCGCGACCGCCGTCGGCGTGCTCGCTGCCTATGCCGAGTTCCGTCCGCCGCTGCCTGTCGAGCGGTTTCTCGAATATCTGTCGCGGGCCGCCGCCCCTTGCGCGCTGTTCGCCATGGGAGTGACGCTGGCGCTGCGGCCGCTCAAGCGCGTTCCGCACGAGATGGTGCCGATCGCGCTGCTGAAGCTCCTAGTGCACCCGCTGCTCACCTACGTCGTGCTGAGTTGGGTCGGAAACTTCTCGCCCGTGTGGCTCTACTCGGCGGTCCTGCTCGCCGCACTGCCGACCGCGACCAACGTCTTCGTCATAGCCCAGCAATACGGCGTCTGGGTGGAGCGCGCATCGGCGAGCGTTCTCATTACCACCTGCGCGTCGGTGCTGACCGTGACGGGCATGCTCTACGCGATCCAGAACGGCATCCTGCCGCCGGATCTGTTTCCCTAGTGCATGACCCCGAAAATCGGAATCGATTTTCGGAAAGGATCATGCACAAATTCAAAGTGTTACAGCGTCCTTTGCGCGTCCAAAAGGACGCGCGGCGCTGTAGATCACTCTGCCCGGGTCGATGCGCCGCGACGCGCCTTCAGCGATGATGCGATCGAAGCGAAGCCGCTTCCGGGCCGCAGGCCCTCGCGCATGAAGAAGGCGCGCAGCGGCGAGAAGCCACCCAGCAGATTGAGGCCCAGACGCCGCGCGAGCTGTGCCGGAAGCATGTCCGAAAGCAGCGACATGTTGAGGAGGTTCACCGCGCTGGTTCGTGCCAGGATGTCGGGCCGGCGCGTTGTGTCATAGGCGGAGAGGGCTGGTGGCGCGCCTGGGTCTTCGGCATGTTTGATAGCGATAGCAACGAGTTGCTCGACGTCCCTGATGCCGAGGTTCAGCCCTTGGGCGCCGATCGGCGGGAAGACGTGCGCGGCTTCGCCGACGAGCGCGACGCGCTTTTCGGCAAAGCGCCGGGGCAGCGAGGTCGACAGCGGATAAATCTGCCGTCCCGTATCGACCGTCACGCGGCCGAGCATCGACTGCATCTGCTCTTCGATGCGCAGCGACAGCGCGGCGTCATCGAGCGCGGCCAGTTGCCTTGCCGTCTCCGGCCGCACGACCCATACGAGGCTCGAGCGGTTTCCCGGCAGCGGAACCTGCGTGAACGGTCCGGTCTCGGTGTGGAATTCGGTCGATGCGAACCCATGCTCGCGCGTATGGGCGAAGTTGAGCACCAGGGCCGCCTGCGGAAGCGCGCGCGAATTGGACGATATGCCAGCGGCCTGGCGAGCCGGCGAGTTGCGCCCGTCGGCCGCGACCGCAAGCTGCGCTTCAACGCTCGTGCCGTCGGAAAGGCTGGCTGTGACCCGATCCGCCCCGAGCGACCAGTTTTCCACGAGCGCGCGGCGCCATTCGATGCGGGCATGACGCCCGACCGCGTTTTCGAGCACGGCATTGAGCACGCGGTTCTGGAAATTGAAGCCGAACTGCTCCTCGCCGATCTCGCCGGCGCGGAAAGTGACCATCGGGCTTCGGATCAGTCGGGAGGTCCCGTCGATGATGCGCATGACCTTGAGCGGCGCGGCATCTCGCGAAAGCTCTTGCAGCACGCTGAGGCGATCGAGGACCTTGAGGGCCGGCGCCATCAGGGCCGTCGTGCGCCCGTCATCCATCCGTGCCGGAGGCCCGGCCAGCACGACCTCGAATCCGGCGTCGGCAAAGGCCAGTGCCGAGATCATTCCCACCGGCCCCGTGCCGGCCACCAGAATAGAGGTGCGATTGTCGACGCTCATCTGCCGCCGTCCATGCTATCGAGGCGCCGAATGCGACTCATACGGGCATATATGGCAGGCCTAAGCCATTGATCAACGCGGCGATTCAGCCCATTCGATTGCGATGAACGACAGGCGCAACGATTTTTCGAATCTGGACGGTGCAGGCCGGGCTGCCGCCGCCACCGTTCGTCGTCCGCGCGCCGTCGTTTACCTGGCAATGGCAGTGGCGGTGGTCCTGGCCTGGCTCGTGCTGATGTCGATGGCAGTCCGTGGCATCGACCTGCGCTCTCCAGGCGCCTCGGCCCCAGGCGACGCGCTGCTGCGCCAGTTGCCCGAATTGCCATGGCCTGCCTGGCTGGACACCTTGGTTTCGCTCTGCCTGTCGCCGCAGCCACTGGGCGGCAGTATCTGGGCCCGCTGGGCCGTGCTTGCAGCAATGTGGTTGTTGATGTCGGTGGCGATGATGCTGCCTTCGGCAGCGCCGATGATCCGCACCTATTGCGAGATAGCCGACACGGCGCATGCGAAGGGTGAGGCAGTCGTCCATCCGCTGGTTCTCGTGGCCGGATATCTCACCGTCTGGTTCGCCGTCTCTGCAGCTTTCGCGATTCTGACCATCGGCGTGCAGCAACTGGCGTCGACCCCCGATGCGCTTGCTCCGCTCAGCGGCGTGGCGGCCGCCGGCGCACTGGCCCTTGCCGGCCTCTACCAGTTCAGTGCGCTCAAGGCGGCCTGCCTCATGAAATGCCGCAATCCATTCTCGACCCTCTTCGCCCGCTGGAGCACCAGGCCCGCGCGCGTTTACAGGCTCGGCGTGGAGCAGGGGATCTGGTGCCTGGGCTGTTGCTGGGCGCTGATGCTGGTGATGTTCGCCGTTGGAATCATGAACGTTTTCTGGATGGCCGTGATCGGGGTTTTTACCTTGTTCGAGAAACAGATGGCCGGTTCCCTACCGTCGCGCGTGGCAGGTGCGATACTGCTTGTCTGGGCAGGGGCCCTGCTATTAAGTGCGGTCTGAGAAGGGGAGACGACACATGGGCGACCAGAGCTGGGCAATGATGGGAGAGCTCGTGCTTTCCTGCAATTGCACCGTGTTCTGCCCGTGCGTCCTGTCGCTGGGCAGCCATCCCCCCACCGAGGGCTACTGCCAGACCTGGGCCGGATTCCGGGTCGACAAGGGCCACTATGGCGACGTCGATCTTTCCGGCCTCAATCTCGGGCTCATCATGGAGATTCCCGGCTACATGAGCCGGGGCAACTGGACGGCGGGACTGTTCATCGACAAGCGCGCGTCGATCTACGCCACCAAGGCGTTCACCAAGATCTTCACCGGCAAGGCCGGCGGCACGACATCGCTGCTGTCTATCCTCGTCGGCAAGTTCCTCGGCGTCGAACAGGTCCCGATCACCTATGAGACCAAGGACCGCACGCGCATCTTCCAGATACCCAAGATGATCGACGGGGCGGTGACACCGATCCCGGGCAAGAACCGCGAGGGTGATACGACAATCACCAACTCCGAGTACTGGATCGCGCCCGAGATCATCGTTGCGAGGTCCGACAAGAGCAAGATGCGCGCCTTCGGCCGCAACTGGAACTTTGCCGGCCGCTCGGCAGAAATCTGCAAACTGGATTGGCGGGGACCGTGAAGCCAAAGAAAGTCACCTGGCCGCAGGCACGAGCCTTTTCGGTCCACCTGCTTACCGCATCCGGTTCGTTCCTGGCCTTCGTTTCGCTCGTAGCCGCGAGCGAGCAACGCTGGACGGCGATGTTCTGGTGGCTCGGCCTTGCGCTGTTCGTCGACGGCATCGACGGCCCAATCGCGCGCAAGCTCGAGGTCAAGGAAATCCTGCCGACATGGTCGGGCGAACTGCTCGACAACATCATCGACTACGTCACATACGTGCTCATCCCGGCCTTTGCGCTCTACCAGGGCGGCTTCATGGGCGAGGGGCTGTCGTTCCTGTCCGGAGCGATCATCGTCGTGTCGAGCGCCATCTACTACGCCGACACCGGGATGAAGACGAAGGAGAACTTCTTCAAGGGCTTCCCCGTGGTCTGGAACATGGTGGTGTTCACCCTGTTCGTCATAGAGCCCGGCCAGTGGATCTCCTTCGCCGTGGTCGTCATAGCCGGCATACTCACCTTCGTGCCGATGAACTTCCTGCACCCGGTGCGGGTCGTCCGGCTGAGGAACATCAATCTGCCCATGACGCTCATCTGGTGTGCCCTGGGCGCCGTTGCCCTGTTGCAGCAGATGGACGCCAGCGAATGGGTCAAGGTCGGCATGGCCATCAGCGGCATCTATCTGTTCTTCATCGGCGGCGTGATGCAGCTCTTCCCCAATCTCGGCGCTCGGAAGGATTGATCGAATGGCCAAGGCGGTCAGAGTCCATACCCATGGAGGGCCCGAGGCTCTGGTCTACGAGGACGCCGACCCCGGACGCCCGGGACGGGGCGAGGTCCTCGTGCGTCATACCGCGATCGGCCTCAACTTCATCGACGTCTATTACCGTATGGGCCTCTATCCGGCCCCTGCCGGCATGCCAGTCATCCCAGGCGGCGAGGCGGCCGGGGTTGTGCTGGAGGTGGGCGAAGGGGTCGACTGGCTGAAGGCCGGCGATCGTGTCGCCTACGCCGTTCCGACCGGAGCTTACTGCGAAGAGCGCCTGATCGCCGCCGATCGGCTGGTGGAGATACCGGAAGGCATCAGCGACGAGCAGGCGGCGGCGATGATGCTCAAGGGCATGACCGCCGAGTACCTGCTGCTCCGCACATTCAAGGTCAAGGCGGGCGACACCATCCTCTATCATGCCGCGGCCGGCGGCGTCGGACTGATCCTTGGCCAGTGGGCCAAGCATCTGGGCGCGACGGTGATCGGCACTGTCGGGTCAGACGAGAAGGCGGAACTGGCCAGATCGAACGGCTTCGAACACGTCATCAACTACCGCTCCCAGGACTTCGTCGCCGAAGTGGCAGCCATCACCGGCGGCCGGAAGTGCGATGTGGTCTACGATTCCGTCGGCAACGACACCTTCCCGGCTTCGCTCGACTGTCTTAAGCCGATGGGCACTTTCGTGAGCTTTGGCCAGTCCTCTGGACCGATACCGCCGTTCAGCATTTCGTTGTTGGCGCAAAAGGGTTCGCTCTATGCGACGCGCCCGACGATTTTCGCTTATAATGCGCGTCGCGAGGATCTTGTCCGCTCCGCAGACGCGCTTTTCGACGTGGTGTTGAAAGGCGCAGTAGAGATCAGGATCAATCAGCGCTATGCGTTACGCGACGCCGCCCGGGCACATGCCGACCTCGAAGGTCGTAGTACGACCGGCGCGACGGTGCTCATTCCGTGAATTCTCGCATGATTTCTTGAATAACTTTCTTGACACTGGATACTTTGCGGCGGGAGCAGGGCGCGCCTACCATGCTTCCGGGAACATAAAAAAGAAATGACAATGGGAGGCGTTGTGGACACAACACCTGCAGCCAATGGGCCGAACCTGCTCGAGGTTCGCGGCCTGACGAAGATATTCGGCACGCTCAAGGCGTGCGACCAGATCGACCTTACCGTCGCCAAGGGCGAAATCCACGCGCTGCTCGGCGAAAACGGGGCCGGCAAGTCGACCCTGGTGAAGATGCTGTTCGGCTCGCTCGAGCCGAATGGCGGCGAAATCCGCTGGAACGGCCAGCCGGTCAGGATCACCAGCCCCGGCGTCGCGAAGAAGCTCGGCATCGGCATGGTGTTCCAGCACTTTTCGCTGTTCGAGGCGCTGACGGCTGCCGAAAACATCGCACTGTCGCTCGCCGACGACACGCCGATCGGCACGATCGCCGCCAAGTCCCGCGCCCTTTCCTACAGCTATGGCCTGCCGCTCGATCCGGATTCGCTCGTGGGTGACCTTTCGGTGGGCGAACGCCAGCGCATCGAGATCATCCGCTGCCTGCTGCAGACGCCGGATCTCATCATCCTCGACGAACCCACCTCGGTCTTGACCCCGCAAGAGGCGGACAAGCTGTTCGAGACCCTCGAAAGGCTGCGTTCCGAAGGCAAGTCGATTCTCTACATCTCCCACCGCCTCGAAGAGGTGAAGCGCATGTGCGACCGGGCCACCGTGCTCAGGCACGGCAAGGTCGTCGGACATTGCGACCCGCGCCAGGAAACGCCCGCTTCGCTCGCCCGGATGATGGTCGGAAGCGACGTGAAGATGGCGGAACGCACCACGGCGTCGGTGAAGGGCGACGAGTTGCTCGGCATTCGCGGTCTCAGCCGCAAGCCGGCGAGCCCATTTGCTATGCCGCTCAAGGACATCTGGCTCAACGTGCACGGCGGCGAAGTCGTCGGTATCGCCGGTGTTGCCGGCAACGGGCAGGGCGAACTGTTCGAGGCGATCTCGGGCGAGGCGCTGCAGGAAAGCGCTGATGCCGTCCGCATCCGTGGCAAAACGGCCGGGCGGATGGGCATTTCAGCCCGCCGCATGCTCGGGGCAGCCTTCGTTCCGGAGGAGCGTCTGGGCCACGGTGCTGCGCCGCGCATGAAACTCTCGGACAATCTGCTGCTCTCTCGCCATGCGACGGACGCCAAGGCCTTCGTCGGCACCGCCGGGCTGGTGAAGTCCGGGGCGATCCAGCAGGCCGCGCAGCGCATCATCCAGGTCATGGACGTGCGCAAGAGCGCGCCCGATCCAGAAGCGGCGGCGCTTTCGGGCGGCAATCTGCAAAAGTTCATCATCGGCCGCGAACTCGACCGCAATCCGTCCGTGATGGTGGTCAACCAGCCGACCTGGGGCGTCGATGCCGGCGCCGCGGCCCGTATCCGCCAGGCGCTGATCGAGCTTGCACGCAATGGCTCTGCCGTGCTCGTCATCAGCCAGGACCTCGACGAACTGTTCGAAATCTCGGACTCGATCGCCGTCATGCACAATGGCGAACTGTCGAAGCCGATCCCGATCGCGGAAGCGACCCTCGAGCGCATCGGTCTTTTGATGGGCGGCGCCGAACCCGGTCACATCGATCATGCGAAGGAGGTCGCGTGATGCGTATCGAACTCGTCAAGCGGCCCGAGCGGTCGGCGCTCTTTGCCGCGCTGTCGCCCTTCATCGCCCTCGCGCTCACCCTCGTTGCCGGTGCGATCATGTTCTCGCTCCTCGGCAAGAACCCGGTCGAGGCGCTGTACTATTATTTCGTGGACCCGCTTCGCGAGGTCTGGTCGCTGCACGAACTGGCGGTCAAGGCCGCACCGCTCATCCTGATCGCGGTTGGTCTGTCCATCTGCTACCTCTCGAACAACTGGAACATCGGCGCCGAAGGCCAGTTCATCATCGGCGCGATCACCGGCTCGATCCTGCCGGTCATGTTCCCGGAGTTCCAGTCCTGGATCGTGCTGCCGCTGATGCTGCTCATGGGTATCGTCGGTGGCGCGGCCTACGCCGCGATCCCCGCTTTCCTCAAGGTGCGCTTCAACACCAACGAAATCCTGACGAGCCTGATGTTGGTCTATGTCGCGCAGCTCTTCCTCGACTGGATGGTGCGCGGCCCATGGCGCAATCCGGAGGGGCTGAATTTTCCCGAGACGCGCAACTTCAACCCGAGCGCGGTGTTGCCGGAAATCTGGTCGGCATCGGGCCGCGCCCACTGGGGCTTCGTGTTCGCCATCGTGGCGGCAGTGGCGCTCTGGTTCGTACTGACCCGCACCCTGAGGGGCTTCGAGATCATGGTCCTGGGCCAGAGCCCGAGGGCGGGCAGGTTCGCTGGCTTCTCGTCGTCGCGCATGGTGTTCTTCGCCTTCCTGCTTTCGGGAGGCCTCGCCGGTCTTGCCGGCATATCCGAAGTGGCAGGCGCCATCGGCCAGTTGCGGCCGACGATTTCGCCCGGCTACGGTTTTGCCGCGATCATCGTGGCCTTCCTCGGCCGCCTCAATCCGCTCGGCATCATCGCGGCGGGTCTGGTGCTGGCGCTGTCCTATCTGGGCGGCGAGGCAGCCCAGATCTCGATCGGCGTCTCGGACAAGGTGGTGCGCGCCTTCCAGGGCATACTCCTGTTCTTCGTGCTCGCCTGCGACACTCTGATCCTCTACCGCGTTCGCTTCGTCCGCACGACCGCCGCCAAGGCCGGGGAGGCCACGCAAAATGCTTGAAGGCATTCTGATAACGATCGCCACGGCCGCCACTCCGCTGCTCATCGCCGCCCTCGGCGAACTGGTGGTGGAGCGCTCGGGCGTCCTCAACCTCGGCGTCGAGGGCATGATGGTCATGGGTGCGGTCACCGGCTTCGGTGTCGCGCTGGCCACCGGCTCGCCCTGGCTCGGCGTGCTTGCCGCCATCATCGTAGGCGCCCTGTTTTCGCTGCTGTTCGGCTTCCTGACGTTGACGCTGGTGACCAACCAGGTCGCGACGGGCCTTGCGCTTACCCTGCTCGGCCTTGGCCTGTCGGGCATGATCGGCGAAGCCTTCGTCGGTCTGCCGGGCGTCAAGATGGGCTATGTCTACATCCCGGTGCTGACCGACCTGCCGCTGGTGGGCAATCTCTTCTTCGGCCAGGACCCGCTGTTCTACGTCTCGCTGCTGCTGGCAGCCGGCGTGGCCTACTTCCTGTTCAGGACGCGCGCCGGCCTCACCCTGCGCTCGATCGGCGACAACCACACTTCGGCGCATGCGCTCGGCATCAACGTCATCGGCATCCGCTATCTGGCCGTGATGTTCGGAGGCGCCTGCGCAGGTCTGGCGGGCGCGTACCTCTCGCTCGTCTACACGCCGCAGTGGATCGAGAACATGACGGCCGGCCGCGGCTGGATCGCTCTCGCGCTTGTGGTCTTCGCTTCGTGGCGCCCCTGGCGCGTCGTTGCAGGCGCCTATCTGTTCGGTGCGGTGTCGATCGGCCAGCTCCATGCACAAGCATTGGGGATAGGTGTTCCTTCGCAGCTACTTTCTTCTCTCCCCTATCTGGCGACCGTCGTGGTCCTTGTTCTAATCTCGCGCAACAGGCGACTGACGATGATCAACACACCGGCTTCTCTGGGGCGGCCGTTTGTGCCA